>CAZDBE010000427.1:0-4064 GCA_964503675.1 uncultured Pirellulaceae bacterium | reverse complement strand
CTCAAACTCCCAATCCCCGCCCAGCAGCGTGTTTCCCGTGAGGTCCGTACTGGCAGCCACGTCAGCGCCGGTAAGTTGATTGAATCGGTCGACGAAATCGATACCTTCTTGACTACCCGCAACATCACAACCATACAGTAGGATGTCGGCATCCCCCGTAAGTCCCGCTCGCCAACTAGAAATCTGCGATTGGTATTCATCAATGTTGTTCGCACCAAGCTCTGTTGATCCCAGCTGGAGATTGGCTTGCTCTCCATGACCAATAATGTGAAGTGCTGCGTACTCGACGCCAGCGTTGAGTCGCCTTGTGATCTCTTCAATACCGTTTGTCGTCCCATCAAGTTCAAGGATTTCGAAGTTGATGTTGGATTCATGAAGATCTGCAAGCAGTTGATCATAGTCCGTGATTCGTGAATCGATCACGATCAGGTTGAGATCTTCATTGGACAAAAACGCGTCATCATCGACGACAAAACCATCGCCCGCCTCCGACTCGCCGATTCCATCATAAGCGAGGCTCAACTCGTCGATTTGCTCCAGAGCGTCATCGATCGATAGTTCAACGTCTTGAACTTCCATGACATCCTGAGCAAGCACGCCCAAGGGCGATGCATCATACAGAACTCTCTCTTCCAAATTCTGAAGATTTAGCTCTTGCGCAGCGGGCTTGGCTTTGGTTCGTCCCGGCCAAAACTTGCCGAAGAACTCGTTAACAATACTCAGTGGTTTTTTCATGCCATCACAGAAGAAAAGATAACCGGCACATAAAATTCAGGAAGAATTTCCTAAAATGTTCTGCGTTTGTTGGCAGAATCCCACGCCTCAACTTTTAACATCTAGATGTCCATCGCTGAGTGATTCGCCATGTAAATGTAGGTCGAGAACCTACAAGAAACCGAGAAAACAAGCGGTTTAAATCGCACTTCTGGATACTTAGTTAGATGTGTTTCAACATCTCTTTCCGTTCAAATCCGCAGAGTCTCAACCTGATTATCGGCATAACTTGGCCGAGTTATTGCCAGCACGACCGATCGCGCCGGTAAGTAACTTTGCATAAGCTATGAGGATCTTGTCACATTCTCCCACCGCATAATCCATACTATCGGCACAACCGGACCTGATGTTTTTTGCCGTCAGAGGGCAAGCTGGAGGAAAGACTACAGAAGCAAAGCTGATGTTTCTCAGTCGCAAACATGCTTATCGGTCGCTTATGCCTTCGGGTGTGTCAGCTCCTCCAGCGGAAGTGACTGTGAATATCAGAAAGCGCCTATCAGACAGCGAAAATCAACGAATTCCCAAAAACATCCCAAGAAGAATCTGGTCGGCGACGAATTACGGCTACTGAACTGAGTAATACCTTTCCCGCATCCACCGGTTTTTGATACCTTGTGTATGCAAAGAGACCCAACGAAACACGAGATAACACGACATGGCGTCTGAGAATAAGTCGACCGCAAGTAGCCAGCCTTCGCACCCACCGAAGGAAGAATCGATCGCCCAACAGAGCGACCAACCCCGGCCGCAGACTGAACCGGCCGAAGCAAACGCCCCAGCAGTAACGGCGGCTTCGTCGCCGACACGCTTTATTTCGTTTCTGTTCTTACTGGGCGTCATCGGCTTGGTCGGCATCATCTTCTATTGGGTGATGGCCAAGTTCATCATTCCTCTGTTTCTGGCGGCACTACTGGTCGTCATTTTCCGTCCCGTTCACCGTTGGATTCTGGACAAAACAGGCGGTCGCGAAAAACTGGCCGCCGCACTCACCACGCTTTCCATTCTACTGGCAGTCCTAGTACCGCTGGCGCTGTTGTTGATGATGGCTGCCGCCGAAAGTCGCGACGTATTTAACCAGTTCAGCTCCACCAAGATCCTCAAAGATATTCAAACGGCCCGTCATAAAATGAAGCTAGACTTGCCTAACGCGGATCAGGTACGCGACATCGACGAGCGACTTCGGGCATTGCAACTAACGGATACCGCCGAGTTCGAGAAGCTTAAATTGCACGGCACCAACCTGTTTGAGATTTCACAATCCGCTGGCAAAATTGCTGAAGAACAGAATCTTCAACCGCCTAGTGATAATGACCGGCAGGCCGATCCAGATGAAATTTTGGACGAAACAGAGAGCACACCAAATCGTTCAAGCCGGGAAGCTAAATGGGGTGCATTCTGCGATTGTCTTGGCAGCCTTCGCGCGCTGCAAAGATCGCTGGTCGCCGACATGGATCCCAACTCGGACAAATTCAATGCTGGATTGCACGACTACCGAGAAATGTTGGACGATTCGCAGCAAACATTTGCTCAGTTTAAATACGACCTTTTAGGCGGAAAAACTCGAGCATTTGCAATTGAACTGCTCAACCCTACCGAAGAGAGGTTAAGACGATACTCGGACGAGGGCCGTCATTTCCTGCAGAAGCGCGTCGTAGAATTCGGTGGCGTCGCAGGATCTATTCTTGGCAGCCTAGTCATTGGCACCGCGATTATGCTGATCAGCCTCTACTTCTTTTTGTTGGACGGACCAGCAATGGTTGAGTCCTTTAAGGGTCTGTCGCCACTGGATGACGAACACGAGCAGGAATTGGTGGGGGAATTTGGGCGCGTCAGCCGAGCGGTGGTGGTGGCGACGTTATTGTCCGCACTTGCCCAAGGATTGCTGGCCGGAATTGGATTCTACTTCGTCGGTCTAGACTCGATCTTCTTGCTAACGCTTCTGTCTGCAGTTCTTGCGATGGTACCCTTTGTGGGAGCGGCGGCGGTCTGGATCCCATGCAGTTTATACCTGTACTTCTTTGACAACAATTTGTCCGGAGCAATCGGGCTGGCGATCTACGGCGCGGCTGTAATCTCGATGGCCGATAATTTCATCAAACCCTACATCTTGCACGGGGAAACCAACCTGCATCCGCTCCTAGCATTGTTAAGCGTAATTGGTGGCGTGGCGGCATTGGGTCCGATCGGCATTTTGATTGGCCCGATGGTTGTGGTATTCCTACAGACGCTGCTAAAGATCTTGCAGCGCGAACTGTCGCTGATGGACGGAGATGCCGAAGCGGCCACTTAATCGCATTTCGCGGAGAGCCTGTCACTTTTTTTCGTAGCGAAAGGCGAATGATTCATTTAATCACAGCATCGGAGTGAAAGACAGTTATTCTTCCAATGGCTGCGGGCGAAACTTTTTCATGCCCACAGGAACCGCAGAATCGAATACCATCGGCGCCGCACTTTCAGGATGCAGAAACTCACGGCGGTGACCGTGAAGGGCCATCCGGCGCTTGTGCCAGTTGCGATGCTTTGATTTCCCTCTGCCGTAACGCGGGTCTCCCAAAACTGGATGCCCCGCATCAGCCAGATGCACGCGCATTTGATGACGACGCGCGGTAACCAACTTCAATTCAACAATGGTCGTGTCCAGTTTCTCACGGATCACACGATACTCAGTCGTCGCCAATTGCCCTTCGTCTTTGCCATACACCGCATATTGATCCAGATTACTTGCCGTGGCCAATCGGCATTCAAATTTGCCCTCGGGCTTGCTCATGTTGCCGTTGACGATCGCAGTGAACATTCGTGTTGGAGCATTGTCAGCAAACTGAGCCTGCAACAAACCGGCGCCAACTTCTGATTTAGCGAACACCAACAGACCGCTCGCCTCACGGTCAAGGCGGTGAACGACAAAACACTCACGCCCACGACGCGAGTGGTTTAGATAAAGTTTCAACCGATCCAGCAGCGTATTACCGGTAGATTTTTCGGTCGGCACTGTCAGGATGCCAGCCGATTTGTTGACCACAATGATCCATGAGTCTTCAAACACCACATCGAAGGTGCGATCATCCCAAGCTTTGGTCGGCTCCGGGTAACCGGCTGCTGGATTGAAGCTCACTTCAACGAGGTCGCCCGCGCTGACGCGGAAGAAACTATCCTTGCAAGGTTTCCCATTAACGCTAACGCAACCATTACCGAACAGCCTAGTGATTTTACTGCGTGAAAGTTGAGTCAGATCGCGCACGATGTGGTCAGCGCGAAGCGGTTCATCGCCTGTGACTTGGAAGGAATGAGTC
>CAZDBE010000426.1:0-4068 GCA_964503675.1 uncultured Pirellulaceae bacterium | reverse complement strand
GTCGTGAATGCTGGAGTCTTGGCAGTGACGACTAGGATATCCAAGCGGGATTCGGGGCGGCGCGTTTGCCCGCCTGAACTTTGCTTTTGGGAATGATCGAAGTGCCGGTAGCGATCGAACCTAGGGACGCCGACGACTTCAACTTTAGCTTGGTTGCCCCAACTGCTGAGTGTTCGAGCTTGGTTTTCGCCAATGCAGGCTACCTTGTGACAGAGTACCGGACGCATGGTGTGAGGGCAGGCAACCTCATTGGGCTGGTTCTCCCAAGCGTTTCGCCATTCGAGCACTCCGTCGATCATATAGAGCGTGGCCACCGAATTGGTTTTCAGTTGATCGATTGCCGACCGAAAGCGTTCAAAGTGTTCTGAATAAAAAACGGCAACGTCCCCGGGCTTGGCAATTGCGACCACCTCTTTGGGGGCGACTACCCGCGGCGCAAAATCAGCGAGCGACTCCATCAGTGGCGACGCATGGTGGGCGATCTCTTTGGGAGTGCCGACAAAATATAGGGAGGGATGACTCAATTGCTGTCCGGTGTATACTTGATTTGATTATATCTGGCGCTGTGAGGTAAACACGCTGCTTGATGCGAACTCGAACGCGACGTTGCTACGGCAGCGAAACCGATTGGCCGTCATTTCGGGCGCTTAAGTTGGCTAAAACGTCACCATCAGTATTTACATTCAATGAGTGTGTGCTGCCGTCACCAAAAACAAATCCGACGGTTCCCGGATGAGCGCTGCCGAAGACCGGGAAATCTCCCACGACCGTTCCATCGTTAGGGCTCGACGCCAGTCTCAAAAAACCGCCACCTGCCAGCCTCATGAACGTAGACGGTTCGTCCCCGTTGTAGATGCAACCGTCACCATTGCCACCCGGCTCGCCCAAGCGATCCGGTGAGACAAATTTTTCGCCAATGAACTGTGTGTTGGAAAGTCCGTCAGTGACGTCTTCAAATCCGTAGCGCCCTCTGAATGGACCGGTCAGCTTGAAGTTGACAACCCTATTCTCTCTAGAGAATCCGCTGTTGAAGACGCCATCGACCTCATTTTCGAACAAAGCCCAATCAAAGGTGAGGTGGTGAGCGTGACTTCCGGCATTACCCGCATAGTCGCCAACTGCCCCCGAGAGACTGCCGTTGGTTTCGCCAAGGCTTATTGGAATTCCAGTGCGGCGACTGGGGCAAATCATCACCTGCATTCCTTCTCTGACGACCGATGGATCTTGGACGGAGTACTGAGCTTGGATGTCAAATTGCTGGTAAAGGTTGTTGTATTCTAGGAATGGCATCAATAATACCGGCCAGGTAAGGAAGCGGTCTGCCGGTCGCGCGGGGGGGATTTGGGAGTGGGCGCCCTCGTAATTCTGCACCGCGAGGCCAATTTGCTTGAGATTGTTCAGGCATTGTGTGCGACGAGCCGATTCGCGAACCATCTGAACGGCGGGCAGGAGAATCCCTACGAGAATGCCAATGATGGCAATCACTACCAAGAGTTCGACTAGAGTAAATCCGCGCTGTTTCATGAAAACTGACTAATCGACAGGGGGCAAACGCAATTAATGCTTACGAGACTGGGAAAGAGAAGACGATAAATCTCCCTACATGGTTGCTTAGAAAGAGAGAACTTGCTCTCGATATCTTAAGCGTAAAGCCAGAAAACCAAAGTTTTTACAAAACAAGCAGAATGTTCGACGCACACCGACTTTCTGCGACCTACACTTCGAAAGTTTAATTCTGAAGTGATTGTGCCATTTCAAGAGTCTGATCCTCGCTACGGCGTTTCGGGCTCAAAAACGTGGCCAGCCACTGAAGAATCAGGCTGACTCCTTTCTATTTCCCCTTTTTGAGGGCAAGTGAAAGGGAACTATTGTTTCGGAAGAAATTAGCCTCCTAGCGTCGTGCTTGGGATGGCCGAATTTTGCCGTTGTTTATGGTTGGCGGGAGCTACTGCTGGTTAAGGAAATTCATCCTTCGGTCAGTACAACCGCCGCCGCTCCTCCAATTTAAGAATGCGGTTTTAACCGTCCAAGGACTCCCCTATGAAAATCAATCCCGTTTACCAACTTTTGGCAGTTGTTGCATGTTTTGCAACCTGCGCTGCTGCAAGTGCCCAAGAAGCGATCACGCTTCAAGAAGATGGCTCTTTGAAGGGCAAAGCCTTCGTTGCAGCGACAGATGAAGCAGTTGATGCGAAAATCACTCTGTCGCAAGACGGTGAAGTGGTCAGCACTGTTGCAACCGATGAAAAGGGAAACTTCTCTTTTGCAAACGTTGAGCCCGGTGTTTACAACATGGTTGGAACAGCAAGCCCTTACGTCGGCAGTGCCGCTGTAACGGTTGCTCCGTACGCTCAAGATGCTGGGTGCTCAGTTTGCAACATGGGCCTGACTGAAGCTGCACCAGAAGTTGCTTACGAAACTTGTGGTTCTGCACCAGCCGCTTCATGCGGATGTGGCGGTGGTGGAGTAATCGGCGGTGGCGGCGGCGGATATGCTGGCGGTGGCGGCGGATTGCTTGGCGGTGGCGGCGGATTGCTCAGCCGTCCTCTACTTGGACTCGGAGTTGCCGGCGGTATCATTGCTGTTGCAGTAAGTGATGATGACGACGACGCCAGCCCGACTAACTAGTCAAACGCTGAAGAACCCAGACATTTTGCCTGACATTGTTTAGGGCATTGAGTAAGAAATCTAAGCGATCCGGCAAGTGCCGGATCGCTTTTTTCATGCGCTGTTCGTGATTTCACGCGTTCGAAGGACCTGATTATTATATTAGGGCATTCTTCGACGCAATCAAAAGCGCGGCACCGGTTGAATAGATATCTTGTGCTTGGAACGGGATTTTGAGCAATTTGCAGGGATAGTATGATTTTGATGTTGATTTAAGGCGACGACTTATTAAGCTTCCCCACAATGGTGCTGAAACACCCCGAAAGCTCCGCGTTTTCAGGGTGTTTGCAGTCTGGATGGTGAAAACCTTTATTTTGGGTAGTTTTTGCGGTTTTATTGTTTGTAACGATTGACTACCCAAATTGTCGCGGTATTATAGCGGCCTGAGTTTACCTGTTTTCCCCAAGTTACTACCGATCGCGGCTGAAGCCGACTTTGAAGGACAACTTTTAAGGACACCTTATGATTAACCTAAACCCCCTTGCAAAAATGTTCGCGGCTATCGCATGTCTTGCCGCCTGCTCTGTAAGCAGTGCACAAGAAGCGGTAACTCTCCAAGAAGACGGTTCTCTAGCAGGCAATGCTTTCGTTACCGAAACTGCTGAGAAGGCTTCGGAAGCTAAAATGACGCTTACCCAAGATGGTAAAGTAGTCAGCACTGTAACCGCCGATGAAGAAGGAAACTTCTCATTCCAAAACATCGAGCCGGGCTCTTACGAGATGCTTGGTGCCGCTGATCCTTACGTTGGACAGTCTTCGTTTGACGTTGCTCCTTACTCTGATGGCGGTTGCTCAACATGCAGCATGGGCCTCTCAGCACAACCCGCAGAAGTCGCTTACAGCAGCTGCGGTGCGGCTCCGGCTCAGTCGTTTAGCGCTGCACCTTGCGGTAGCTGTGGTGGCGGCGGTGGTGGTATTGGCGGCGGTGGCGGATTGTTAAGCTCGCGTCTTTTCCGCTTAGGAGCTATCGGTGGAATCATCGCGGTTGCAGTCAGCGGTGACGATGACAACGATTCAAGCCCTACAAACTAGGCTCTGGAAAATCTAGAGTATGATGAAATATGAAGCGTTTCCGACAGAGAGTCGGAAACGCTTTTTTTATGCGCCGAATTAGCCTGCGCTGCTTCACTGTCGGCAACGTTGCAGGTTGCACTCCTGAACCGGGCCCGTTTGGAACACTAGGCATGACTTGCCCTCTTCGCCCGTGCGATCGGTTGCGTCCTCAATGTGCCCCGAAGAACTAGGCAGCTATCGATGGGCTGCGTCCTCGTTCGTTAGGCTGATATTCGAAACGGGATTCTCGAGGGTGGCCTTTGGTGGATTCGGATCGCACAACCGTGGAAGTTCAATTTGCTGTTTGTCAATTGTAAGCGGCGGGCGAACCACTTAACTCTTCAAGAT
>CAZDBE010000425.1:0-4144 GCA_964503675.1 uncultured Pirellulaceae bacterium | reverse complement strand
GACATGGTACTGGTGAACTGAGCATCGAAGTCAGCTAGGGCGGCTTCGACACCTTGATTGACATCCAACCCCGTGTTGGTGGAGATACTGCCCGGCGATGAGATCTGACCAGGGGTTCCAATGAATCCCGGCTCGGTCTCGCGGATCGCCACGTCGTAAATCGTTCCTGCGCCTGCAATGCCGTTGATCAGATTGTCGACGCCCGGAGAGACACGTGTTCCCTGTAGGCTGGCCGTGCCAAACCCGCGGAACACCTTGCCGTTCTGCAACGCATACCCGACAGCTTGCTCCAAAGTCATATCTTCGTAGTTTTGGAAGTCAGGATCCGCGACCGTCACCGGAGCATGGGCCTGCTCGACCTCGTCTAGGGAGCGTACATCGACATCGGGATACTCGATTGAGGTTGCCTTCTCGATGTACGTCGAGAGGTCGCCGGTGTCATTGAGATAGATAGGCTTGGTGGGCGTACATCCACTGGCGATAGACGCCATGGCAACAGCCAGCAAGAATTTAGTTCGGGTGAGTTTCATCGGAGTTCCATATCCTGATGTTGTGTAAAACGTCATCGTGGCTTCCGAAGAAGCCACAGATGACGTTTGGCAATCAAATCGTTTGCCAACGAACCCCCCGGTTCATCAGTCAAACAGCGCGATTAAATCGCGGTGCTATGACCAACGGAAGTAGTATCGGCGCCTCATCCGTCAAACTTTCGCCAATCCTTAAAGTTTTACATTCAGCGATAGCGGCAGGTGCTGGCATGGGGAATGTAGCTACCGTCGCCAGACGGTGGTCCCACGCTCTGGCGAGCGTAGCTACGAGAGATATGCGAACTAGGGTTGAGTTCCACACCTTCTTCAGTGACGAATTCAGGTCACAGCGATTCCTCCAGTAAGGCCAACGACCCTGCTGACTAACTAAGGAAATTCACTAACTTTGACTTTTCCTCTTAAGGCAAGTTTGCCGATGCTATCACAATCACTATCAGAGGTTTGCGACATAAGCGTTCATGGAGAACGCGCTGCGCTTAAACACCATCAAAGCGTGGGACGACACGGAAGGTCATCGCACTTAACTTTCCATACCTGATTTCCGGATCCTCAGGCGTCGTCATAATATGAAAACCGCTCCCCACTATCTATTACTCACCGGCTCGCAGCAAAACCTGCCAGGCGATGTGTCTAAAGCCAGTCAACTCACCCAACCGGGTCTCCATCCCCGCGGTGGCAGCTGGCATTTTGTGCTTGAACCTATTGGCCATGGTTCGCGCATTGAGGCAGACGAGATAGAGCCCGATACCACTGGGGAGCGGCTAAATCTTCTAGCAGTTGTTCGAGGGATCGAAGCCCTCGAGCAACCTTCACAGGTCACCCTCATCACACCCAGCAAGTATGTCGGCCGCGGAATCCGCTCAGGAATTGCATTCTGGCGGGAACACAACTGGCATTGGGAGCGTTTCGGAGAGATGGCTCCCGTCAAGCACGACGATCTTTGGAAACGAATCGATCGCGCGATGCAGATTCACAAGGTGGATTGCCGTATCTGGTCCATGAGCGGCCGGTCCGATAAATCCAGCCTATCGCGCTCGTTGCGAACGATGGCGATCGACACAAGACTCAGATCAGCCCATCAATCCAGTGCAAATCGGATGAACAATTTGGCTGCTTCCACGGGTGTTGATCTGGCAAACGACCCGAGCTTGAGCCCATACGAAACACCTTTCGCATCAGAAGCTCGACGGGCGGCAGTAACTCGAAATTCGGATCAGCCACGCGGACGCCGGAAGATTGTTCTAACGACCGAACGGATGAACGACCCGCTGGCTGACGTCGCTGACATCGAGGAACTGCAGGCACGGCATAGGAAGCTGTTCAAAGCGACCCGCAAGGGATGGACACGCGTGACCGAAATTGGTCCCGATACGCCAGCTGAAGAGCGACAGGCGAAGGCTTTTGGCTGTTCCGCTAATTAGTTAGGGCTCAGGCTTAAATAAAGGGCAGATTGCCCGACGAAATATACGAAAAATCGATCGCTCAGTGGACGAACCGGTCGATTCATTCTAACCTAAACAGGACGTTTTTTACGATGAACGCATGGATGGATGTTTCGGTGCCGTTAGACACCGCAGCTGCTGAAGCAATGATGGAGGGTTCGCTAGCGGATCCGCGCTCTCTCTTGGGGCCTACACAAGTATCTTCAGACGATGGTCGGTCTCTGGTACCAACAATCGTGCGAGGCTTTTTTCCTCGCGCTGATGAGGTGTGGATCACCAACGCTAGCGAAACAGTCGAGCAACAAATGAAACTCGTCACCCGATCCGGGCTGTACGAAGTCGTTTGCGAAAAGAACGTATATCAGACTGATTCCGGTCAGTACAAATTTATTGTCCACCAAGGTCAACACAAGATGACGATTCACGACCCATACGCTTTCGATTCGCAGATGTCCGAACTAGATCTTCATCTGTTCAACGAGGGAAGCCACTTCGACATCTACGATCGACTTGGCGCTCACCGGCGCGAGATAAACGGCGTCACTGGAATCAATTTCACTGTGTGGGCTCCAAACGCGCAGGGAATTAGCCTTGTCGGTGACTTCAACTACTGGGACAAATCTGCCAATCCAATGCAGAAACTAATCCCCAGCGGTATCTGGGAATTGTTTATCCCCGATTTGGGATTTGGCGAGAAATACAAATTCAGCGTCACAGATGCTCACGGCAACGTGGTCGAAAAATCCGACCCGTACGGTTTCTTTAGCGAGGTTCCACCCTGCACCGCTTCGATCGTCTCAGATCTGAACTCCTACCAATGGAATGACGAGGCATGGATTACCAAACGTGCAAGTGAAGACCAACTGTCCAAACCCATCTCAGTCTACGAGATTCACCCGGGCAGCTGGCAACACGATCCCAATCGTGAAAACGGCTGGATGAACTACCGCGACATTGCAACACGCATCGTCGACTACTGCAAAGAGTTTGGATTCACGCATGTCGAACTGATGCCGATTACCGAACATCCGTTTACTGGCAGTTGGGGGTATCAGACCGTTGGCTATTTCGCACCAACCAGTCGTTACGGAACGCCCGAAGACCTAATGTTCTTCGTCGACCACTGCCACCAGAACGGCATTGGCGTGCTGGTCGACTGGGTACCGGCTCACTTCCCAAAAGACGGCCACGGCTTGGGTAAATTCGACGGAACAGCACTTTACGAACACGCTGACCCGCGTCAGGGCGAGCATCCTGACTGGGACACGCTGATTTTCAACTACGATCGCAACGAGGTGAAGAACTTCCTCATCTCCAACGCGTTATTCTGGTTGAAGCACTATCACATCGACGGCCTGCGTGTCGATGCGGTGGCGTCAATGCTGTACTTGGACTACAGCCGTGAGGATGGCGAGTGGGTGCCGAACGAGCATGGCGGCCGCGAGAATCTGGGCGCGATCGATTTCCTTAAACGCCTCAACGAGAAAGTTCATGAACTGCACCCGGGCGTGCTAACGATCGCCGAAGAATCAACGGCTTGGGGCGGTGTCTCACACCCAACCTCTAGCGGCGGCCTTGGTTTCAGTATCAAGTGGAACATGGGCTGGATGAATGACACGCTGCGTTACATGACCAAAGAGCCCGTTCATCGCAAGTACCATCACGACGAATTGACTTTCAGCTTGATCTACGCGTTTACTGAGAACTTTATGCTGCCTTTCTCGCATGACGAAGTTGTTCATGGAAAAGGTTCGCTGCTGGATCAGATGCCTGGTGACACTTGGCAGAAGTTTGCCAATTTGCGACTTCTGTATTCTTATATGTGGACCCATCCTGGCAAGAATCTGATGTTCATGGGTTGTGAGTGGGGCCAGTGGAACGAATGGAATTGCGACGACGGGTTGCAATGGGATTTGTGTCAGTGGGATACGCACTCGGGCCTAAGAAAGATGGTCGGAGATCTAAACCGTTTATACAAGGAAGAGAAATCACTGCACGAGGTTGATTTTGACTCCGCCGGTTTCGAATGGGTGGATTCCATGAGCGGCGACAAAAGCGTGTTGGCGTATCTTCGCAGAGCGAAAGATCCAGCTGATTTCACATTGACGGTCTTAACTTCACCCCAGTCGTTTACGAGAACTACCGTATCGGTGT
>CAZDBE010000424.1:0-4155 GCA_964503675.1 uncultured Pirellulaceae bacterium | reverse complement strand
GTGCTGAACTATCACGTTTGTCCAACGTACCTATCAGCAGCTTGGCAGATCAACGGTCCTGGTCAAATCGCCCCCGTAATCCAAGATTTGCGTGATCCGCCGGAAGCCAAAATGACGTTTCAGCGCCACGCTTTGAGCCAGACGCTTTACGAAAGTTCCAGCGCCACCGAAACAATGGCAACATTAATCCGAAAGATGGCGGATCTCGCAAAAGAACAAATTGCGGCCGGACAATCTTTGTGTTTCTCAGATCCACTGCTTTCTCATCCAGCACCCGATTCCGCTCCGCTTGATCATGTTCGGCTGTTCCCCGACGATGAAGCGTTTCAACAATCCGACGTTGTCGAACTGCAAGCATTACTTTCCAACGCGCGCCGCCACATCAATCACCAAGAGAACCGCATAGCAGACTTGGAAGCAGAGTTGACAGAGGCTCACAAGATCTTTGATCAGATTAACACTCACCCGCTTGCCGGTCCCGTCATTCGCTTTCGCGAGCGCATTCTCAAAGTGCTCTCGGCAGGGTCGCGAACCGAAGTCTTACTCGACGATTCAAAATCCAACGTGCCACATGACTCGCAATCACCGACGGTCTGACCTCGCGTATACACAAGTCGCCGCACAACTTAAACAACTTTTCCCCATCAGTTTCAAACTCCACGCATGATTCAACAAACTGCAACAACATTCAAACTCACTCAGGATGTCCGAACGACATCTCCGGTGGTGCTGTGTGCTGCAGATGAATCATACGCGATGCCTTTGGCCGTCACATTGCATTCGGCAGCGTGCAACCTATCGGTTGGCGAACATTTATATGTCGTCCTTTTGGATGGCGGAATCTCTGAATCCAGTTGGATGGGTATTCGTGAAACACTCGCCGAACTTCCAATCACAATCGACGTGATTCGTGCTGATTTGAAACTTGTGCAAGATCTATCTGTTTCGCACCACATCAGCCACAGCGCGTACCTACGATTGATGGCAGACCAACTGCTGCCATCGTGGATCGACAAGGTAATCTACCTCGACTCAGACCTGTTAGTACTGGATGACTTGTGTAAGCTCTGGAAAATGGACCTTGGCGATCACTACTGCTTAGCGGCGGTAGACATTTCCTGCCCTTTTGTCGATGCAAAGTCGTTTGTTGCATCACGTAAGACGCAAGAAGGCTCGACCGCGTCTACCGAAAAAGCGGCCAACAAAACCGATGAGGCATCACTCTCTTCTGTACCTTTTGTTAACGCGTTAAGACCAATTCCAAACTGGCGAGAGCTTGGCATCGACGGCGAGGAACACTATTTCAACAGTGGCGTAATGGTGCTGAACCTTAAGCGTTGGCGTGCGGAGAACATTTCATCGCGGCTGTTCGAATGTCTGCGCACCAACAGCGCCCATGTCTGGTGTTGGGATCAGTACGCGCTCAACGTCGTTTTCTCAGGCCAATGGGGAAAGTTGCCGGCCCGGTGGAATCAGGGAACGCACGTATACGAGTATCCTGACGAGAATCACGCACCGATAGCACCGTCGCAGTTTGCTCAGATGCGCGACGATCCGGCAATTGTGCATTACACCACCGAGTACAAGCCTTGGAACTTTCGCCCATTTCATCCTGAACGTGAGCTGTACTACCGACATCTGGACCAAACAGCGTTTGCTCATTGGCGTCCGGAAGACCCCGGCTTTCGCCTCGGCGACTGGTGGACCTTTAACCTCGTACAGTTTATCCGAAGCTGGACCGTTGGTTACAGAAAATGGTACAGCTTCCGAAACGTCAGTCGGTGATCGGCATGCCTAATCAAGAAGCAGCGGTAACACATCAGACTAGCGAAGCAAACGCAAGCGTATCAACCAAAACGCCTTGCGCGACGATCTTTACTTTGCCCAAACCCTTCACCGGCGATGCAAACCAGATCCAACGAAATGCCGTCGGTTCTTGGACAGTACTCGGACCAGACGTTGAGGTAATTCTAATTGGGGATGAAAATGGAATCGCAGATGCCGCCAATCAATTGGGCGTGCGGCATCTTCCTGACATCAAAAGAAACGCGCTCGGTACGCCCTTGATCAACGGCGCATTCTCCTCTGCGTGCGACCACGCAAACTCAGACATATTAATATACTGTAACGCTGATGTCATTCTGGATCGCAGTCTCATCGATTCCGTCATGGCGGTAGCTCGTGACTCGTCTGTGGGAGACTCTTTCCTCGCCATCGGCAGAAGAACGGACGTCGCTGTCGACCACCTGATTGACTGGTCACAATCCGAAGCACTTCCCAAACTGTTCGCTGAGTTTCGGCAACAAGGGAAAGCGGCATCCATCGTCTGCAAAGAGTATTTTGCCTTTCGCCGAAGCGACTTCCAAGACGTACCTGCTTTCGCGGTGGGTCGCGGCAACTGGGACAATTGGATGGTTGCCTCCGCCAAGCAAAGAAACATTCCCGTTGTCAATCTTTCTCAAACCACCTCAGTGTTCCATCAGGAACATCACTACAGACACCTGCCGACCACTGACACTCCAAAGAGCAACTCCTCTAAAGACCGGTTGCATTGCTACGTCACTGGAGACGAGGCACAAGAGAACCAACGACTGGCGGGAGGCAAGAATTTGATCTCCGGCTCGACATCCACATGGCGTCTGACTTATTCGGGCGTAGTAAAAAATCGTTTATCATTTTTGAACATGGAGTTCTGGACAGACTTCGGTCGGTTTGCAGGTTTGGTTCGACAACTTTTCCTTCCGGGGAGATCGTAGTGGCTGTTTTTCTTTGGGCAGTCGTTATCGGCGTCGCAATCAACGCTGCATTTGCGGCTTTGTTGTTGTACCGAATCAACAGCGCGAAATGCGAACCTTTGGCGCCAGAACAACAGGACTCCGCCGCGATTGTGTTGTCGGTGCGCGGCACTGACCCTCGTCTTGAATCGGCAATCGCAGCACTTCTAAGACAGAAGTTTCGTGACTATTCCGTCCTTGTGGTCGTCGACAACAAGAAAGATCCTGCATGGGTTCGTCTGCAAGAGATCAAGTCACGGTTAGATTTTGAAAACCGGATGACGATCGTTCCCTTGGAGAGCCCCCGGATCACCTGCAGCCTCAAGTGCAGCGCGCTGATTCAAGCCGTAGAGATGTTGCCTCAGGAAACTCGTTGGGTCGCCTTTGTTGATGCTGATGTCGTCACGCATGAAACGTGGCTGGCCGATGTGTTAGGACCGCTAACCGATGCCCGAGTGGCGGTCGTGACTGGCAACCAATGGTTTGAACCACCGAGTCTACTCTCTCACGGAGCGCTATTGAGATCGATCTGGAATTCTGGGGCGCTCGTCCCAACCGTGTTGCTCCAACACCCTTGGGCGGGAACCATGGCAATGCGTTACGAAGACCTGATGATCAGCAGTTTGATTGAAGATTGGAGAACCTCGATCGTTGACGATGGTCCAGTCGCCAAATTTGCCAAACAAATGGGCGGGAAAGTCGTCGTCAATCCAGCGCTGCTGATGGTCAACCGCGATGACTGTTCTTGGAAGTATGCCATGAACTGGATTGCAAGAATGCTCACTTGGTCAAAGATCTACGAGCCGACCTTCCCACTGACATTCCTGCATGCGTTGATCAGTGTGGTGCTGGCGATCGGCATCGACCTATGTTTGATCTGGGCCATCCTGTCTCTAGACATCATGATGATCGTGGCTGCCATTATCGCGTTGGCAATCGCTGCTGGTCTATCGGTACTCGGCTACTCTCTAGTCCGAAACGCCGTATCGGCCAGTCTTAAGAAACGGAACCTCAAACCGTTGGCGCCTATGCCCATCGACGTCATGGGAAGGATCGCGTTGATGATGGGCCCGGTGCAACTGTGTTACTTTGCCGGATGCGTTAAAGCGATCTCGGCAAAAGTTGTCAAATGGCGAGGAATCGAATACCGAATACTTGAAAACGGAGTCAGCATGGTTGAGTACATGCCATGGTCGGATCAAGGAACATCGAAGCGCGGAAATTCTATATAATCGTCGAGACGTTCTTCTTGGGGAGAATAGAAGAACACTAATCGTCGCCAATTTACACTAATCGAATCACAGTGTTTTAATTAGTGTCGATTAGGAGACTTCTCGGTGAACGCCACCGATTTCTATTGATTCAGTTCGATTTGGTTTTG
>CAZDBE010000423.1:0-4158 GCA_964503675.1 uncultured Pirellulaceae bacterium | reverse complement strand
CTCGAACTCCCGACCCTCTGATTACAAATCAGAGGCAATAGAATGATTTACTCTAATATTTCAATGCACTGCACGGCCTTTCGCCACAAACCAACAAGAATTTTCGTCGAACGACTACTTTGTGGATATCTTCTCTCACAAACCAAGCGGACCATTTGATTTGCCCCTCCTAGGTCGTCCATCGTGTTTGTTAGTCCGGCGGATTCCACGAAACCGGCAGCGGCTCAACGAAGCGTATGGCATCCTCTTTTAATTTGCGGAGTTATTCGTGTATCCACTAGGCGGTCGGTCATGCGCGGGAGACTATGGTGCCACAGAAGAACCCCAAGGGGTTGAAGCTAAGCTGGAAAAATATCGAGAGACTTGCTCAGTCAGATACCTACCGCTCTCCCGCACCAGATATGAAGCTTTTATCGCACCCAAGCGATCGCCAAGTCATTTCAGCAACCGGCTATGCAACCAGCATCATAAATTTGAAGGACGCGACGCCACCTATTCGCTCAACTACCAGCTTCACAAACATCTTCGGCGCTGAAACAGCCTAGCACCCTTTCTGTCACGAATGGAACTGGGGGTTTGACCTGACCGAACCTCACATAACCAAAACTTTCGCGGCTCTGCTCGATAAGGGGCCAAGAAAACAGCGAAGCGCGCGCATTCTGTCCTTCCTGCAAGCCCTAGGAGTCAGAGATTTGACGATCCAAAACATTATTGAAAATTGCATCATTCATAGCGAGCGTAGGTTCATAGATTTGGAAATATGGATCCCGCAAGGTGACGAAACTTACCGCGCCATAGTGGTCGAAGCCAAACTCAGACACAAAATCACAAAAAATCAGCTCAAAACGTATTACGACCGCGTGAGTAGTGACGAAAAACTGACGAGCAAAAAAGGTGACTTCATCGTCCTTGCTATGGATGAGGGGGCATTGGCTGATGTCCCAAAAAAACAAAAAGCCAATTGGAGATTCGTGGCATGGCACGATGTCTGGCTGCAATTTGTCAAATCGCGACCAAAGAATGACGATCTAAGCCTCGCCCTTTTCCTAAATGCCGTTTGGCAAAAAATCCAAAAGCTCAAATAGGAGAGCAATTATGTCCATTGAAATACCGATATCGATAAAGAAATACTTCGATGATAATAACAAATACTTCAAGCAAAGCGTCGACGCCCTTTTGTCTCCGTCTCGCCTAAAAGAGTTGCCAGGCAACGACCCAATTTCCTTGGAAAACGCGTTAGACTTCAACAAAGCGACCCTGCTCGCTGAACAAACGCGCTACGAGTATTGCGAATATATGTTGCAACTCACTTGCTCAGTCTGGAAAAACACCGCAACCAGCAAAAGATTCAACTTTTCGATTCACGAGGAAAATACGCCAGACCATATCTGGGAAAACAAATACGTTTCGCTATCGCTCTATCGTGTTGGCAAGCCTGAAACCGAATTGTTATGGCTCTATCTCACGCTCGGCGCTGGAAGAGATTGTCACCTGACAGTACAATTGCACGATGATCGCGCCTCAGACTATTTGGCCAACTTGTGCGAACGAAGCGGAAAGGATTGGACGCCCGACCAAGATTCGAAAACACTAGAGATCCACACCCCGGAATTTCACATCAAAAAATTCCTAAACGCTCCCGACAAGCATATTGATATTCTAAAATCTCAAGCCAAAATGCTCAGCAAAAATCTAGCATCCGTATTCATCCTATGAGTTCAGTAGGTAACTACTTCGCCTGAAAATCACTCACAACGACCAACCGAATAACTGACTCCGGCCTTCACCGACACTCCTCAGCATAGGATATCGACTTCAGCGCTGTATTGGCATTCCTGCATCCCTGATAAGCGCCAAGCTGTGTTCCAACGTCTTCCAATCCATCAATCCTGAATAGCGTCCAGCGCTTATCCTTGTCTTGCTCAATCCGGAACGCGCGGCCATTCATGCGCCGGTAGAACGGTTTAGACCCCTCTATATTGGTCAACCCGCAATCAGCTCCAGACAAAAACAATTGCTCCAGGCGTAAGCGCTTCTTTTCCCGTTCAGCCCGGTTGGTCTCGTCGCGCGCAATCCGTCTGAGATCGGTCTCTTCCTCAACGAATTGCCGGATCGCTCCAACAATGGCTGGTATTTCCGTACCCAATGACTTTTCCAGCTCAAATATCTTCAGACACTCAATCTGTAGATCTCTATCTGGAAACTCAAACCGAATCTCTTCCCAAAATGCCCGCATGCGCTGAACGACATCGGTCCGCGTGAGCCTCGGTCCAGGCCGGGTATTTAAAAATGCGGGCATGTCATCCTCGGAGATCCAACACGGCCACGCTGCCATTGCCAAATCTTCCCGCAAGGGCGTCCATTTTGACCAGCTGCCACTGGTTAGATTCAGCTCATCAACAATCTCGCGAGTTCGCTTCTCGATGGCGAGCGGGCCGCGCAAATGTTTGAGCAAGGACTGCGCACATACCGAGCAATCTGCGAATATATCGCCTGTGATCGTGTGAGATCCATAGCAGCCTCTCCCTAGTCCATTCGATTCCCTGAATGCGCAATTCAATTTAGCGCAGCACCGGGATTTTCAGACATGGATATACGCATTTTCTTATCGGCCCCCCAAGCGCAACTCGACTATTTTTGATTGCTAAAAGCCTCCTATCAACTAGAAAATTGTACTGGAGACTTTTCTAATGAACTCAAGTTTTATTGCACTTCCACTGTCGTCAGGCGAGGCTTTCTTGCTTCGCACTCCTGATCAGGCTGGCCAAGAGCGCGTCATTCTTGTCGACTCAGGAGGGAAGCATGCGAAGAGCAGCCGAGAGTTGGCTAGGGTACTGGCAAATATTACTCCCACGATTAGTCATATAGATTTTGCTATCTGCACGCATTCGGATGCCGACCACTCAAATGGCTTTTGGTATTTTGCCGATGATTGGTACGGACTAAGTCGTACGATCGGTGAATATTGGTTACCTGGTCGGTGGGCTAATTCTATGCCAGCCATCCTTATCGACCCTATAGGCTTCGCAAGCAAATTAATGGAGGGCGCCATCCAGGCCGGTCGGAGTGTTCGATCCAAAGATCCGGAGGAGGAGAACACTTCGCGCGGAGAACGCTACCGAACTGCCATGTCCGAGCTCAAAGAAGAAATGACTTCAGCGCTCGTCGTCTCGGATCACGGCAAACTTGAGAGATTTGAAACAAGTTTTGGACTCAGTGAAAACGAGATAGCTCAAATTCGTTTTGATACAGAAGACACCTGCAGTGAGATCAATCCCTTTGACGCTGCGCTACGACATCTCTCGTCAGAGATCGGCCCAAACTTTTTGAGGTACCATAAACTCTCTTTTGACTACGAAGCGCATGAACCCCTCTCGATAGTAATGGAAGCCAGTGTCGCATTTCAAGAAATATTAGACACAGCCAAAGCCATACGAAAAATTGCACACAGTGCCATTGTCCATGACATTCGTGTCCGTTGGTTTGACTTTGGAAAATTTGAGCAAACCAATCAGCCTTCTGGGGGTGAACCTGGATTACTTGAACCTTGCACCTCTGTTGAAGTTATTCCTAATCGAAGCAAGACTAACAATTTGTCTCCACCTGCTCTGTTTTTTAGCCTAAAAATCAGTCAACAAAACGTAGAATCCAATGTCTTCTATCGTCCTGAAGATGAAGAACCGGGAGTACTGTTTCTTGGTGATTCTCGCCTCGCCCATGGGGACATAAAACCCACTGCATCCTTCCCTCTAAATTTCGTGCCGCCAAGTCGCAAGCTGATTGTAACTGCGCCTCACCATGGATCGCGCAACAACGATCATGCCTACACAGTTTTAAAGGGATGGGCGGGATCGCTGGATCATTACTACGTCCGAAATGGAGGACAAAAGAGACAGAAGTTCGGCTATTTCAAAACGATCCCAAACAGGCGTTGCGCTCAATGTGTTCAGTGCTACGGCAACCCTTGGCGACAAAGTGTTGAAATGCACTCGCGCAGTGGATGCTGGACTTGGCCTCCAAAATCAAAAAAATGCAAATGACGCTCAAGCAACTGGGAAGAACACAGTTTGAAAGCGTTGATTTGAATTCCGCATAGGCCGAGCTGGTCTGCCCCTCCGAGGTGGTCCATCGGGTTTGTTAGTCCGGCGGTTTCCACGT
>CAZDBE010000422.1:0-4182 GCA_964503675.1 uncultured Pirellulaceae bacterium | reverse complement strand
GAGCGAACAGCAAGCGGCGCGTCGTCCCATGCGGCGCGTCGTCTTGCTGTCTCGTACTGGTTGTCCACCGTGTGCCGAGTGGTGGGCTAATGAGCGGCCTAAGTACGAGCGCCAGGGGTGGCCTTGCGAAAAGGTGATCACGACCGATGGCACGACGCCGCGATTCATCATTCACGACCCAGACTTTGACGAGCCGTTGACGTTCGACGGCTATATGACGATAGCCCGTTTCAATGAGGTTAGGTCTAGATGATTCGATTCATTTTGGCGATTGGTTTTTTGTGTTTCATTTGTAGCGGCATTTTTGCGCAAGGTTCGAGCGGCGGATCGGGGCCGATGCCTACCGCGATCGAGTCTCAAACCTGGGTGACGTCGCACACCGTCGCTGTTGCGACTGGCGGGAGCTCTGGCGGTTCGACCTGGTCGGCCGTTCCGGTTCGGCGGCGCTTACCTACCGTTGGCGAAATGCGTCGATCGCTTCGGTCGATTCGTGCGGAAACAATGCGTAGTGCGTTGTTCTTTGCGTTCACCAACTAAAGCGTCGTAGGCGATAGGGCTGATTTTTCGTTTGACCAAGAAAGGCAGGTGATTTTTGTCTGCGGTTTATAGTTTCATCGTTTCTCTGTTCACGACGAGTTGGACGAAATACGTTTTGTCTGGCGTCGTTCTCGGATGGCTAACGATGATTCCGATCGGTGGCATGTGGTCGCGTGCATCATGCGCGATCAAGGTTCGCATTGTGCGGCGTCAAGAGCGAAAGCTATGCGACGCGAAGTTGAAGCAATGCGAGAAATGCCCTCGCCGCCGTTGGTTCGGCGACGATGAAAGCGGCGACGAAGAATTATCGCCGTTCAATAAATTTTGGGTCGGCGACGTTGCCGATCCGGAATCCGACACGGACGTTGAAGGCGACGACTGTGAGCCAATCGATCTCGAAGATACTGTCGAGCTCGATCCGGTTCCCGCCGTCGCTGACGCGGAAGGATGATTCGCGATGTTCTCGATTGGGGTAACGATCGGCGTGGCCTGGTTTGGTGCTGACTTAATCACGGGCGTCATTCATTGGCTCGAGGACCGTTACCTCGACGGGGCATCTGGCGTCCTGTTTCTAGACGTGTTGGCGGAAGACAACGAACGGCACCACGTCTGGCGACGACTCGAGTCGCTATTCATTAAGTTCGGATTCAAAACAGTAGAGGCGTGACAGCATGGCGACAAAGTATTTCATTGGCCGCGCGACCCCGTTTCCCGAGATAGTCGAATTTGATTTCGGCGGGACATGGGCCAGCAATGACACGGTCACAATCACGATCGGCGGCGACGATATTGTTGTGACGGTCGACACACAGACCACGGGCGAGGAAGTCGCGGACGCGGTATTCGCTTCCCTATCTGGCGCGGCGGCGACCGGCGGCGAATCAGTCAACTTTCAACAATCAGCCGTTCCGGCCTTGCTTGCATCGGCTCACGATCAACCGCAACCGACTCGCGTTCGGATCATTGGCCAGGCGGGCGTACCGTTGTCGATGGCGGGCGTTAAGGTTTCGTCATCCGGAACGTTAACGACCACGACTGTCCAATCGGCCACGGGCGCGAATCATTGCGACGCGGCTGACAACTACATCGGCGGGCTTCCAGCTTCCGGCGACACGGTCATTCTGGACACGCCAGGCGTCGCCATGCTGTACGCCGCGTCAGCGCTTAACGACGTAGCGAAATTCGAGATACGGACCGGGGCGTTTGGTTCGGACGAATCACCTATCTTGCTTTCCGACAATTGCATCGTCGAGGTTGGCACGCATGGTTCAACGACACTTGCCTTACCGACGAAGGTCGCGATCGATGCGGCCGGCAACGATGTTGATTTGACAGTGTTCGGCTCGCCGATCGTGACTGACGGTAGCGTGACAGCGGCCGTTCGCGTTTCCAACATTGGCGGTGGCTCGGCCGTGGTCTATGACGGCGAGGCAGAAGTTCGCGGAACGACGATCGGTGCACAGACAGTGTTCGGCGGCCGCTTGACTTCCGAGCTCGTCGCATCGACTGGCGACGTGACGGTTCGCGGTGGAACGTTGATCAAGCGATTCCCAATGTCGACCGCAACACTGCGTCAATACGGCGGTACGATTTGGGATTACAGTGGGACCAAGGGTTCGCAGAAGCCGCGAATCTACGGCGGTACCTACGAGCTCCAGACGAACGACGGCGTGTCGGGAATCGGCCTTTATGGTGGTCTGCTTCAAATGAACAAGTCGCCCGTCGCGCTGACGATCAGCCGTATCGAAGCATTCGGCGGCGTGATTAACGATCCGCTCGGCCGGTCAATCGGTGTCGCGATCGACTGCAATGGCGATGTCGATACGTCCGAATGGGACCTAGGCGGTCACGTGACGATAACGACGAGCGCGAACGCTGGCGGCGTCAGTTAGCGGGCGGGATAATTCGGATTTCCGACATTTTTTAAGTCGTTGCCTGACAATGGTTTAAGTGCGGATTCGGACGAGCTTCTAATTTTTTCCGGTGCTTTTTTTCCGTTTGCTGACGAGATATTACTCTGCAAGGCATCCTCGTGCCGAACAAAAAGCGTTGAATGGTGGTCGTTGGGCTTTATGCGATAGCCCGTCGAGGAACGGCCACCTTTCAACGCTTTTTTTCGTGCGGCTCTCGCGACGCCTGAAGGAAAGACGACAACAGCGAAACGGATGACTGAAGACGTAAAGGGGAGCTGGGACACACCGACCAGACCAGAACGGGTTTACACGTCTTACCCGCTTGTTTTCGCTAGGTAGCTCGAATGCTTGTTTTAGGGACGTGGTCTACCAAGCCACGTAAACGGGCGGGATCAAATCCAGGCGCTGCAATTGGCCGCAACCTGGTCGCCGTGCCGAGTTAGCGCTCGGCCAAGTTTGAGATGGTCTTAGCCGTTATCAAGTACAAGGGTCCACGCAGAAGATTCCCGCTCTCTTATAAAGAGGCGGGAAAAGGCCACCGGTATATAGAGGCGTAACAATGAGATCACCGTACTACTGCATTGACTGCGTAGCCGAGTCGCAGCATTTTTCCTACGAGTTTCGGAAGACGTCGCCACCTCGTTGCCCCGCGTGCGGGGGTACATTGGAAAGCAAGCAGGAGCGTAAGGGGAGGACCGCCGGCGATATGGTCAAGAAGGCGGCCAGCACCGAAACGCCTTCCGTAGATAACTTCCCACCTCACGTTCTGCATCAGAAAGCTGACGGCTCGTGCGAGAGCGAATCCATTGCGTTTCACGTATCGCGGTGGTCGCATCTTGACGAAAACAATCGATCAACGATTCCGACGGGGCCAAAAGAAATCGACGGCGACGTCGTGATCGACCGGGAATCGCTTCACGATCTACTTCAAGGCGGTACCGGCATCAATTCTGATCAATGTCGCTTGCTGGGAGTGAAAACGCCGCTCGAGTCAGGCTGGCGGCGCGACCTGGTCGGCCGAAGAGTGTCAAAGTCAAAGTACGCCCTGGCTGTCAGGCTGCGAGGCGTCAAGAGGTCCGAGCGACCGGCGATCATGACGGCATCATTCTTGCCTGAATAGACGCCTGCCATCAGTAAACACGCTGGCGGAAAGGGCACGGCCAACCGTGACGGTGAATGGCTCCACGCCATACAAGCCGGGGAAGCACCGGCAACCGCTAAGTCAGTGAACAGACGAATTACGAGATCGGCGTTGCTGGTGGTTCTTGGCGTGTGCACACCTACGTCATAAATTTGCCGCCAAGCTGTTCCTGAGAGCTTTTTGAAAATATTACAGAACCTTTTCCGAGAGAAACTGTATTAAGCCGGTCCGATGCACCGGCGCATCGTTTGCGAATTATGACTTGAGAAGGGTAAGCACGCATGCGCGGACATCTTGACACGACCAATGGATTGTCCCAAACTGCCCCCATCGTTGGTATTAATGCTGGTTCTGTAAGGATGCCAGCCACAGTGCACGAGTCGGGTGTGAACCGTCTCGCGCACCCATCCACCTGTACAAGAGGCTTCTGTTGTGGCCGGCAAATTTGTAGGGCGATTCGCCCACTGATTCGATTCGTGGATTCTTTCCACGTTCGCTGCTGCGCTGTTGCTACCTCTTTGCCAGGCGAAAGGAGTCGCCATGAATTGGCCGTAGCATTCTGAACACGCGCAAAAAAAGCGGGGCGCGTTA
>CAZDBE010000421.1:0-4192 GCA_964503675.1 uncultured Pirellulaceae bacterium | reverse complement strand
TGACGGCGGCACATTTGGTACACTTCCGCAACAAAGTGTTTCTGTTTTGACTACAGAATTCCAGCAATTTACTCAGGAGTACACACTAACTGCTGGCGACGCCGCAGCAGGTATCGTGCGGGTTGCTGGAGTGATTGGTGCTGATGGTTTAGGATTCAGCACAACAGATGGTGGAAACATCTACTTTGATGACTTCTCCTATGAAGTCAGTGCAGCAAACGTTATTACAGTACCACCAGCGGTCGTTCCCGAGCCCAGTTCTGCCTGCCTGTTGCTTGCAGGTCTGATGGGACTATGCGGAGTTCGCCGTAGAAAAAGCTAGTATCGCTCTTTGGGAGTGAGACATATAATAGAGAAGCCCAGTCCTAGTGACTGGGCTTTTTTCGTTTTTCCAGTTTGATGTTCAAAGCTCAAAATCAATGCCGTCGCAAAAACCAAAGCAAAACGGATTCTCCTGGGGATTTTCCCTGTTGTTGATCGCAATCGGCAGCGTCTTAGGTTGTGAATCGCCTGATGATCGACCAGTTCAAGTCAACGATGGTTCAGATCTCTCGACAGAGTCATCGCAGGGCAGCAGTACTAAGGCTGATCAAAGCACTTACGTTGTACCGGGCATCAATTTCGAGCCGCCACCTGACGACGCAGGTGCTGATGGCTGGCAAACCGAAGAACTGTCTTCAGCTGCAGGGTATCAGCTGCAGCAAATTGCGCTGCACTTCGCCTCATCAGTTCGCAAGACGAAGTCAGCGAAGCCTAAGCCAAATTTGAGCGACATTGTGGCGTCTGATGTTTCGTTTCAATCACTGCGCCCAACCGAAATAGAAACAGCGTTCGAAGATGCCGCCTTCACCATTGGACGCGACAAAAATGCGGGTGGAGAAGCCACTAACTTGAATTCAGGTGCCGAAGCCTTTGGCGAACAACTCTCAAGCCTGCTTGGATTTGCTACTAACGCACGCAACGTGAAAACGAAAATCAAAGTTTTCAAGGTTAATCATCAAGACGCACAACTGGTCACATCGGCTTACATGCAAACATGGGGCGATGCTGACGAAGGGACAATTCAATCCAACGCGACTTGGGATTGCGTTTGGGAAATTGGCGAAAAAAATGTGAAGCTGAAATCCCTAGAGGTCAAAGACTACCTCGAAGTCATCGGTTCGAATGCGAATGGTGGCGGCCCCATGTTTGCCGATTGTACCGAGGCAGTTTTGGGCAACACCCCCGCCTTTGCCGAGCAACTGGTTCCCGGCATGGATCAGTGGCTGCATACGATTGAGATTCAATACCACATCAACATCGGTGGTTGGGAGGGCGTGTCCATTTCCGACGTCAATGGCGATGGTCTAGACGATCTTTACCTCAGCCAACCAGGCGGGCTACCGAATCGTCTGTTTATTCAAAACGATGACGGCACCTGCCGTGATGCGTCCGCCGAATCTGGAACAGATTGGCTCAATCAGGCTCATGGATCCGTCTTTGGTGATATCGACAACGACGGCGATCAAGACTTGGTCGTTGGCGTCCAAGATGGATTGCTTGTCATGAGCAATGATGGCACTGGAAAGTTCACGGTGCGTTCTGGTCTAATTCTGCCCGCAGCAGTCCCTTATTCCCTGACACTTGCCGATTACGATCAAGACGGCGATCTGGACCTATTCGCGTGCTGTTACGACCGCCGATCAGGCGTCAATCGTCATCGCATTTTTGCCAAAGCGATTCCTTATCATGACGCCAACAATGGCGGACGCAACGTGCTGTTTCGAAATGACGCTGCGCCAACCGACGAAGCGAAGAGCAAATGGAAGTTCAGCTACGTCACCAAGGACGCCGGCTTGGACGAGAACAACCGTCGGTTTAGTTATGCCGCCTCATGGGAGGACTACGACAACGACGGCGATCTGGACCTGTATATCGCCAACGACTTCGGGCGCAACAATTTGTATCGCAACGATGGCGGCCAGTTCAAAGACGTTGCCAAAGAAGCTGGCGTCGAAGATGTATCAGCCGGCATGTCGATAACGTGGGGCGACTACAACAACGATGGCTGGATGGACCTTTACATCAGCAATATGTTCTCGTCTGCAGGAAACCGCATCGCGTTTCAACGAAAGTTCCAGTCCGATGCGGGTGATGAAACCAAAAAACTGTTCCAACGTCACGCCCGTGGAAACAGTCTGTTTGAAAATGCCAAAGACGGAACCTTCCGTGACGTAAGCGTCGAAGCGGGCGTTACGATGGGACGCTGGGCATGGGGCTCTAGGTTTATCGACATCAACAATGATGGCTGGCAGGACTTACTGGTCGCGAACGGATTTCTGACTCAGGGCAAAGCCGATGACTTGTGATCGATGTATTGGCGGCAGGTCGTGTCGCAATCGCCTACTACTGCAGATGCCGATCAGGCAGCCATAGATCATTACTTGGACGTCTGGAAGCCGTTGAACAAACGTATACTGACTGGCAGTTCATTTAGCGGTAATGAAAGGAACTGCTGTTTTCTCAATACGGGACAACAAGGATCGGCCAACAACCAGTACGCCGATGTGTCCGCAGCAAGTGCTCTCCATCACCTAGATGATAGCCGATCTATCGCGGTCACTGACTGGGACCATGATGGTGACTTGGATCTTTGGATCACCAACCGAACCTCGCCACGAATTCGTTATTTACGAAACGACACTCCTACAAAAAACACCTATCTTGCGTTTCAACTTGAGGGCCTTCCTTCGGAAAATTGCCCGCGCGATGCTTTTGGAGCCCGAGTCGAAGTCACGTTGGCCAGCTCCTCTGGCGAAACGATAAAGCGTTCGCAAACACTTCACGGAGGCGATAGCTTCCTAAGCCAGTCTTCCAAATGGCTTCACTTTGGACTGCGACCTGATCAAACCGTCAAATCCGTTTCAGTGCGTTGGCCCGGTTCGAAGGACACTGAATCTTTTTCAGGTACTGCGGCGGGGAGACGCTGGCGACTCGTTCAATCGAAAGGCGTCGCGCAAGAGATACCCGCGCGAAGAACGGCCGATTCAACTTTGGACGCGCGACCGCTCGCTGGAATTCCATTGAGAAAATCAGGCCGCTTAAAGATTAACTGGCCAAAATCTGTTGGTGATTTGGAATATCAATCGATGCAGGGCCAACCGGTTACTCAAAAAGCGATTTCAGATCGACCGACGTTGTACATGTGTTGGGCAAGCTGGTGTTCGCCTTGCCTAAAGGAACTCGAGGAGGTCTCTAAAACCGAGCTAGGTGACGTGGAAGTCGTCGCGCTGAACATCGAGAAGGCAACATCCGGAAGCGGTCCCACGGCCGCCAAGCAGCAGAGCATTCTGGATAAGGCTGGCTTCAAGGGAACCCGGGGCATTGCGACGCTTTCCCTGATGGCCAAACTGAACCAGACGCACCTCGACGCGATCTACGTTAGGACGGACCTGCCTCTGCCGGTCAGTTTTCTGGTCGACCAAAACGGATTGTTGCGAGTGGTCTATAAGGGTAAGCTCGAAGTTGATCAACTAAAAAAAGACCTGCAGACACTCGAGGCGAAGGGCCGAAACTCGATGGCGCTATCCGTTCCATTTCCGGGACGATGGTCCGAAGAACACATGGACGGCAACCCAATCACCGTCGCACGTGTGTACGTGCAAGATGGCAATCCCGAAGACGCAGTCGCGTTTCTGAAGCACTATCTGGATATTTCGAAACCAGTTGACAATGCCGATGCGCCCGGCGTTAAAGTAGATCCACAAACCAATTTCGTGCGGGCGGCTGCTTGGTATGAGTTAGCAATGATGTCGTTTCGCAGTGGCAAACCCGACGAAGGGTTTGCAAATTGCCAGCAGTCGCTGAAACTGGTCCCCCAGTCAGTACCAACCCTCCTGACCATGATCAAACATTTGGCAAACGTTGGAGAATACGAAAAGGCGCAGCCCTACTGTAAATCTATTCAAAAGTTTGCCGGAGGAAACCCAATGGTGAATTTTCAATTGGGTCGCATAGCAATGGGCAGCAAGAACTTCCGTGCGGCAGTGGGGCACTTTGAAACTGCATTCAAAGCGAATCCGCGCATGTTCTCGGCAGGAAACAATTTGGCTTGGATCCTTGCCACCAACCCCAATGAAAAAATTCGCGACGGAAAACGCGCCGTTGAAGTCGCAAAGAGCATCTGTGAAGCCACCGAGTACACCGACTACCG
>CAZDBE010000420.1:0-4213 GCA_964503675.1 uncultured Pirellulaceae bacterium | reverse complement strand
GGGAATTATAGAAATCTTCCTTAAATTCGTCATAGCTTAAAGGGCGATGTTGGGGTTGTGGTGCTATGGCGAGAGCCATCGCCCTGTTTCCCGATGCCTGTTGTCAGGCGTTGGAATCAAGCCAAGGGGATAACATGTCAAATACGGCAAGCAAACTGAATCTCGCAAAAGAGCGATCCATGGGGCGTAGGTTCTCCTGCGACAAGATCATTCAAACGTCTATTATGACCGTGTTTGCGGCGCTCTTGGTAATCCCAGCGTCCGGATGCGCCAGCGGCCTGCGAATTCCCCGTTTAGGAATTGGCGACGCTTTGTTGGAAAAGTATCGGGATAATGTTTGGGCGAAACGCGCGTTCAACCTGCGTTACGCTAATTGCGACATCCCCTACCCTGAGCACTTCCAAAACGGCTTTGTGGCAGGTTATTGTCAGAAGTGCAACGGCGGCGACGGCTACGTGCCAGCGCTACCGCCAGATCAGTATCGAGGCTACGAATTCCAGTCAGCTGATGGCGCTCAGTGTGTTAAAGCTTGGTTTGACGGATTTCCGGCAGGTGTTGCTGCGGCTAAGAAAGACCGAGCTGGAGATTTCCATGACATCTACACATCCAAGATGGTGAACTCGGCTCTTGTTCAAGACACAGCGAAGCATGTTTTGCCCGACGATGTTCCTGTTCTCAAGGGGAGCGTGAAGAAGGCGGAAATGCAGGCAGCGGCACAACTACCTCCGGAGCCGTCTCCTGCCTACCGTGAGGCAAAGTTGTCGCCTCTGGTCCGCACACCGGTCAACACCATGTCGCCGTCATATGTGGCTCCACCGGTGATGTCACCTAATCCAATCCTTAAGCCAAATTCGATCGATCCAAGTGATCTAATACCTGCTCCGAAAATCAATAAGTCTGGACCGACTGCGATGAAGCGTGCTTCATCCAGATTCGCGATCGATCCCGCGGTTTCCGTGACTGGGCCGTTAGTTCCGATTAGCTCAGCGGTTGCAAATGCAACAAGCAGTGAGGCATTGCCTCCGATTGTCAAAGGGGCAGTCAGTCCTCCGAATGTCGAGAGGGTAATCGATAGTGCTCGTCCACAAGTGGCGAGACGGGGCGGTCCTGTGGTCAATCAAACGCCACTGCCACTGTCAGTTGGAAAGCCTTCGTGGGAGTCAAATTCTCCTTCGATTCGACGATAGAAGAATCTACTCAATAGAACATGAACGAAACAAGTTGCGGCTCAGGTCAAGCAATAGGGGACAAAGAAGTGGTTATCAATCAACAACCAGACAATTCAGCCTCGTGGTCTTCATGGACACGGATGTTCATGGTGGCCTCGACGTTGATGACGTTGTCATTGACGGGCTGCACTGCTCTGTTCTCGCCTATCGAGTCCATTCCGGCGGCTCGTGTTCCAGCTCAGTTTCTTGCCGAACCGCAGGCGAATAAGGTTCCCATTGACGCGTCTCGCCTACGCCAGCCGAAGCCCGAGTTTTATACTTTGGATTCGGAGGATGTGTTGGGTATCTTTATTGAAGGTGTGTTGGGTAACCTCGACGAAGCACCGCCCGTGCAGATACCTCAGGCTAACAGCGATCTTCCGCCTGCTATTGGTTTTCCTGTCCCTATTCGAGATGACGGCACTATTTCGCTGCCACTGATTCAACCAATTCCTGTTCGTGGTCTTACAATTCAGCAAGCTGAAGCACTGATCTCGCGGGCTTACCTAGATGGTGCTAAACCATTTTTGACCAAAGAGAACCGAATCATCGTGACATTGTTTCGCGAACGCACCCATCGCGTGTTCGTCATTCGGCAGGACAACTCGAACGCTTCTCGTGGTCAACAGTTCCAAGGGGTTGGACAACGTGCTGGTGTGACCGATCGAAACGATCAGAGTTCTCGTGGATTTGTCCTTCAGTTAGCAGCCTACAAGAACGACGTGCTCAATGCATTGTCAGCAACCGGTGGTTTGCCCGGTGTGAACGCCAAGGCACAAATTCGTATATTGAGAGGCGATCGACTAGACATTGCCAGACGAGACGCACAGTTGGCGGAGTTCTACCGTACCAACACCCCAGACAAATTCCCTTACGGTATCGTTCCATCTGTACCAGATGCGACCAACTCGATTACGATTCCAATGCGACTGGGGCCAGGCGAGGTGCCGAGCTTCCGACCGGAGGATATCATTCTACGAGACGGCGATATCGTATATGTTGATTCGCGAGAAACGGATGTCTACTACACACAGGGCTTGCTACGTGGCGGCGAGTTTCCTTTGCCTCGTGACTACGATCTTGATGTTCTGGCGGCCGTGTCGTTGGCAGGGACAAGCGTGGGAGCGGCTCAGCAAACCGGTTTGCTTGGTGGATCCGTCTCTCGTACACAGCCAACGGAGTTGATCATACTTCGGCGTTTACCGGGTGACCGACAATTGAACATTCGCGTCGATTTAAATGAAGCAATCAATGATCCTCGCCAACGGATTTTGGTGAAAGCGGGTGATACGTTGACGCTCAGGTTTAAACCTCAAGAAGAACTGATCAACTTTGCGACAGCGACCTTCTTTACCTTTGGGGTAAACCGAATCTTCCGGTAAGCAGCTCAAAGGGCACTCGAAAAATTGCAAAAGGGATGAGACTACGGTTCTCATCCCTTTTCTATTTGGACACTGTTAGTTGGGAGTTGGCGGAAGCTAAGCCTCCCTATTCAGCATTGCGACTCTTGTTCTTCTGAGCAGCGATGATGCGATTGACAGCATCTAAAATGGCTTTGATTGACGCCTCGATGCAGTCCATCGAAACGGCTCTTCCACGATACGTCTCACCATCGTGGTCGACCCGAATATTGATTTCTCCGTTGGCGTCCCGTCCAAGTGAAGAGCTTTGCACTCGATAGCTCTTGCACTTCAGTTCGACTCCTGTGATCTTCTTTACTGCAAGGAACGCCGCATCGACCGGTCCGCTTCCATCGGAAAGTTCAGCGGTCTGTTCGTCGTCGCCTTTTTTCAGCGTCAGCGAGATTTTAGGCGCTTGCCCAAAATTCAGCTCCAAGTTGAAGGACACCAAAGACCATTCCTGCTCGACTTGACCAAGTATTTGATTTTCGACCAGCGCGACGATATCGCCGTCAAAGATTTCTTTCTTGCGATCTGCTAAAGACTTGAAGTCTTCAAAGACGCTTTGAAGTTGTTCTCCAGTCAAATTGAAGCCAAGCGTTTTGGCGCGGTCGGCCAATGCAGCCCGTCCACTGTGTTTTCCCATCACTAGATCGGTTGAAGCAAAGCCAACATCTGATGGCAGCATGATCTCGTAGGTCGTGCGCTCTTTCAAAATGCCATCTTGGTGAATGCCTGCCTCGTGGGCGAAGGCGTTACGTCCGACAATCGCCTTGTTTCGCTGCACTTCAAGGCCAGTCACGAAAGATACCAATCGGCTGGTTGGAACAAGGCGTGGTGAATTAACCTTTGTATCGAACGCATAGTGATCACCGCGTGTGCGCATCGCCATGACGACTTCTTCCAGCGAGCAGTTGCCGGCGCGTTCGCCAATGCCATTAATCGTGCACTCGATCTGGCCCGCTCCGGCTTCGACGGCTGCAAGGCTATTGGCGACCGCCATACCAAGGTCGTCGTGGCAGTGCACACTGATGACGGCCTGATCAATGTTTGGAACCCGGTTCATCAATGAACTAATCACGTGGTTCATTTGAGCCGGTGTCGCAAAACCAACGGTATCCGGAATGTTGACAGTTGTCGCCCCGGCGGTGATGACCGCTTCCACCACTCGGCACAGAAAGTCCACTTCTGTTCTAGCAGCGTCTTCGGGGGAGAATTCGATGTTGTCGCAGTAGCCTTTGGCCCGTGTGACGCCTTCGACAGCGCGGGAAAGAATCTCATCCGGCGTCATTTTCAGTTTGAATTCGCGATGGATCGCGCTAGTCGCCAGAAAGACATGAATTCGAGGATCCGCCGAATGCTTGAGCGCTTCCCACGCCCGGTCGATATCTTTCTCGTGGGATCTGGCCAATCCACAGATCTCTGGACCTCGGTATGTGGACGCAATTTCTCTGACGGCTTCAAAATCACCCGCCGACGCGATCGGAAAACCTGCCTCGATCACATCCACGCCGAGATCCACAAGCGCCTGAGCGATCTCCATTTTCTCCTGCAAATTCATGCTTGCACCAGGCGATTGTTCGCCGTCCCGGAGGGTGGTGTCGA
>CAZDBE010000419.1:0-4230 GCA_964503675.1 uncultured Pirellulaceae bacterium | reverse complement strand
GTCAGCCGTTGATCGCCACGCACCGATGGCGGCAACTCTTCGCCATGACGTTCATTTAGCAGCGGTTTGTAGTCGAACAGATCGTGCTGTGCTGGTCCGCCGGACTGAAACAGGTAGATCACACGTTTGGCTTTGGCTGGGAAGTGAGGAACGCCTTCAAGCCCACCGAAGCGCGGCGACGCATGCGGTTCGGTGCCGGATTTGTCATTGGCGCTGACGGAAGATCCCAGCAGAGACGATAACGCCATCGCCCCAACGCCGGCGGCGCTGGTTTTGAAAAAGTGACGTCGGTTGGTCCGCAAGAGCGCGCTCAGTTGGGCCTGCGAAGGACGGTTGTGATCAAAAATGTTCATTTTGTATTCCTATGCCGGCGCGTAACCTATGCCGGCGAGTAACGTTAGCGCTTGGTAAATGTGGCGTCTAAATTCATGATGGCTTGGATTGTTGTAGTCATGGCGGCCAGTTGAGCCGTCTCGATGCCTTCGTCGACCGCCGAATCACCAAGCTTGATCAATGCGGCGGCCTCGTCCGGATGATCGGCGTAGTAAACGCGCTCTTCGTCGAGCAATTCAAGAAGCGTGCTGGTCTCCAATTGGTCCGCCTGGCGACTGGTGAGCCGAACAAATGCCGTCTGAATCTTCTGTTGATCATCTTGGTTATCTATCAACAACACTTGTTGAGCCAGATGCCGAGCTGCTTCGACGTATTGCACATCGTTCAGCAACACCAAAGCTTGCAGCGGCGTATTGGTCCGGGAACGCGCGATCGTACAAACCTCGCGACTGGAAGTGTCAAACGCCATCATGTTCGGCAGCGGCGCCGTCCTTTTCCAGACGCTGTACAGCGATCGTCGATACAGAGACTTGCCAACGGATTGTTGATAAGCCGGTGACATCGTGTTGGATTCCTTCCACAGATCGCCCCCGGGCTGATAAGGAGAGACAGGTGGACCGCCGATTTGTGGATTTATCAGTCCCGATGCTGTCAACATGAGGTCACGAATCTGCTCCGCCCCGAGACGGTAAGCTGGTCCGCGCCCCAGCAATCGGTTTTCTGGATCTTTGTTGAGAGCCTCCTTTGACGCGACTGAGTCTTGCCGATAGGTCGCCGACAAAACGACCTTCTTACAAAAGCGTTTGATGTCCCAACCATTGTCAACGAAGTCGACTGCAAGGTAGTCAAGCAATTCTGGGTGGGTGGGCAATTCTCCCTGAAGTCCAAAATTCTCCGGGGTCCGAACTAGGCCAGCTCCAAAGAAGTTCGCCCACAACCGATTTACAATCACACGTCCTGTTAAGGGGTTCTTTCGATCGACCGTCCACTGCGCCAGCGAGACACGATCGGCTTGCCGACCGTCCTGCAACGCCATCGATGGACCGATATGAGATGGCGTAACGCGCGAGACAAGGGTTTCGTCTGATGTTTTGGCGTCATAGGCTCCGCGCGCCAGCAGGTGAGCGGGGCGTGCCGTTTCGGTTTCTTCCATGACCGGAACCTCATCCATCGATTCCTCGGCGGCCACAAATGCCTCTTGAGCCGCCAGCAATTCCTTCATCGCTTCACCGGCATCTTCATCGACGACCGCTGCGATGTACTGCGCGTCAGCTTCGATCGGCTTGCCCGAGGTCAAAAACTGAATCTCAGCATTGGTAATTGCACGTGAGAAAATTCGCACATCGGCAATCTGACCACCAGCAAGTCCTCGGTCGCGGAAGCGCTGCCCAACGACGAACTCACCACCATGATCAACCTTGACGTTGGCGCTCTTCAGCTTATTGTCACGCAATACGCTTGTCGCAAGTTCTTTCCCATTAAGAAACAACTTAAGCCCGGTCGCTTTGGACATTCCATCCCACGTTGCGACCAACAGATGCCACTGATTCTCCGGGATGGGTTCCACCGTCCGAACACCCATCGCATTGCCCGGCCAGATCCGGTACATGCGCGACTCCAGATGGCCATCGACAATCGTCAGATCCCACCCGTTGTACCCCGCATCAGTGCCTCGTGTATGATGAGCGATCACACTTCGATCGGGGATGCGTTTTTTCTCACGGAAGTTGAAAACGACAGAGAAAGGGATCCAACGATCAAACGGTTTAATCTTCTCTATCGTGATACCTGCTTCACCATCGAGCGCCATCGCTTTTCTAGCGCCCTCAAACGGTTCGGGACGAGGATAGGGATTGGACGCTGCATCCACGAGCGGCAATTCCTTGGTCCAGTTGCGGTCGCTGGCAGATGGATGGTAGATCTCCTTGTTCTTTTTGTCGAACGGTTTATCGAAATCGAGCATCAGCAACTGCTCGGAAAGCGTCTTCTTCTCTCGCGCTTCTTGAATGGCATCCGCAAAATCGCCAGCAGAAAATTTCTGCTCGACGCGTTCTACTGCTGACCGCAATTTTACTTCTGCGGCCGCAATGTCGGATTTTGCCTTCTCAATCGCCGCGGTTTGTTCCTCGGTCGGCAACAGCAACGTTGGTGAGGGCACTTTATCCGTGCGGTCATAAAGCCCGTTCTCGTCGATCGAATTGAAAAATGCTGACAGCGAATAGTAATCTCGCATACTGATCGGGTCGTACTTGTGATCGTGGCAGCGGCAGCATTCGAACGTCAGACCGAGCACTGCCGAACCATAGGTGTGAACGCGGTCAGCAACATTTTCCAAACGCCACTCTTCAAAGATCGCCCCACCTTCGTTGTTCAAACGGTGAATGCGATTGAACGCGGTCGCCAGTTTCTGTTCAGTAGTCGGCTTCTCCAGCATATCGCCAGCCAATTGCCACGTGAGAAACGTGTCGTAGGGCAAGTTGTCATTGAAGGCTTTGACAACCCAATCGCGGTAGGGCCACTGCGTATTGAGTTTGTCAGACTGGTACCCATAGGAGTCCGCATAACGCGCGGCATCTAACCAAGAAACAGCCATGTGCTCCCCCCATGAATTTGACGCCAGAAGACGGTCGACCTGAGACGAATAGACAGCTGCTCGCTGCGCGTCAGTGGTTGTGGTTGCTATTTGCTTTTTAAATTCTTCAATCGCTGATTCGGCAGGAGGTAAACCCGTCAAATCAAATGACACTCTCCGCAGCCAACGCAACGGTGAAGCCTCCGTCGTCGGTGTCATTGACTCTTGATCGAGACGAGCCAACACGAATCGGTCCAGCGTTTGCTGCGACCACGCGGCATCGCTGACAGCAGGCGACGCGACTGAGTCTGGCAATGGGACGAACGCCCAATGCTGATCATAGTGCGCTCCTTCTTCGACCCATTGTTGCAGCAGCTTCTTCTCTTTGTCCGTCAGGCTTAAGTGCGATTCCGGTTTGGGCATGATGTAGTCGGGATCATCGCTCAAAATGCGATCGACGAACTCTCCCGACTCGATCGAGTCGCGCGCTTCCTCTTCAACATCAAATCTTAAATCCGCGCCGCGACTTTCCTCATCGGGACCGTGACAGAAATAACATTTGTCTGAGAGAACTGGCCGGATGTCACGATTGAAATCGACGGTAGATTCTTGTGCAATTGAGCCGTTGACGACACTAATTGCCAATAAAACAGAGGAGACGGCCAAGAACGTAACGCGACTGATTGAGACTATTCTTGTCATGGCTGAATGATTATTGCCCATAAGTTTGTAGAGTGCTTTCTTCAGGTAAATCACGTGCCGACGTCTGATTAGATCGACTAAAAGTAACTTTCTTTGAATTGTTAACATCTTATCCATTAAACAACGTCGCTTTCCACGCTAATCTTATCAAAGGGTAGTCAATTATTGTCGCGGAACAATGAAAGGGGCGAAATGCGAGCAAAATATGAGCATGTCGATTTGGCGGATCGAGGTTCACTTGTGATGTTGGACGTCGCACAGCCAATATTTGAGAAGACGTGGCATTTTCATCCTGAAGTAGAACTGACCCATATCATTTCGGGACGCGGCGAGCGATTCGTTGGCGCGAGTATTGAGCCCTTTGAGCCGGATGATTTAGTGTTGTTAGGAAAGAACACCCCTCACTATTGGAACTCCGAAGACGTTCCCAATACCGATCAATCGGTCACTGGACCGCAGTCCCAGGCAACCGTTTTTCAGTTTGAGGAGTCCCTTGTGGACTCATTTGTCGAGCTGGCTCCGGTCCAGCATCTGTTGAAAGTTAAGTCGATTGGGGGACTGAAATTTGAAATGGACGACCAAATTCTCCAAGCGATCAATCGTGCAAGAAAGTCTACCGAGGG
>CAZDBE010000418.1:2331-4240 GCA_964503675.1 uncultured Pirellulaceae bacterium | reverse complement strand
CTGCCGAGCGTTTTGCCGTCCGCAACTCAGGTGCTCACGCCGTCATCGAAGGCATCGGGGATCACGGTTGCGAATACATGACCGGCGGCCGCGTGGCTGTGCTGGGTAAGATTGGGCGTAACTTCGCCGCTGGCATGTCCGGGGGCGTGGCGTATCTGTACGACCCTGACAACAACATCGAACCAGACATCAACATGGAGATGGTTGACATCGAAGCGATGGAGGCCGCAGAGGACATTTCAGAGCTTCGCAACATGATCAGCCGACACGCGGAGTACACCGGCAGCAAAGTTGCCGCCGCAATCCTTGAGAATTGGAGCGATGAGTTCCCGCGTTTCCGTAAGATCATCCCGATCAAGTATCGGGAGGTTCTCCGCCAGCGAGCGGAAGCAGCAGCAAAGGCCTAAGGACGAAGTGCCTAGGACTTAACGCTTCGGCCTAACCAGCCGAAACGTGACCATTGAACACAGACTAAAGAACAACGAAGAAAAGAGTGACCACCTATGGGTAAGCCAACAGGATTTATGGAGTTCGATCGCGAGAACGAAGGCAAGCGCGATCCGAATGAGCGCATTGGCGACTGGAAAGAGTTCTTGGTCGAACTGACGGACGAACCTCTGCAACAACAGGGCGCTCGGTGCATGGACTGTGGCGTGCCGTTTTGCCATACCGGCGAGTTGATTGGTCGTTCGGCGGCCGGCTGCCCGATCAACAATCTAATCCCTGAATGGAACCACTTGGTTTATCAAGGGAAGTGGAAAGAAGCGCTTGATCGCCTGCACCACACCAACAATTTCCCGGAATTTACCGGACGCGTTTGCCCCGCACCATGCGAAGGCTCCTGCGTGCTTGGCATCAACGAACCAGCGGTGACCATCAAAAACATCGAACGCTCGATCGTCGACCGTGGCTTCGACAATGGTTGGATCGTGCCGCGCGAAGTCACTGAGCGTTCTGGTAAGACCGTTGCCATCGTCGGATCAGGACCGGCAGGATTAGCGGCAGCCGACCAATTGAACCAAGCCGGTCACAAGGTAACCGTATTCGAGAGACACGATCGTATCGGTGGATTGCTAATGTACGGCATCCCGAATATGAAACTGGACAAGGAAGTTGTTCAACGGCGATTGGATTTGCTGGCCGCCGAAGGCATTGAGTTCAAAACGAGCGTCAATGTTGGTGTCGACGTAACGGCCGATCAATTGAAATCAGACTTTGACGCTGTGATTCTTTGCGTCGGTGCGACACAACCGCGCGACTTGAAAATTCCTGGCCGATCAATGGAAGGTATTCATTTCGCGATGGAATATCTTCACGGATCGACCCAATATTTACTTTCGGGGTCCAACGAACCCATTGATGCCAAAGGCAAGAAGGTCGTTGTCATCGGTGGCGGTGATACAGGGACCGACTGCATCGGAACGGCGCTTCGCCAAGGTTGCGAAAGCGTTGTTAATCTGGAGATCGTCGACCGTTCGCCGGATGAGCGAGCCGATTCAAATCCTTGGCCTCAGTGGCCAGTCATTTTCCGCACCGATTACGGTCACGCGGAAGCCAAAGCGAAATTCGGTCAAGATCCCCGGAAGTTTGCCGTCGAGACGGTTGAGTTCATTGCCGATAAGGACTGGAATTTGAGCGGCCTGAAAACAATGCAAGTCGATTGGTCGAAACCTCGTCCAGGCGTCGCCCCGTTCTCACATGTACCGGGGACCGAGAAAACCATCGAAGCCGATCTGATCTTCTTGGCTTTGGGCTTCCTAGGCCCTGAAGCGTCCATTTCCGAAGCGTTTGGCATTGAGACCGATGGGCGTTCAAACATGGTAGCCGACGAGAACGACTATTTGACAAATGTTGCGGGAGTGTTTGCCGCTGGTGATTGCCGTCGTGGTCAGAGTCTGGTCGTGTGGGC
>CAZDBE010000418.1:0-2231 GCA_964503675.1 uncultured Pirellulaceae bacterium | reverse complement strand
CGGGAGTGTTTGCCGCTGGTGATTGCCGTCGTGGTCAGAGTCTGGTCGTGTGGGCGATTGGCGAGGGACGCGGCGCCGCCGAAGCATGCAATGCCTATCTGACTTCGCAGGTCGCGACAACAGTTTAGAGCCCACGCAATTACACTAAGTGGCTTACCAATCGTTATTTGAGTAAGCCACTTGTAAGCAGTGGGAAACTCTGAATTCCTCGACGATTCAATAGCGGCATCGGACGACCCGAAACCACTGTCAGCCCTACATCAAAGCTGGCTTAGTTCGCTATAGGCGAACGTTGATACAGGTATTACCGGCTGAGCGCCCCGAGTTCTCTGCTGCAAAGTTCTATCTAGACGGTAATCCAATTCACGTAATGGCTGTCTCGGGAACTGAACTCGCCTATAATGGGGCACTTTGAAAATTTCACCGAGTCTCTTCTCTGCTTGGAGCATTCGTGCACGATCGTTCACGCAATTTGACTTTTCTCGCAAATGCTTCCGTCGCGCTAATAGTCTTGTTTGTACTTAACACGCAAGCACTGGCACAGTTTGTTCACCCAGGCATCTCCCACAAACTTTCCGACTTGCAGCGAATGAAGACCATGATTGAAGCCGGGGTAGAGCCTTGGGCAACGAGCTTCAACAATCTAAGTTCGCACAGTAGAGCTCAATATGATCGAGATGTCGGCGGACTCAGCCTGCTCGCTGGTGATGCTAATGCTTTGGTGGAATTCAATACCACGACCGATGGTTTCTTGATCAACGATAGCACCACTGCTTATCTAAATGCTTTGATGTGGTATTTCACTGGTGATTCGCGGCACGCTGAAAAAGCCATCGAGGTCTTTAACACGTACAACAAGTTCAAGCGAAACACACGAATCCCCTTACACTCGGGGCGGATCATTAGACTCCTTGAAGCCGCTGAGATAATTAAGCACACCTATGACGGATGGGATCTCGCTGATATCCAAGCGTTCCAAGACATGCTTGTATTCCCAGGCTACTCAAACACGACTATCCCTCAAGCTGCCATCAACAGTCGTGATGTCTCTTTCTATTGGACGATTTACAACGGCGACCCTTCGCGCATTGGCAATCAAGGATTGTCGGCCATTCGGGTGATGATGGCGATGGGCATCTTCATGGACAACGAAATCATGTATGACCGGGCAGTTCGTATGCTGCGCGGTCAGCCTCATCGACCGGATGATGTACCGTACCAATCGGGCCCGGCAATCAATGGTGGTCAGCAAGTGACTTGCGATTTTTACGAACAACACGACCTGATTGGATTCGAAACAACCATTCCTGACTTTGGCTTCAATGAGGTGATCGGTCATTACATTCACGAAAACGGTCAAAGCCAAGAAGCTGACCGAGATCAAGCTCACGCGCTCGGCGGCGTTTCATGTATTACCGGGATGGCGGAGATCGCTTGGAACCAGGGAGACGATGTTTTTTCAACTCTCGACAACCGACCATTGTTGGGGTTGGAGTATTACATTCGCTACAACTTGAGCGACAGGCTCTCCTTTCCCGATCAGCCTGAACCTTGGGAGCCAACCGTTGAGAGCGGTGAGTTCTTTCAGCGATTTGTTCGCAACGGAAGGCGATTCGCACTGAAAATCAACCCGGGAGTGAACTGCGATCAAGGCAATGTCACGCGAGGGCAACTCGACACATTTCCAGTTTACGAATTGCCGCTGGCGCACTACCGAGACCGCATGGGGTTGCCGAGTGACGATTACAAATGGCTCCAAAGGGGACATGATTACCTTGTTTCTCAAATCGGAGTCGAGGGCATCACTGATACGATTCAGCTGCCACTGTATGGGAGTTTGTTTTACCGGCGTGTTAGCCCTGGCGATCCGATCAGCGGATTCGACAGTGCTGGCTTGCCGGTGTTTGCAATGAACGAATTGCCGATGCAAGTAGAAGCTGAGAATTTTGATTTCTTCCCTGCCGATGGACAGGGACGCACCTACAGCGATGCCTCTTTTGGTAATCAAGGCTTAAGATACCGCTTCGATGCAGAAGTTGACATTCAGGAAAGTACTGCGGGTGACTTCTTTATTAGTAACACCGAAACCGGAGAGTTCGTCACCTATACCGTCAGTGTGCCTGAAACTGGGACCTATGACATCCGAGCTAGAGTTTCCGCTACCAACAACGCATCGTCCATCATGTTTTCGTTTGATGGAGTGGACGCAACTGGAGAGGTCGACATCCCCA
>CAZDBE010000417.1:0-4248 GCA_964503675.1 uncultured Pirellulaceae bacterium | reverse complement strand
AACGCCCGATATCACCGGAGCCGTGATTCAATTCACCGAAGACGTAGTGGGATAAAATAGGCGTAGCCTATCCCACGAAGTCTGAGCCATCCCGGTTTGTACGGCTCCGGTGCATATCATTGTTCTGCGGCGTGCGCTACTTGGCATCGTCATTATCTGGCATTATTGTCACTTGGTGGTGATGCGTCGAGCTGAGATAAGCTCCCCATCGTGTTTCGTGAAAGTTTTCGGCCTCGCCGTCTTGGGTTCAATCGGTCCGCAAACAATCGAGCCATCTGAGGCGTCTGCGAGACATAGTAGCAAGTCATCGCCTTCCACCTGGAAGATGCCTTTGATTGTGAAGTGTCTTCGGTGATCTTTTGGGTCATCCCAAGAAAGATCGATTGCTTGAGGCTGTTTCGTGGCATCAATGACAATTGACATGGCCCCAGTGTCGTTGCCTTCGTTAAACGTAATCGTGTTCGCGGATATCAGCATCTGAGTATCCGTCGGAGTTTCCGTAGAGAGGAAGTCTTCCACTCGCATCACTTTCCATCGTCCAGCAAGATCTCGTGCGGAGTCAATGTCGTGGGGTGCCTGGGCTTCGGAGCAAGACTGACACTGAAGTAAGCAATACGCCGCGACCGCGAGTAAGGTGCCTGTCGCGTTGCGCAATTGTGCGAGCAAAGTCAGCACTCCGAGTCTCTCCATTTGATTTAGCCGCAGAACGTTCGATATCACCGGGCCGTGATTAAAGGTTGATAGCGAAGCGTACCAACCCGGCTTGTACGGCTCCGGTGCATATCATTGTTATCCGGCGACTAGCGTTCCGTGTGTATTTTGCAGCAGACAATCAGTGTGCCCTGCTTTCGGTCAAATCTGCGAGGTCGGTCATTTATCGGATGTTCAAAGGGCCCGCATATGATAGCGCCAAATTCTTCGGGAAAGCAAGCATCTGATAGACAGAGCGTAAGTGTGTTGCCTTCGAGTTTGCATATGCCCTTGACTAGTTGAGTGTCGGACTCTGAGCCACTGTTCCATTTGAAAAGCGGATCATCTTCATCATCGACATCGAGTGGTACCACGATGTCAATTGTCCAGGGCGTCTGTGAAGTATCTACGGTGCATTGGAGTTCGTCGACCTCGTCCGGTGCCCTGAACGAAATGGTATTCGCGGATATGTAGATCGTCATGTTGTCCGATTTCAATACCGCGTCTTGGCGAGCCAGAGAATCAATGCGCCAAATTCCATTCAACAACGGTAACGGCTGATCTTGAGCAGTACAGGTCACGGTAGAGAGAATAATCGTCAGAGCCAAGAGTGCGAAGTGTCTTAGCATTCGGGACCACTTTGCCTTGAGCGTGAAGTAAAAGGCAACCATGTACAGTTGAGTTGCCGTGACCGGCAACGCTTGATGAAGGCGATTCGGCATGGATCTGTGGAGCCTTTTTCGGAGCCGGATAACGTTCGATATCACCGGGCCGGGATTAAACGCACCGAAGACGGAGTGGGATAAAATAGGCGCAGCCATCCCACGTAGTCTGAGCCAGTTCGGCATTTCCGGCTCCGGTGCATATCATTGTTACACGGCCTTTTTGCGCCCGAGCCAATGTCCTATGCGGACCAATTGCGTAACGGTGTTCAAGATTGTAGTTGCAGTCAACAAGATGAAGCAAGCCAATCCCAGATGAAGAAACGCCGTGTCATCAGGATTGCAGTAGCCAAACGTTTCATACAATCCAAATTGGTCAAGGTCTGAGACGAGTCTGTCAGTTCGAGGATAGACTAAGCACGAAAGCGCTACGAACGTTGTGAGCGTCATCAGGTCTACAACTGAGAACGACCAATTGGTTCGATGCGTAATTGAACGCACGACTAGGTAGGTCGAGAAAGCTGCGACGAGCAAACAAATCGTGTTAGCAATAGTGCCTCTCAGCAGATGCGACTCGGCGATATATGCAGTTTCTGTGCTAGTCGCGAAGGGCCAGCCCGTACAGCGTACGTTGTCCTTAAACCAGCAAATGTACGGACCGTCCACATATTTGTGGATTTGAGCCAATTTAAATTCTGCGGCAACAGCTAATGCAGCGAAGATTGGAATCGCTGGCATGAGAGGCTTGAATTTGGTGGGCATTTGCGAGGCATCGAATGGAATGCTGAGGGAACAGCATCGATACGAACTCGAATACGTGATGGTTCGATCTCTGCCGGGCGTGTGGAGATGACAGGACGGAAGCTGACGGGCCGTGTAACGTTCGATATCACCGGGCCGGGATTAACCGCACCGAAGACGTAGTGGGATAAAATCAGGCGCAGCCTATCCCACGAAGTCTGAGCCAGTCCGGCATTTCCGGCTCCGGTGCATATCATTGTTATGCGTCCGGGCGTCACAGGTCTAACAACGGAGTGTTTCGGGCGTTGTCGTCGATAAGTTTTAGGGCTGCTGTGTAGCTTTGGAAAGTGCGTGAGCAAGCGTCGTGTATTGCATGATTTAGTGTGGCGGTTTTGAGCAATCCGGCATCATATAGCTGAGTAGCAGTAGCGGTGTGTACGTTGCGGTTCTGCCCGAAATGCGGTGCATCGCTTACCTTCAATTTTCCGTAGAAGTTCTTTTGCGAAGGTCCGTACAGTTTGTCGTGTTTTAAGTGATGTGCTACCAGATGCCAGAAGCCATCGTGTTGGAGTGAGTCGTTAAAGGTCCAGCCAGGCACGGTGTCGTCGTATTGTTGTGACCAAATCATTTCGGGATGTTGGGCGGAATCACTAAAAGTCATGCAAATTGTAATTTCGTCCATTAGTCGTTTTGCTAGGGCTTTCGGTGTTTTCTTCCAAGACTTTGGGATTCGAGCTGCATACTTCATAAAGAAGCGTTCGGCATCTGCCCTTAGAAAGTACTTGCTGAATCTAAGTGGGTCGATATCGCGAAGGAAATCGAGTTCCTGGCGCCACTGCGCCCAGTGACCTTCCAACATCTGGTCGTAAAAGTGCTGAGACTGTGCGTTGTCCCGAAGCCCATTGATATAGGATGCACTATGGAATTCCTGGACGCTTCTGTGGATGAATTGAAATTCCTTGCCCTCTTTCAGGATTAGGTTCGTTACCTGACACATATCATTTATGAAGTCCGCGGCATCGCAGTTGTGGCTGCAAGACGAAACGGCGTCCTTGGCGTAGGCCACAATCGTCTTTTGCAGGAAATGCCCCTTGTCGTCGCGACGCGTTAGGAAACAAAACGAATCAAACACATCTCGAATGCTATTGTCATTAAGGCCGCATTTCTTTTTCCTTGTGAACCCTGGCTTTGTTCGGTCGTGGCGGCTAATGAGTATGTCGAAAAGGTCCTCGTAGAATTCAGAGAGTCTGTCTGGAAGTTTTTCGTAGGCTTGATAGCTGATGGCCAGCAGCGTCACCATCAGCGGAGTGCGAAGAATTCCTTGGACAGACTTGTTCTTTTTGAGCGATTCAATTAGTCGCAAGCCCAGATCACTGTCGTCAGTCAGTCGATGTATTATTCGAGGAATGTCTTTCGGTGTCAGTTCGGAGAGGCTAAAGACACGAAAATTCGGTGAATGCGTCAACTGATTGTCTGGCCGCGATGTAACGATTACCTGCATGGCGCCAAAGCGTTCACAAAGTGTTTCTAGATCTGTGACAACCTGAGCAGCCTTATCTTCTGGCACTTCGTCAAAAGCGTCCAAGAACAGAATGATTTTTCCGTTCTTAGCTAAGGCATTGAAGTCCGTTTTCGTCGCGTCAAATCCTAGGACTTTCATTCGGTCAACCAGTGCGTCATGCAGTCGTTCTTCGCCTGTGAGGCGTCGGAGCTCGAAGAACAGTGGGATGCGTTTCCCCATATAGAGTTCTTGCGAGCACAAGTACCGAAGCAGAATTGACTTTCCTTGGCCAATTATTCCCTGAAGTAGTATGTTTCCGGAGTGCGGTAGGTCGTAGACTGTATTTACCTTTACAGGTTTTTCGTCTGCCTGGATCGTCGGTGGGTAGTAAAATTCGGTGAGATCGACTTCCTTATCGACCTGCCAAATGGTCTTAACCTTGCGAACCGTCGCGATGTTTTTGTAGAGTTCCGCGATCTTCTTTTCACGCTGCCACGCTTTCAGTTTCGCCTTTGATTTTCCTTTCAGCGTTCCATAGGCATCGCCCAAAACAGACTGCAAGGCCTTTGTGCCAGCGATTGCGCCGCCAGCGCTAAGGGCGAGGGTTTCAATTGGCATGGGAGCTCCTTTGTGTAGGACGCATAACGTCTGGGT
>CAZDBE010000416.1:0-4267 GCA_964503675.1 uncultured Pirellulaceae bacterium | reverse complement strand
TCAACACACCCGGCATGATCGGAAATCGCGGAAAGTGATCCTGCAAATATTCCTCAGACAATGACAAGCATTTGAGAGCTGTGATGGATTCGTTTTTTTCGAGCTCCGTGATCCGATCAAGTTGGGAGAAACGCATGGTGCCTGAGTGAATTTTTCGGTAATTTCTGAGTCAACTTGATTTTCAAGCGAGCATTTTAAACACAATTTGACCAATTGACGCAGGGGGTTACTGGGCGATTGCCCGATTTAATATAACAAACGAGAAAAATTGCCCCTACGCTGCACCTTTCCCTAGGTTTGATCAACTTTTCTGGCCCATGAACGTAGTAGAATCATGAACAATTGACCGAATTGTGGGCTAATGCGAAAATCAGTGGGCTAATTGGCAAAATTGGCCGCTCGTGGCCCGATAGTTCGGCCCGCTTTTTCAACTTCAACAAAGGTTTCCATGCGACGTGGCATTGCAGTTTCTCCCGGGGTCGCCGTCGGCACCGCCTATGTGATCCACGAGATCTATGTCAATCCGGACACCCAAGAACTGGCGGATTCCGAGATCACAGCTGAACTGGCATCGTACGAAGTTGCCCGGGACAAATCAGCGATGGAGCTTCGCGCTTTGGAGCGTAAAGTCGAGGCTCAAGTGGGCCACGACGAAGCGGCCATCTTTGCTGTCCATCAGGCCATTTTGCGCGACGCGGCATTCACCAACAAAATTCGCAATTGGATTGTCGAAGAGCGCATGAACGCTCCGGCCGCGCTGCATCGACTGCTGGGCGAGTACACGGCGCTGTTTGCCCGGACCAACGATGACTATCTCAAGGAGCGTTTGAACGACGTTCGTGACGTTATCATCAGACTCAGCACACATCTGTCTGATGTACTCAAACCCGACCAAGCAGCAATCGAGGGTCCTCTTATCGTGGTCGCTGATGAACTTCTCCCCTCCCAAGCAGTTGCTCTTGGCGATATCGACGTTTCTGCCATCGTGACTCAAGCCGGTAGCCAAACAAGCCACGCGGCGATTATCGCGCGCTCGCGCGGAATTCCAGCCGTCAGTGGCGTGAAGAATATTCTTCGCAAAGTAAAAACGGGCGACACGATTGTGGTCGACGGGCGGCATGGGATGGTCGAGATCAATCCCAAGGTCGAATCGCTGACTGCGTTCCGAAAATTGGAGCGCGAGTTCGTCGATCTAAAAGATCAACTTGCGTCCAATCGGGAACTGCCTGCCGAAACGGCGGACCATGTTCCGCTGCGGTTAGAGGCAAACATCAACGGCGTTTCCGACGCCGAGGCAGCCAAGAACATGGGTGCTTCAGGGGTAGGTCTATATCGTACGGAATACCTTTACCTGACACACAAGGACGTTCCTGACGAAGAAGAACAGTTCGAGATCTACAAGAAGATCATTGCGGCCAGCCCGTACAACGAGATCACCATCCGGACGCTAGACATCGGCGGCGACAAAACGGTGGCCTATCTGGGCCAAGACCATAACGAAGCCAACCCGTTTATGGGCTGGCGTAGTATCCGTCTTTCGTTCGAACACCCTGATTTTTTCAACACGCAAATTCGCGCCATCATCCGAGCCGCTAACGAATTTCCAACTGACGCAGTGCGCGTGATGTTCCCAATGGTGACGACGGTCGAGGAACTGAGAAAACTACGAGCGATCATGCGTAAGGCTTACAAAACGCTTGCCGCCGAAGGCACACCATGCCGAGAGATGCCTTTCGGAATGATGGTCGAAGTACCGGCGGCTGCGATGACGATCGATATCATGTTGGATTTGGTAGACTTCGTTTCCATCGGCTCCAACGACCTCGTCCAGTATCTGATGGCGGCCGACCGCGACAACCCCAAGGTCAGCCATTTGTGTCAGCCACTTGCTCCGGCAGTGTTGATGACCCTCAAGAGTGTGATCGCTGCCTGCAACCGACGCAGCGTCCCGATCACGGTTTGCGGCGAAATGGCGGGCAAGCCCAAAGCGTTTGTTCTGCTGATGGGGATGGGGCTGAGAAAGTTCAGCATGAGCCCCGCGTTTGTGCCATCGATCAAACAATTGGCTCAGATGCTGACCATTACCGAGGCGGAACAAATTCTGGAGTCGGTGATGAAATTCAAAACGACTGCCCAAGTCAATAAATACATGACACGCCAAATCGAACGGATCGCACCGAAGCTGTCCATTCTTGATTCCGATTAAATTTAGCTGCGTTCGCGACAGGCGGGCTCCGCCTTTTCGCCTGTACGCTCTCTCCGCTATTCTTGGACTAGGACAAGCCGGAATCCCATGCTGTCGAGCCGGTAGCCGGACGAGCGCCTACTGCGATCGGCGGACCGACAGAGCGAAGCAATGTCGCCCCAGCAGCCTCCCCGGCTCACGCGGAACGAACCGTCGGAAGATCCATCAGGATCCTCGCGCTCTGATGTTTTATAGTAGTTTTCACCGTAAAAGTCACTGCACCACTCCCAAACATTTCCATGCATATCGTAAAGCCCAAACCCGTTGGGACGATAATTTCCAACTGCAGCAGTAAACACAGCTCCATCACTTGATTTAATTGTGTCCCACCCATCAAATTTCTTCTTGAGGGTACCATCGGCAACATTTCCATGTTTTGCCAAACCCTTTGGATCATCACCGAAGTGGTAAATCGTGCTAGTACCGGCGCGACAAGCATATTCCCATTGAGCCTCGGTTGGCAATCGGTAGGTTTTTCCTTCTTTTTTCGACAACCATTGACCAAACTTTACCGCGTCGTTCCAGCTCACGTTGACCACGGGATGGGTATCCGTTTGATCGAACCCAGTGGATCGCCAGCTGTATTTTGGATCTTGGGCAAATTTTGTGGATGCTTCGTCGTATCCGTATCCACCCTTGCCATCTTTTTCCGCCTCTGTCTTGAAACCAGTGGCCTCGACAAACTTTCGGAACTGACCGCGCGTGACCTCAAACGTCCTCATATAGAACGGCCTGGTGATCGCTACCTCATGCTGAAACTCGTCTTTATCACGCCCCGCTTCGGAGTCTGATGATCCCATCATGAATGTCCCAGCCGGAATGCGTCGAAACCGCATTCCAATCGAATTGGTAATCGACTTTCTTGGCCCCGCTATCTTCGGGATTGGGGTAGCGTCGGTTGATAGATTACTTGGTTGAACGACAAAGTAATCGTCCATACTAATATCGTGGCGCATGTAGGGACGTTGTTGTGTCTCCTGTTTCACCGCCCGAGCCGTCTGCCGAAACATATCCACAATCGTCAATCCACGCGGATGTTCAGACTCGATCGTTTTCACCAAATGCTTGGTGAATGGAGAATTCGCCCCGGCACCATCCAACGCAACCTTGCCGGGAGCAGTTGAAAACGTAACGATGGTTCCGTTGGGAGGTTCAATACTGGCCATTCCACCAGTCTTCGAACGGGTGATGCTGCGAAAGGGATTGTCACGACAACAATCCAACACCACCACTTTCATCGACGCACGGGATTCATCTAACGCACCAAGTAGATAGTCCAATTCTACACATCTTCGTTTGATGTGATTCTTCGTCGAAAGTTCAGCCCCAATCGGCACCAAAAAATTGGCTTGCCCAACACTGACACCATGACCAGCGTAGAACACGAAGCAAATATCGCCTTGATTCAAGTTACCGGTGACGGCATCAATGTCATCTTCCATTTGGCCTTTGTCGCGATTGACCTCTTTGGTGACGTCGAACCCAAGCGTCTCCAAGGCAGTTTTTACCGAATTGGCGTCGTTGACAGGATTTGCCAATCCACCGGTCTTGTATTGGCTATTGCCAATCACCAAGGCAACTTTACGAAAATTCTGAGCTTTCGATTGGACATTACTTTGGGCTTGAACTGGCGCCATCGTTGGGACGTTCCAAATCATCGCCAACAGCAAGAAAAGGAATGGAAAAGGTCTCATGATCTAGCGTTACCTGATTTTGATCGCCAATGTTTGCTTCAATATGGGAAGAAGTAGATATTTTACCACGGATGGACACCGATTCACACGGATTTCATGCTGGCTCGCCATACCATCCATTTTACACCCGGAAAATGGCTCAGCTGGTTGAACACTCTCCCCGAAACAAGAGAACGAATACACAACGTCTTTCTTCCACAAAATTATAGTCTGCAAAACTAGGTTAGCTGCCGCACGATTAACCGTTCACGTGGCTAATTTGTGGTTGCTCGAGGGACACGGCTGGTCGATGCATACCAACGAACAATAGCCGAAAGAAAACACAAGA
>CAZDBE010000415.1:0-4271 GCA_964503675.1 uncultured Pirellulaceae bacterium | reverse complement strand
TTCCTGTCGCTCGATCTTTTGGCGCTGTGAAGCTGCCGCTGAAGGAGCCGAATTCGCTGGAGAGAAACGTTTGTGTTTCGACGACTTGGTTGTTCACGTCGCGCAGCTCAACGGAAACGCTTTTGTTAGGGACGACATTGTAATCGTTAGAATCTTGATTGCTGCTGGTGCAAATGCCTTTGAAATGGATTGTCTGGCCCGGCCGATAGATGCTTCGGTCGGTAAAAAAGTGAGTGCGGCGGATAGTGCGGCTGGTCGACGGATTGTGCCAGCTACGATTGCAGATCAAGCCTAAACGCTGGCCAGCGTGATCGATAATCATACGAGTCTTTCGATTGTCTTTTACCTCTACCTCGTACATCCCTTCGGCATCGGTTACTGTTGACCCACCAGAGGCCATATGGCTGTTTCGTCCATCGTAAATCCAGTGGTCGAAGCGAATTTGCGCACCGGATATCGGTTTCCCTGTGATCGCATGAAAGACTTGGCCGGATCGCGTATGAGACTGTTGAGAGGTGGTTTCGACGCAAGCTAGATCTGATTTCCAGATGTGTGCAACTTGCAAGAAGTTCTCCTTCGTCGCAAAATTTTGACGGCTACTGGCCAGTAAGAGATAGGAACCCGCTGGAATATCTAAGGGCGCCTCCAATTCCTGCTTGCGTGGTTGGAAATCCTCAGCCGGTTCCAAGCCGATGCTCCAAGATTTTACCGCTGGCAGACGAGTTATTTCTTCGCGTTTTTCTCTGTGAAGATTGGTGGGGGATCCGTTTTCACCGAATTGCCAAGCTTGATAGTCAAACTTCACGAGGCGGAAATGGATTTGCTGAAGGTTGCGATATTGAACGGAAAATTGGGGATCGGCAGCATTCCAGATGTTCTCCACACCCAGCAACAACTGCGGATGCTCAACTTTCTTGGCCACGTCGGCGCATTCTTTTCCACCATGCGAATCAGGGAAACGAGCACTGCCAGCGGTCGCGTGCTGATGGGCGAGCAGATATTCCTGATCAGAGAAATGGCTTTTGGACAGTAACGCTAATGCCCGAGCCGACAACGGATGCTTGGCATGTTGCTGAGCGAACCGCTTCAACGACGCCCGATAGCGCGCTTTCTTTTCCGCACCCGAAGCGTGTTGGTTGGCGAATGCGATGCGGTTGAGGTCGGCATCTAGAAACGCGGTAGGGTCGTCATCGTTTTGGTGAAACAACAACAGCTCTTGATGGAGTTCCACCGCTCGCAGCATGTAGGATGCGTCATCCTCAGTGGCGGGCTTCCACACAAGAAATTCGTCCACAGCCGATAGGACAGGGCTATCGGCTAGAAGGTCAAATGCCCCCTGCCGCCGAACGATTTGTTCATCCAGCGAGTAAAAGGCAATTGCCTCGTTGGCGACGAAGTCAAACACGGTTGGGCGGTGCGAGTCATCAACGGTTCCTTTTCTAAGAAGCTTTTCATACTCGCCGATAGGAATCGTCTTTAGCGTCTCCTCGGCTGCGAGCGCTTTTGTGAACGCCCCATCGATCTCTTGAAGAATTCTTCTCAGATCCCACGTTTCAAAATCTTGGCTGACCGTGCCTGCTGTTTGAGATCGTTGGGAAAATTTCCAACGGTTTCGTCTGAAATACTGGTGAAACCAGTTGGCAAGAATCGCGTTGGTGATTGGTTTGAGCTCGTCCGGAACTTCGTCAACGCGTATTATCATTTGTTTGATCGCGAACGGGGCGGCAGGCTGGTTGATGGATGCTTCAACGCTAATCTTCTGACACATCGCCCGGACGGCCTCAGGGTAGGATTTGTCCGCCACCGCCGACTGATAAACAGCCTCTAGGAGATTCATCTCCGTTTTAGGAAGCTTATCCTTTTGCGCTTGCTCGATTTGCTTCCATAAAGTGGGACGATCCACAGGCGTTTCGTTTTCGTCAGTGTTGGGAACGCCGGAGTTTGCCAGCAGCAGCCCTGCACCAAGAAAACTAATACTCAACAGGCCTATGAGCCAACCGGAAAGGGAACGCATGATCGCCTCGGAAGAAAATTCGCAGTCGTTTCTGGATCTACTGATCTATAAAACCAGTATGGCACTTTTTGCACCCAGAATGAACACGGGGCAAGCGAATTTTTATTACGAGAAATTCTGAGATTTCTTGGCGACCAACGATGATTTATTAGTCGACGAGTATTAGGTTTTGGTTGGCACCGAAATACGGCAACAAGGAAATCCCACTATTAACGGCGGTTCTGGATTCCGGCCAGTCGCTTCGTCTTGCCCTCAAAGAGCTCGGGGGCGTCGTCTTCGAGTTCGCCGATGTTAGAAATGAACTGCAGATCGTTCATCGTCCGCTCGGTGTCTTTCATGCTGTTAGCCACCGCGTCGATCTGACCGCTGATGTATTCTGGGTCCCGCCGATTGACGGACATCTCGGATATCGACTTAATCTTGTTCTCAACCCGGTCCAACTCAAGATCGATAAATAGGAAATTACTTTTGGCCTGAGCGTAGTTTTCCTTCCGCTCCTTCAGCGTCGCTTGATTGTCCAACAGTGTTCGGCGGATTTTATCGGCGTCGACTGAGTTATCATCGCCAAGAACTTCCAGCCGTTTTTCAATCGTCCGAAGTTCATCAGTCATTTTCTCTTCAGAGACCTCTTTCTGAAACTCGACCAACATGTGACGTGAATGCTGCAGCTTCAAAAACACCCACAACAATCGATCGAGGCCACGCGTGTGAAGCGAATCCATCGTGTTGCTGCCAAAGGTATTCGGTTCCTTCATGTTGGAGGCAATCTTTCCCAACTTATGGCAGCGCTTTTTCAAACGCTCATACCGCTTTAGCGATTGCTTGGGCAGATCTTCAAGAATTCGGTTGAGTGTTGTCTGGCTACCGCTTTGGCGATGCGAGCGCTTTTCTTTGGCGGCTTGTGCATTGACGTAGCTTTGGAATTTTGGGTGTGTCCCCAGTAGTCCCAAGTATGCCGTTTCGGCAGCCAACACCAGCGGAATTCCAACTTCGGGATGTCCGCTTAGTATGGAGAACCCCATTCCTCCAGCCATCAGCAGAAGGTTCCAGCGATTCATGAACGCAGTTTTAATGTACTTCAGCACGGAAGGGAGGAATTAGGAATTGAGAGTTAAGAATTAGGAATTGAGGAGCGCAGAGAGGCACCATGCCTGTGCTACTTACGGACTCTTGGCCGCTTCTTCGGCTGCGATCAAATCATTAATATGATAGACCGTGTCGCGGAATTTGTCCTCGCGCTGCATCAGAGCGGCGGGACGATTTGGCGGTTCAACGTCCACTTGCGCTGCCAGTGTACCAGGAGAACTGCTCAAAACGTAGACGCGGTCCCCCAAATATACGGCCTCTTCAACCGAATGCGTCACAAAAAACACCGTTGCTTCTACGTTTCGCCAGAGCTTGACTAGCAAATCCTGCATGTTCAGACGTGTCTGTGGATCAAGTGCTCCAAAGGGCTCGTCCATTAGGATCACGCGTGGTCGCAAGATCAACGAACGCGCGATTGCGACGCGCTGCCGCATCCCACCAGAAAGTTCATGTGGGAATTTGTTCTGGTCGGTGGAAACGTTCAGGCCCACTTGATCGATCCAGTGCCGCCCGAGTTCTTCACGAATCTTCCGCGCGACGCCGTGACATTCCAGTCCAAACGTCACATTATCGAGCACAGTTCGATGATCGAAACTGGTGTAGTCTTGGAAGACCATGCCGCGATCTGCGCCAGGGCCAGTGATGGGTTGGCCAAGTACAGAAACCGTTCCGCTGGTAGGAGGATGCTGAGGCTCAAGGCCCGCGATCAATTTTAGGATCGTGCTTTTGCCACAACCACTTGGTCCAAGCACGCCGATGAATTCGCCGTGTCCCGGTTTATCTTCGACTACGAAAGAAACATCTTTGATTGCTGTGAATTCATTCGCTTCACCGACGTTGTAGGTTTTGCTGACGCCGACAAACTCTACGACAGCTGGTTGGGTTTGAGGCGCTGAAGTTTCAACGGGCGCGGTTACCTGAGCCTCAGGCGCCTTGCCGGCAGGTTGTTCAGTATGATTTTCGTCAGACATTTTCGCTCCGATCCTGATCGAGGATCTGCGGCGCAGCGCCGGTGATGGAGTCAATACTCTCGACCGTTAACTGATCATACGGCGGAGTGGCACCGAACATCGAAACCTTAACGTTATCGATCACATGTGCAACTATTCGAACGATCTGAAGCAGCCATCCGTTGCCGCCGTATTTATGCGGGAACAGGCCCTTTTGAATG
>CAZDBE010000414.1:0-4279 GCA_964503675.1 uncultured Pirellulaceae bacterium | reverse complement strand
AAAAAAGGCGCCTCTTTCGAGACGCCCTCCGTTGCCTGTGCTTATCGCTGGCGAAAGTACGCCAGCGGAATAGGTCGGTCTAGTTGTCCGAATCCAGCAGATCGGCGAAGTCCAGCTTTTCTTGCTGGGCCGCTTGGCGAAGCTTGACCAAGGCTCGCGCTTCGATCTGGCGAATACGCTCTTTAGTCACACCCAACTGCTCGCCAACTTCCTTGAGCGTCTGAGGCTCTTGGCTGTAGTCCAAGCCGAAACGACTGATGATGATCTTCTGCTCGCGGTCGTCCAAGTTGTCCAGTATCTGGCTGACTTGACGTTCACGGAGCTGCTGTGCCGATTCCAGCATGCGCTGATCGGTGCGCTGATCTTCTTTCGACAGGAACAATTCTTCCGAAGTCGGGCGGAAGCGGTCCTTCTGACGAAATTCCCCCGGAATAGTCCGAGCAAAATTCTTCATGATCGCCCAGCTGGCGTAGGTGCTGAACTTATTGCCACGGGCATAGTCAAATTTTTCAACGGCGCGAATCAGAGACATGTTTCCGTCGCTGACCAGTTGGAAAAAGTCCTCGCTGGCCATCACGTGCCGTTTAGCGATCGACACCACAAGCCTCAGGTTTGACTGCACAATCTGGTTTTTAACTTTCACTGCCTGATCGTAGAGTGCTTCGATCTTATCCATGTCGGCCGCACGGGCTCGTGAGCTTTCCATGTTGTCCCGCAGTTTGGTTGCCTGATACTTAAGGAAGTTGTACTTGCGGAACAGGTATTGTTCTTGTCCACGATCTAATAACGCCACTTCGTATAGGGAGGCCAAGTAGCGTGGCAGGCCGGCAGGGGCCTTCGTTTTTCGACGCTTGGTTTCCGATTCTGGCATCGGCGCGAGGACGATCTTCTTCTCGGCCGACTTGCGACGAAATTCATCGTTGTCCATGAAATCTAGCGGCAGATCCATGATCAATTGTGCCCGCACTTCGTTTACGACGCGGTAGATCGTGGTTTTCGTGCGGCAGTAGCGAGAGGCGATGGCCTCGGCCGATTTGCCAGCAACGAACTCCGCGTAGATGCGTTCCTTCATCTCTAGGTTCAACGGGCCAGTTTGGTCCGGGAACACAGCGATCTGAGGATTGTCAGAATCAAATTGCTTGATGGTGTATCGAATCGTTTCCACGCTGCGTGTCATGTTTTTGGCGATACGGCGAGTCACCTCCGCTGGGCAGCCGCCGGCACGCGACAGACGACGAGCGCGATCGATGATCTCGATCCGATCTTCGTTTGTCAGCTGGCTAAAACGCTCGCCACGTTGAACTTTCTCACGGTTGTTTTTGGAAAACTGATCAACACTTGTATGTAGAAAGCCGACGCGCTTGCGGCCACCGTCAAAAATGAACTTACGACTTACCAAGCCCTGTTGCCGCCAACGAGAAATAGTCTTTGTCGATACATTGAACCGTTTGCTAAGTTCGTCGACCGTGAATACTGGTTGGCCGAACTCCTCTGCTTTTAGATTCGCAGAATCGGAAAGGTCTTCGATAAACGAGTGTAGGTCGTTCCGCAAATCTTCCCCGCCGATCATCACAATCGGCCCGGGATCCATGCGAAACCCTGTGATGCGGAAGCAGACAAACTCAAAGTTGTATGTCTTGTCGACCTGAATCTCTCGCAACAACTGTTCCGCGTTATCGATCTGCTGAATCTTCTTCTCGCGCGGTGCAAACCGAACTTGCTGATCGCGCAACTCGCTGATGGATTCACATTTGTATTGGGTATGCATTAGGTCCTACCTCTCTGTTCATTTGGGCTTCAATCGACTGCCTGTCGTTTGACGCAGGGGAACGAACAATATTTCGAATCTTATGATCCTCCTAATCCAAAAAGCTGCTTCCGTAGCTCGCTTCATTAGATCAGTACGCTTGCCCTACAGTTAGGTTCGCGGTGGAATTCAATCTGGATTCTGTCCTTACTTAAACCTACCCTTCGAAAACCGCTTTTAGACGAAATGAAATGTTCTAAAGCACTGCTTTTCGCACCTCGTTGACCGAAAGTCAGTTTCGTGGGTAACTATACCAAGTGTCCAGCAATTACCGTTCCAATCGTGCCAACCGGCCTGCGGTTTTTCAATTTCACCGTGTTTTATCACTGTTTTGACGCCTTCCGCCAGCTCAGCGTATTCTCGGAACAAAGTGACAACCTCCATGTTTTGGGACACTTGTCTCAAAATGATACAGGATCTTGGGCAATTTCGTTGCGTATTCGGGCAGCTCAAATGCACAACGCGTTGAAGCGTTTTCCCTAACCGATCTTGGGGATCGGAGAGTTGCTCTCGGAAAATCCTAGGTCGCGCGATTTCGGCTGTCACAGCGCTGTGAGCCGATTGTCTCTGTCTGCTGGCAAAGTGCTTGCACGCGCAAGTCGCCCTGCCGTGCGTTTGGCCCAAGTTTCATTAGAAGAATGACGAAACTTAACCTATCTATCTGTCAGGTGCCTCGCTGCGCCGAAATTTCCCCAAGAACTTTGGATCCAAAATGAAGACCGTTTTTGATCGCGATTACGCGCTGTTCACAATGTTCAATCTTGCTGTTGTGCTGTTGCTGTCGGTACCGTGTGCGTCAGTTTGTGCTGCCGGTAATATCGACATTAAGATTGCTGACAATCGTGGCCTTCAGCAGAAAATCGACGCGCGTTTCGAACATAACGGAGAGGTCACTGTCGATAATGCGGGCCAGTCCGACAAAGCCAAGAAACTCAAGATGAAAACGGTGGCTGATCTTGTATTCCACCAGCGATTGACAGGCAGTGCAAAAGACCCACAGGCAATCCGGTACTACGATTCTTCCTACGGCAACTTCAATATTCACAAGGGGAAGAGCAAGGCCTCTCTGGAGAATAAGAATCGATTGATCGTCGCAAGGCTGAAGTCCAAGCCGGGTCAACGCATTCAGATAGCTTCTGTTCAAGATCTTCTTAACCAATCGGAACTCAATCTGATTAAGAATCCGGCTGACCCGCTAACGTACGCGGGGCTACTTTCAAAGAAGTCGGTTGCCGAGGGAGACAAATGGGAAGCTAATAAAAATGCATTGGCCGATTTTTTGGCAGTGGACCGAATCCTATATACCGACGCCAAAATGATGCTCAAGACCGCTACGCGCGCCACGGCTCGGATCTATCTACTTGGCCAAGTCGATGCCACCGTGGATGATGTGGGGACCAGCATGAAGGTCAGCGCGGTTTTCGATGTTGATCGCAAGAGCAATCAAGTTACCCAAGTTCGGTTGAGCATCAATGAAAATCGTCAGGCAGGTCAGGTAGCTCCGGGCTTCGAGGGAAAGTCGCGCGTCAACATTCAGTTAAGTAGCGACGATAGCTGTAAGCACTTGTCGACGGCCAATTTGAAAAGACTAACTCAATCACGACGCATCAAGCAGCGTCTCCAGTGGATGTCTGATGCGGGGAGATTTGCTCTCGAGTACGATCCGCGCTGGAAGATGATTGCCTCGGAAAACCAAGCGGCGATCCTGCGTTATGTCGACGACGGTGACCTCATGGCGCAATGCAATGTTGTCCAGCTTCCGTCTCGCCCGGCAAGTAATCCATTGACGCTGGCAAAATACCGGGAAGAGATCGAGAAGATCGTTCGTCCCGACAAGACAGCAAAATTAGTCGGGGCAAAGGAAATCAAAACGGCTCAAGGTCTTGATGCATTTCGGGTCACGGTCAAGGGTGTGGAAAAAGACGTGCCCGTCAAATGGATTTACTATCATGTTGCTGCAGAAGACGGTCGACGGTTGACCTTCATCTTTACCCTTGAGCAGGAAATCGCCGACGTATTCCAACCCTCCGATCAGCGCATGGTCAACGGCTTGAGCTTCTTTATGAAAGAGGCAAAGTCTGGCGTGAAAGTTGCGAAGAAGGAGCGACGATCTTCGACTAGGCGGAAACCCAGTTCCAATCCTGCTGCAAAGAGACGCTAAAAGTCAGAACGGCGGATTTTCTTGGCTCAAATGCCCACTGGGTACCTGAGGGGCACTTGAGAGCGGAAACTAAAATCGGTTAACCTTTCGTTTTCAGACAACATGCCTGATCTAGACTAGAGTCGGCGTGATCTCCATAAACGAAAGACGACATGCTCGACCTGTACGATAAAATTCAAGAGTCTATCCAACACATCCAAAGTAAATGGGATGTGCGCCCGCACGCGGGAATTATTTTGGGCACGGGATTGGGGCCGCTGGTTGACCAAATCGATGTCGCCGTTGCGATCGACTACGAAGACATTCCCAAT
>CAZDBE010000413.1:0-4297 GCA_964503675.1 uncultured Pirellulaceae bacterium | reverse complement strand
TTCAATCGGGTTGGCCGAGCGATTCCTGCCGAACAAAGTCCAAAACGACTTTTCGATATGTTGTTCGTCAAAAACGACGCCAATGCGGCGCGACGATTGGCGATGATGGAAAGTTCTTTGGATGACATGCTGGAAGATGCACGCGACCTGCGCAGAATTCTCTCGCGCGATGACCAGCATCGATTCGAAGAGTATCTCGAATCGGTACGAGAAGCAGAGTTACGTGTTCACAAGGCACGCGAGTGGGTCAATCGCCCGCTGCCGTCAGCGGACCGTGACAAAATGGAGGCTGATATCACACCGGAGTCTCCTCGGGCTTACGTACGGACGATGCTGGACATGATCTACCTCGCGTTCAAAACGGATTCGACGCGCGTTGCGACCTACCAAATCGGGCGCGAGAACGGGGCTGGCGTCAGTGATCGGCTAGCTCGTGCGGTTGGATTTAATTTGGCCCACCAGCTGACGCACGACACAAAGTATCCTGGCGGCTGGAAGAAGTTGGGGCAGTACTGCCGCTTTTTAAACGAAGAGTTTGCCCGTTTCACGACCCGGCTCAAAGATACCCCCGAACCATTTGGCTCGGGATCGATGCTTGACAACTCCTTGCTTTTGTTCGGTTCCGCCTCGAGTGCATTTCATCTTTCGAGAAACTATCCGTTGCTTCTAGCCGGTGGTCGAAACATGGGATTCAAACACGGCAGGTACTTTAACTATGCCGGCGACGATCCGATCAGCGGAGCGTGGGAAGGTGGTCCTGAACCTTACACGAAAAAGATCAACCGCGATGACCAAGAATTAACGCGCGTCTTCGTCACGATGCTCCAGCAATTGGGAGTTGACACAGAGAGTTTCGCCGGAGCGACCGGCGACTTCTCCAAACTGCTTTCCTAGGACCAGTCCTAGAATTTCATCAGTCACCGAGTGATCGGCCCACTTTGATGCGTGGTTTACCTAACACCCACCGGTTCGACGCTGCGAATGGTGCCGCGTGGGACAAGTCCAGAGACGTCGACGAACTGCGAAAGCACATGGGTCCCAGTATTACCGGCTTGATCCATCGCCTCGATCCGCAAGAAGATCCTGTCGGGGACGGCGCGATCTACCTTCCACAAGTATCGGCCCTCGTTTCGCAAGTTGTCCTCAATGATCGTCCATGGCCCTTGAGGCGCTCGGCTGTAGGAGATACGAACGGGACGTAGCGTCAAAAATGGATCAGCTGCGCGGTAGTTGATCACCAACTGACCGGCTTCTTTTCCACGCCCGTAAGGAACTGAAGTGATCTGCACGAGAGGAGACTGCGTATCAACACGGACCCACATGTCCGCGTCATCGCCACTGGATGGTCCATCTCCGGTCAAACCATCGCGCGAATGAATCACCACGCGAAAACCAAACAACCCTTCCGTCTTCACCTCGACGGGAAACGGGCTGGTTTTGTCAGGATCGCTACCCCACAGCTGCCAGCTGCGTCCCTGATTCTCGGTCATCCATAAATCGACTCTGCCAACGCCCGATGGGTCGATGGCATTGATGTCATAGCTCAAACGAAAACGTCTAGTGCTGATAATCTGCGTGTTAGACTTGGTCGGGCCATTGATCGACGGACGCCCGATGCTCGCTGGCTGCGTCGTGAACTGATTCTCGACGACGCGCTGGCTAGTTTCGCTCATGCGTCCCGGTCGAGCAAATCCTGAATTGAATACTTTTGCTTGATCAGATGGTCGCGCAATGGCCGAATCGGTAGAGGCTGTCCTTTGCGCCGCCTGAAAAATGGCGGTCGGAACTGGTTGAGGAATTCCTGGCGCGACTTGAGCATCTGGATTGACCGGCGACTTTCCGTGTGCCAAGCCACGATATTGGTTGTTGGGAAACTGTGTGCTGGAAGAACTAACGACCGCATCCCCACGCGCCTCGAAGGTTCCCGGATTCGATGGCACGTGATCGGCGGCGCCCGTTGTCCGACCGGACCTCGACGGAATCGGCAACATCGCATGATCGGGAGAGCGCGTAGTACCGACGGACATTTGTGTGTCACTGCCGGAGCGTTGAACGTCACTTTCCCAAACATCACCGGAGTAACTGTTCCCCGACGACGGCGATTGAGCTCCTTGCTGTCGTGTTGGAAACGGCGGCGCGGTCCAAGAGGTATCTTGGGGGGAGGACGACAGTTGCTCAGGCAAGCGTGTTGGTGGCCTCTGTTCCGCGGGGAAGGCATGGACCGGAGGTTTCGAAACGCTCTGTAAGGGTTGTGGCACAACGGTTCGACCAGAGGCAACTTTGTCACTCGATTGAGAATTGATTACCCAACCTTCTGGAACCGGTGGCGGAGCAAATTCAGGCGTGGAACCAACCTGCATCGCCTGAACGGGAGGTTTTTGCGAGCGTGAAGCCGACTTGGACGCCTGCCGTTGTTGATTTTCTTGGTTGCGAAGTTTGGAATAGAAAGCGTTTTGCCAAACCGATGGTTTCTCGGTCGGCTGTTTTAGTTCACAAGAGCCATCATTACACTTCATCGACCGAACACTCTCTGGCGAGTTGACGCGCCCCGGATCAACGGCCGGTCGATCCGTTGGCCGCGCTGTCGACCGACTGCTGGCTCGCCATGCAGGAGCCCGAACGACTGTCTGACGAGCAGCCACCGCGAAATTTCCTGCTAAATCAGTTACCGCCATACGCAGTTGAATATTCTTGGCCGATGTGTCGGGCCAGAACGCAAGCTGATCAGAGTAGATTCCGCCTGGAACCGATGCCGGTGGCTTGAGCGCGACGTTCTGCCATTGAGATTCGGCGCCTTCTTGGCCGGCTGCACTACTCAAAGAAAACTGGGGACGATACTGCAATCGGGTGGCGGATAAGTCTAGGAATTGGTCCGACGCTTGCCATTGGCAAACGATTCGGCCGGCCGGATCAGTTTTAACGGCGAATTCGAGTTTAGGTTTCGTCAAATCGATCCTGACTTTTAGCTCCGCAGCCGGATCCCCCTCTGGCAACAGTCTACGATCACGGTCGAGTGTTTTCATGGCAAACCAATATTCGCCCTCGCCATCAGATTTGAAAGGGAACTCAGTACCGCTGGTTTGTTCACGCCCGTGAAACTCCCAGCTGCGCCCTTGGTCAACAGATTTATATAGCTGCACTTCAATGAACTTGCCGTCAGAGTCTTTGATCTTGAACGGGATTCCAAAACCGGCCAAGCGACTATGGATAACTTTGGCTGACGCGGCTTGTGGGGCAGCAAATCGATTGTTGACGACAACGGGAAAGGCTTCTTGATAGGGAATCGCCGCCGGCAAGAAGCTGCCCGAAAGCGCAGTAGCGCTCCAGATGCACGTACTGAAAACTACAGCTGCAAATCGGGACATTCTTGAAAGCCTGTTTGGGCTGCTCACCTGATCGCCTTTTTAGAAACCTGTGCGATCCCCACAAACGAGAAACGCAAAATATGAATCCGGAGAGCAGGCGCCAAAAGATCTTAGTTCGCGCATACTTCCTTGTTTCTGCATCGGCCTTTAAGCGCTGATGGCTCGAACGGTGGTTTCGATTAAGGGATGCTCCTGTTTTCGCCGGTGTCTGGATTCTGGCTACTGGAACGATTCCCCCAGCTGTATCGCATGGGGAATCAACGCACTACAACCGGATGCTTTTTACGTTTGCCACGGTTTGGAATCCAACCAACACGAAACGGAAATCCGAAAACTTCCTGAATTCCCGAACTGTTCGCTGTGGCAAGCGTAAAACACGCGGAACGAAACTTGCGGGGTTCACCTGCAACTGGAAATAGGTTCTCAAAAGCTTGTAAACGCTGGTTTTTCTCTGAAATATCGTGCTAAACGTTTTTTCTCAAATGAGATATAATCGAGCCAATTCGAAGTGGTGAAGGATAGATTCTTCTATCCGATAATCACCGCGACCAGCTCACATTCCAACCTTGTTCCAGCCGACTATGGAATCCAAATCTACTTTCCAACAACTATCTGAACACATCAAGGAGTTAATGGAGATCGACGGCGTGTCGTGGATCGTATACACGGCGATACTGATTTGCTTGGTTCTAACTGCGGTCTACATCGTCGGTTGGTTCCGTAATTTGGCGATCGGTGGGCACACCTCCAGCTCGGAAGAAGACCTCGATTTGCTTCGGGAGATTCGCAAAAGAGACATGATCGCCGACGAGGAGTTTGACAGAGCAAAGCAGTTGGTTAGGGAAAGTCCGACGACTGACATCCTGTCAAAAGAGGAACCTTCGAAAGATGAGCAGCCAAAAGCGGCCACTGACCAAACCAATGGTTAACTG
>CAZDBE010000412.1:0-4342 GCA_964503675.1 uncultured Pirellulaceae bacterium | reverse complement strand
TCTTTAAGCAGCCTAACCCGACACGTAAACGAGGCAGCCTACATTTTCGGTTGGCGCCTCGCTCACGAGTCGGGTTAAAAAAGATTTCAAACTCAAAGCGGAACAAAACACTTTTTTCGGTAGACCAACATGCGGCAGTACCTTGCCATTATCAAAGATTCGTTTCGCGCGGCGATGGCATCCAGAGTCTTATACGTGTTACTGGCGCTGATCACAGTGTTGTTGCTGGCGCTGGCTCCGTTTCACTTCGTCGAAACGCTGGACTGGAAACTTGTTTACCAGCAGCACGTCAAGGATCCGGCTGCGCTGATCGAGCAAATTCTCGAAAAGAAAGATGATCCGGGTCGTCCGGAAGTTGGAAAAATCTGGGAAATGTTGCCCGCCAGCCTGAAGAAAGACCTCGAAAAGACTCGCAAGTCCGAAGGCGTTGATTCGTCTGATGAATCCCAAGGCGCCGGGTCGGCTAAAGATCCACCCGGCATGCCGGAGTCATTAAAGAGGCAGCAGAAAAGTAACCGCGCTTTTTTTATGCATCAAAAGTTAATCGAACAGCTGAATGAACTGATCAAGGATCCGGATTTCTATCGCGAACAAGACTGGAAACGGATGCGGTTAAGTGGCGAAGCCAAAGCGCTCAAAGAGACGCTTGAGAAAGGCTTCAGTAGTCGGCATTCCCGCCGGCTAAACCGACTGTTGATCGGCCGCGCTTTCCGCTCCACCATTTCGCGCGGGCAAGCCACGACGATGTCGGCGTGGTATGGGCCGTGGGCATTTGAAATGATAGATGTCCCCACCTCTCAGGCGCAGTTTGGAGCGCAAGTCATCTCGGTAATCCCTGGCATCCTGGATAAATTCGTGCTGTCGATCGGTTTGGCGGTCGCGCTATTGTTCACCGCCAGCATTATTCCAGAGACATTTGAACCCGGTTCGTTGAATCTTCTGTTAAGTAAACCGATCTCTCGAGGCGGTTTGTTCCTGTCAAAGTTTGTCGGCGGCTGCGTGTTTATTGCGCTCTGTGCAACCTATTTGTTTGTCGGGATCTGGTTGTGGCTGGGTCTGGCGATGGGGGTGTGGGAGAACGCCATTCTGTATTGCATCATGTTGTACGTAATTGTGTTTGGGATCTACTATTCGGTGTCTGCATTCGTCGGCTTGACCACACGCAGTACGATCCTGTCAGTAATCGTCACTATTTTGTTCTGGGGTACCTGTTTCTTAGTTGGAACGGGACACGGTTTTCTCAACACTCGCATGCAGAACACACGCATCGTCGCAGTTAATAGTGCAAACGAAGAAACCGTTCAACTAAACCGGTTGGGACAGTTCTCGACGTGGGATAGTACTAACCAACCATGGCAATCATTGATGCCCGACATGGATGATCACGCTCAGATGCAATTAGGCATGATCTCGTACAGCGCTGATCTGGATCAATCGCGCGAAATTGCCCTGCCCTACGGCCCAGTGATCGATCCCGCCGGCGGTCAGGTCATTGCTGGAAACACTTCGCTGTTCAATCCGATCAGTTTCTCCCGCCAACCGATGTTACTGGCCAGCGGTGCTGGTGAGCGATTCGAAAAGATTGGTAAATTCCCAACCAACATGACCGATCTCCTGCAAGGAAAATCAATCGTAGTTGCACTTACCTCTGACGGAAAAATCTATCGATTCCAAGACCCGACAACCGCTGCCGATAAAGCATCAGACGCCGGCAAGAAGCGCCTTCGCCTCAAACGGTACTACGTTGATGTTAGTCCCGATGAAAAAATCTCTATCGACGCGCGTGGACAGGTCGCCATCAATAGGCAGTCCGATGACATCGCGATCTATGGACAGGGAAAGCTACACGTACTGAAGTACAACAGCGAGAAATACACCAGCGGCATCAACGCAGAAATTGAATCCGACATTGATCCATCGATGAGCTGCCTAGTTGAGTTCCAGGGCGATAAAATTGTGCTTGCTTTGGGCAACGGCGACATCATTCTGGTCGATTCGACAACGCTAAAAGAAACTAGTCGCTTTCGAGCCGAATCCAACTACGCCGTCGAATCAATCGCAGGAACTCCTGACGGAGATTGGTTTTTTCTTCAAACTGGAAACCAACGGTTGTGGATGCTAAATGCCCAAGCTGGCGAACTCACTCGTGCTCCAGTAACCGGGCAGGGAGAAATTTCTGCGGTTAATGTCAATGAAGACGGCGAGGCTTTCGAATTGACCGTCGCCGACCGCACCAATCGGCTGACGCGTTACGAACTTCCCTCTTTCGAAGTCATCGATACCAAAACTCCACCAGAAGACATGATCGAAAAAATCTACCGGATGGTCGTCCGACCGTTGTACTGGCTCTGGCCTAAGCCGGGTGAGTTTTACAAAGTGGTGACACACCTATCTTCGACCGGCAGCAGCGAGACCAACCGCGCGGTCGATCTTCGCCAGCAGCCGAAGTATCAGAATCCCTTTGCTCCACTGACCAGTGGGCTAGCGTTCATGGTCGTGATGTTGCTGATCAGCTGCGTCTACTTTTCTCGCAAAGACTATTGAGCCTATGTCCTAATAATCAGCCGCCGATCAAATCGAATGCTGATTTAATGGCAGCATGAGTCGACTTACAAGCTTCATCGTTTTCCATCGCGTTGACTACCTGATTGAATGGTTCTGCCCGAACGGGACCGTCGTAGCCAACGGAGACCAAGCCATTCAAAAACGTTTTTAGGTCGATCACACCTGTCGCCATAGGCAATTCGCGTTCAAAATCCATCTGTTGGTTGACCGTTTTGCCTTTCGGGGCGTCATTCAAATCGCAGGCGACAATTTCCTGATTCGTAAGCGTCGCGAGGTCAGCCTCGGTCTCGCCGGCGGTATACCAATGCCAGCTGTCCATGATCAGTCCCATGTTGTCGACGCCGATCTCAGCATTGAGCTCGCGCGTTTCCTTCATGGTGTGTAAAAACGGATAGCGCTTGCTGATGCGTAACGTCTGGGGTCCGACATATTCCAACCCAAAACGCAAACCGTTGTCTTTGAGGATTTTGGCACACTCACGCAGTCGCGTCGCATGCTGCTTGAAATTCTGAACGTAAGTCAATTCATCATGACAGGGAATAATCCAAGTTCCCATACGACTGACGCCTGCCTTTTGAAGTGCTGCTGCGCGTTTTGGGAGGCCCGACAAATCTTCTTGGAACTTGGCATCGTCTTTGCGAAACTCAACGGGCAACCCCGCTGATCCCCAGACTAGTCCCTTTTCTGCCACATCGGATTTCAGTTTGGCGATTTCTTCGTCGGACAGCCCACCCATAAACCACGCGTCAGCTCCAACGGATTCGAATCCATGCTGCGCGGCCAGATCGATCATTTTCCGCTGGTCCCCATCAAGACCAATACTCGAACCTCGCAGGTCCATCGTAAATTTTCGTGTGTTGCTTGATGGCTGGTTGGCAACGAGCGCTTTCAAAGAGCAAGATGCTACGGCGACTGTTGCAACGCTACTAGCGATCATCGTGCGTCGTGTAATCAAGGTTTCTCCCATGTGCAGATATGTCTGGTGGTCAATTGTTATGTTATGCACTTCGCAGCACTCACGTGCTACAAAAATATGGCCGAGCCAACACAAACACCAATAAAGCGATGCCAATCGAATAAATCGCCAGCGTCCCAATTGCGATTCGGCTCATTGGTTTCTCGCCTTTACGCAACACGTAGATCAAAGCAGAGATAGCAAACGCCAACTCAAGTGTGGCGAAGACGTATCCAAAGTGTGCGGGATCCCAGTAGGAAACTGGACTTTCGAACCGCCAGTTATTGATTGGCAGAAAATGGCGATGTCCGTCGTCGTGATGAACGGGAAGATCGCACAACATATGTAAGCCGGCGCTGGCGACTAACAATTGGGCCCAACGCATTTTTAGCTGGCGAAAAACAACAAAGAGCAAAATCGCAATTGGAATCGAGTTGAACACGTCGAAACAGTACTGCCAGTGTTCTTCAAAGTAGAGTGTTTCCCAGATTTTTTTCTCTGGACTTCCAATCGCTTTTTGATAGCCATAGAAAAAGAACATCGTAAGGTCGGGCAACAGGGCTCCAAACGCCACAGCAGCCGCATCGACCCACCGAGTTTCTTTTCGCCAGATAAAAAGGCTGGCAGCTAGGTGTGCGGGAGTTTGCATTGGTTCACTTTAGTCGATCGATTAATTTGTCCAGTACGTCGATTGGTAATCGAAGCTACGTCTCAGCGCGACGCAAGCTCGTACCAGTCAATCGGATCATCCAGCTCAGTGCCCTGATGTCGCAAACGACTGAACAAGGGGCCATCAACACGTGTAACGACTTCTTCGAGATT
>CAZDBE010000411.1:0-4354 GCA_964503675.1 uncultured Pirellulaceae bacterium | reverse complement strand
TGTCGGCTGTTTTCTTTGTTCACTGCGAGTTTGGCTAAACGCCAGACTCGCGTTTCTAAAATTCGTCCACGTCTCCTTGAAACGCACCTGACTGAGCCGCTTCGAAGCCCGCTTGAATCAACGCCAGAATGCCATCATCCATTTCAAGACGAGACTCAATTCCGTTTTCGATCACATCAGAAAAGACGCTGATTCGATCCTTACCGCTTTCCTCTAGGGTACCAGCCATCTTTTCGAGCGCTGGTTCAGACGTAACGCCTGAAGCAAACCGGAGAATCGGTGCAAGAAAAACGTTGTACTGGTTCAACGATTCAAGCTCTCCGCTGGTCTTGGATTTCTCAATGCTCGCCTTCAAAAGCGGCAGCGGATCGCTGCCCGCACAAAGGTAAACTGAATCAGTCCCGAGCCCCACCATAATGGTAACTTTGTCACCAAAAACCTTCTGGGTCTCCTCTTCGTCACTAGGAATCAAAACGTTGATCGAGTGAAAGGAAATGCCGTCGTAGGATTCGGAATTGAATTTCACATCTATCTTATCGCCCGCTTTCTCTTGAGCCATCTCCACAAGCGACTTGATAGATTTCTCGAGCTTCGCCGGGCTAGCAATCTTGGCGCCGGTGGCGAAGTTCATGCTGTCCTTCTTCATCATCATGACTGCACCACCGTCAAACTCGCCTTCGGCGATGGTTTCCTTAAGCACGGAAATCATGTCATCGGCAAGCATCTCAAGCTTGGTAAATTCTTCGTCATCCAACTCGCCATCGGCATCGATTTCCGAAAGCATTTGCTCTCGAACTTGGTCCAACAATGAGTTGTAGCTTTCGATATCCTCTTTGATAATTTTAGCCCGCATGTTGGCGTTTAACGCCGCTTCGCTATTTAGAAATCCCGTGAAATTTCCCGCTGTAAGATCTTTCATCACGTTGCACCGCTTGGCCAATTCCGATCCCGGAGTGCCTCGAAAAATCATCTTGGTCGACAACTTCCCTGATTCCTCGTCGGCTTGAAAGCCAATCATGATCTCATCGGTATCGTTGACGAAACTCTTAATTTGCTCCAACTGAGTGTCAAAGAATTCGTCGCTATCTTTGCCTAGTTCTTCCATCTGGCGAGCGTAGCCCTCGCTGATTAAGTCGATCCCTTTCTGGCGAAGCTCTTTGGGAATGCGTTGTCCAAAAACACGTGCGGCAAGGTTGTAGCTGTTCGGCAGGTCGGCCAATACTTCTGCTGGAGAACCAGGCGCTAGTGCAAACATCTCTTTGTCATCGGCAATGAACAGATAACCATCGACTTCCTTGGCTACGATCTCATCTCCGTTCTCCGGCGAGATCATAATCATATCGTCATCTTCATCGACATCTGCAAAATCAGCGATGCGATCTAACATGTCATCCACGTTTTCGACCGCCACAAATCCCAGCCACTGAGGCTCAGGATCGTCTCCTTGAAAAAACATCATCATGCCCGATGGGCGATCACGATCGATACCGGCTGTGAAGTGTTTGACCTGCGACTGGATAAGAAAGTTCATCTTTCCAAAACCAGACGCTTTGACCAAATACTTGAGGTCGTTCATCTGCTCGCCCAGTGGGGCAAGAGAAACAACCACTGCTGGTTTGGGTGCTGATTGGGCGTAAGTCTTGTCAGACGGTAGCAGCGACACCACACAAACAGCCATGGTTGTCATCAGGGACAGGCAAACGTTTCTCACTTTGGTTCTCCAATAAACAGTCGATGATTCAATACGCCTCCGCCATCTTCTAAGCAGGCGATTTGAATGTGCAAGAATAGCACAATGGCGACGATTTGGGATAAGGGGCACGGCGACTACTGACGGATATCGCTAGCCGTCAGAGCAGGTTAGCCGGTCGTCGTATAGTCTTCAGGACCTCTTCATCCCCCTCCATCCCAGTGCTTTACCTGACATCCGCCGAGAAAGTTTCCAACGTTCTGGGCAATGGCATAGAAATCCTAGTCAAATCGGTCACGAAAAAGAAACCGTGGTACCTGTAAAAGAGGATCAAAACCCCTCCCATCGGTGCGCAACGAGACACAACTTCTGCGATAAGTGAAGAGGAATCGGGCTCAGGGAGCGACATAGCGATGGAAGCTAGTACGCCATAGCCAGAAATTTGCGGGCTCTTCTAGTAGCGAGAAGGTCAGAACTTCAAGAGCCTGAATCGCGCCCGGAAAAGGGCACGTAAGGAAACTTAACGTTCCCGAAATACGATACGACCCTTTGTCAGGTCATAAGGAGATAGCTCGACACGAACTTTGTCGCCGGGAACGATCCGGATAAAGTGCCGTCGCATACGACCGGAAACGTGCGCTAAGACTTCGTTTCCTGTCTCTAGTTCGACCCGAAAACGCGTATTGGCCAACGCCTGTGTAACGGTTCCGTCGAGTTCAAATGATTCTTCTTTTGGCATGGAGCCCCTTTTTGGTGATGGAGTAAAACTTCATCTATCTTATAGGTGGGAATGCTAAAAAGTCCAGAGCAACCGTCCGAAAGGACTCAAAGTGCCCTCAAAATCCGGATTTCATCAGCTTCGATACCGAAACGGGACATTCTACTGACGCAGAGACATCCAGATACCTCTTAATCTGAATCAAGATCCGCTCACCCTAACCGCAGGCGGACGAAAAAGGAGCACGCAGTGCGTACTCCTTCATTCGTACCAAGTGGATTGGATCAACCAAATAATGGCAACCGACTGGCTGGGGCCAACTACCGGTTGCCCGCAGTCCGAGTCCCCGTTGCCCGACCGGCAGAGGCACGACTCGCATTCTTCTGAGCGATCAATTGGACAGCATGACCTGTTCCATCCTTGCACTCTAATTCCAAGTGTTCTGGAAACACAAATTCGCTACCGAGAATCTGGATATCGAAATCAGATTCGTCTTCCAATTTAGCGAGGTCTTTTCGTTTTTGGTTATTTAAAAAGGACGCCACTTCGTCGTTGACTTTCACCTTGACGGAGGCGACGTTCTTTTGCTGGCGAGCCAGTAAGAGCATTCGAATGACATCCAACGCCATGCTTTCGGCCGTTTTGACGTTGCCTCGTCCTGTGCAACAGGGACACTCTTGATACAGGCTACGCTTGAGTCCTGGCTTGATCCGTTGCCGAGTCATCTCAACGAGTCCGAACGGGCTGATACGAAGAATCTTGGTTCTGGCTCGATCGCGTTTCATTGCATCACGCAACGCCCGTTCCACGCCCCGGCGATGCTTGTCACGACGCATGTCAATAAAGTCATTTACAATCACGCCGCCCAAATCTCGCAACCGCAGTTGGCGTGAAATCTCACGGGCTGCCGAAACGTTCAAGCGATAGGCTGAATCCTCGGCGGAATCTGACGTGCGAAAGTTACCACTGTTGACGTCAATCGCTACCAGAGCTTCGGTTTGATCGATCACGATTGAACCGCCGTCGGGCAAATCTACTTCGCGCGCGTTGATTTTTGCGATCTCGTCTTCCACCTTATACACGTGGAACATCGGATCTTTGCCCTCATAGAATTTCAGTCGTTCAGCCGATTTCGGCATCACCATTTTCAGAAACTCTCTAGCCCGTTCAAACGCCGCTCGATTGTCGATCCAAATGTTATCAATATCGCTCGAGAGCACATCGCGAATCGTGCGGATCACGATGTCACTCTCTTCGTAAATATCGATCGGTGCTGGAATCGTTTGCACCCGTTTCACGATCGCTTTCCAGAGACGAAGCAAATACTCGAGATCCCTCGCCAATTCATCGCGCGATTTGCCGGCGCCGGCGGTACGGACAATGAAGCCGAGGCCCTTAGGTGGGTCTAGATCGTAGAGGATATCTTTCAAGCGACGACGCTCATCCTCGTCCTCGATTTTTCTCGACACGCCGACACGTCCCAAAGCTGGCATAAGGACTAGAAATCGGCCGGGGATACTGATGTACGTCGACAAGGTCGGCCCTTTGTTGCCGATGCCTTCTTTGATCACTTGGACCAGAACTTCGTCGCCACGCTGAAAAAGCTCTTGAATTGGCGGCTTGTTACGTGGGCGAAAGCCTCCTTTGGCCGGCGGACGGTTGCGGGGATCGCCACCTCGACTGGCTGCTTCGGCGCGTTCCTTTCGCATGATTTCATCAGGATCATAGCCGCCCTGCTTGAAATAGTGCTGCTAAACATCACTTATGTGAAGGAAACCATTACGCCAGACGACAAAATCGACAAATACCGCTTGGATACTTGGCTCCAGATTAACGACTTTTCCTTTGTAAACGTTTCCAACATAGTTGTCCTGGCTGTGGCGTTCCACATACAGTTCTTCCAGTCGGCCATCTTCAACGATCGCAATCCGACATTCCTCGGCTTG
>CAZDBE010000410.1:0-4361 GCA_964503675.1 uncultured Pirellulaceae bacterium | reverse complement strand
AATCAGAGCAGTGTACCGATCAAGAAGACGCTGCCACGTACGAGCTAGGGCGACTACTGCGTCAGTCCGTCACGCATGAACTTCCGGAATCTAATGAAGATCTGCGCGAGCAGTTGTTGGCGACGTTAGCTTCCGGTGGAGATGCGCCATCGGATGTTTCTTTGACGATCGCCAAAGCTCCATTGAAGAAGGTGCCAGCGCGAACGGTTGGCAGAAGATGGCGGGCCGGGTTAGCGACCGGGGTGTTGGTTGCCATCGCTGGATGGTGGGCATATCAGCCCTATTCTGAAGGTGAACCAATGGATAGGCAGGTTGCCCTAAACAATTCATATTACAAAAACGCCAATACATTCGCACCACTTTCTGAATCTAAGACCGACGTGTTACGACCGGCTGTGGCTGACGTGGTCAAAGACTGGAAAAAGCAGGGCGCTCAATCGGCTGGCATGAAAATTGGAAAGTACCCAGAGGATTTCTCCGGTCCATCGAAGCAGAGTCTAGTTGTGGACGAAGTGAGAGAAGTCAAGAACCGCTCTGTGAGAATCATGAATGATAAATTGCCAGAATTGGTGTCTCAGTTAAGTGAAGGAGAAGAAATTGCATCGTTCAGACGTCCTCTGACCAAGGGAGAATTGGAAGCAAAGAAGAGCACTGCAGTAGTTTCGAGATATAAGTCAAAAATTGCTAAGGCGGAAGTTGGTCAAAGTGTCTCTCAACGAGGTCTACGATTGGGGCTTCCGGGACGAGCTAAAGACTTGAGTAGCTTGTCTGATTTCGGCGAAGAGAGAAGGTCGAAGGGATTTGTCCCTAGCGGCGTGAGTTTTGATGATGGTAGTAGTAAGCTGGAAATCTCGCAGCGTGGTGGAGAGGGACAACTATCTGCGCAAGGACAAGCAATCATAGATAGAAATGGTCGCGTAAACTTTTTTAAGGACAGTGGGGTCGATACTTACTCCGTACAGAACAGAGAGATTGTGAAAAAGCTTCAAGAGTTTGATCGTCGATACACAGCCAAGTACTCGATGGGCGAGCAATACGCGCCGATTCACGAAAACGCATTCGTCCAAGCAACCGGTGGCGCCGCTCTCTCAACTTTCTCGATCGATGTCGATACGGCGTCCTACGCCAACATGCGTCGCTTTCTAAACTCGGGTCAGACGCCGCCGCGTGATTCGATCCGCATCGAAGAACTGGTTAATTATTTCCAATACGACTATCCACAGCCCAAGGGCGATGATCCGTTCTCGGTCAATATGGAGCTAGCCAACTGCCCTTGGAACGATTCGCACAAACTTTTACGAGTCGGGCTCAAAGGCAAAGAAATCCATGTGAAGGAACGACCGGCGACCAATGTGGTTTTCCTGATAGATGTCTCCGGTTCGATGAATTCGGCCGCCAAACTTCCGCTGCTTAAACGCGGTTTCCAGATGATGGTCAAACAGTTGGGCGAAAATGATCGGGTCTCCATCGTGACCTATGCCGGTAACGCCGGAGTTGCTCTTGAACCTACCTCAGGAGACAACACTAAAACGATCAACGAAGCCATCGAACGGTTAACTCCCGGCGGATCGACTCATGGCAGCGCCGGAATTAACTTGGCCTACAATTTGGCTCAACAGCACTTCATCACTGGCGGCGTCAATAAAGTCATTTTGGCCACCGACGGAGATTTGAACGTCGGAGTTACCGCCGACGGAGCGTTGGTTGACTTGATTAAACAGAAAGCGTCTGAAGGCGTGTTCTTGACCGTACTTGGTTTTGGAACGGGCAATCTACAGGACGGAAAATTGGAGAAACTGGCGGACAACGGCAACGGACAATACGCTTATATCGACAGCAATCGCGAGGCTCACCGAGTGCTGGTTCAACAGTTATCGGGATCGTTGGTGACGATCGCCAAGGATGTGAAGATTCAAATCGAATTCAATCCAGCCGAAGTGAAGAGTTATCGTCTGGTGGGTTACGAAAATCGAATGTTGGAGACGAAAGATTTCGCTGACGATCGTAAGGACGCTGGCGAAATCGGTGCGGGGCATACAGTGACGGCGATTTATGAGATCGAGCCAACCGGTGGAGTCGCCGCGGCGTTCGCTGCCCCGCAAGGAATGAAGTACCAGAACTCCAGTAATGAAAATGCGCCTCCAAAAGACGATGGCCAGAATGCCACGCTTTCTAATGCCGCAGACTCTGGCGAGCTGGCGACTTTGGCGCTTCGGTATAAGCAGCCTGATGAGAATACGAGTAAGCGTATCGAGTTTACTATCAAGAACCAAGAGAAGAGTTTCACGAGCGCGTCAGATGATTTCCGATTTGCAGCCAGTGTCGCCGGGTTTGGAATGTTACTTCGTGATTCTGCTCATGCTGGCAACGCGCGTCCGCAGATGATTCTGGAAATGGCCAGTCAATCGATGGGCGACGATACGACGGGCTACCGTGCCGAATTTGTGGACCTTATTCGCAAAGCTTTTGCAAAGTAAAGAGATTCGGTTTTTAACCGCTCCCCAGCTGTCGAAGAACCCAATAAAGAAACGGTTCCTGTTGGAGCCAATTAGCTTGCACAAGTAGATGGCTATTTACCTTTGTTTGATAGCTTATTCCGCGCCGATTGTTTGCTATCAAACAGAACCAAGTTAGGCGCAGACCGTAATGGATTTTTATTCCTTCACATGAGTATTGTGTGACGTATAGTTCACAAGTACGGTGGATCCAGACGCGTGCCTCAAAGTCTCTCCTTCCTGACTTTTGCCTTTGCAGTTCCAAAGGCTTGCAAACTCTTGGCATCTTCAACTTGGTTTATCTATGTATCGCTTGACTGCTAACTACCTAGCTCGCGCATTGAATTGTTTTACGGGCACTCTTTCTGAGGACCAGCCGAGCTATTGCGGGTTTTCTTTTGCCTCCAAACGGCGTTGTCGATCTCGATCGCTTGGCAATGTGACCTATCAAGAATGTGAACCACGTCAATTGTTGGCTGGTGTGACTTTTACCGCTGCGACAGGAGAAATTCTGATCGGAGGTACCACTGGAGTCGACGTTGCCAGAGTAACGCAGGTCAACGAAGTCGTTACAGTGACTCATGAAGGATTCGATACGCGCACCTTTGCTGCGTCGCAAGTGAACTCGATTTTGTTTGTGGGCTTGGCGGGCGATGATTTCTTTGAAAATCAAACCGCAATTTCTGCCAGAGCGTTTGGGCAAGCCGGAAATGACACCCTGATCGGTGGCTCGGGTGCTGACCGGCTGATTGGCAATACTGACAACGATATCATTCGAGGCAACGGCGGCGACGACTTTATTGTTGCCGGTAACGGCGACGATAACATTGATGCAGGTGCTGGAAACGACCGTGTCCTAGGAATCATGGGTTTCAATGTCATCGAGGGCGGCGCTGGTGATGATTCGATATTCGGTGGTAACGATACAGATGTGATCACAGACATTTCGGGCACCAACCTCCTCGTGGGTTCCAGCGGTGTAGACAATATCCAAGGTGGAACCGGTGATGACTTGATTTTTGGTGGTCCCGGGGCAGATACCATTTTTGGTCAGGGCGGGAATGACCGCATTTATGCTCAAGGAGGCGATGACTTTGTCTCAGGTGGAATCGGAGTTGACGTCGTTGCCGGTAACGATGGAGACGATGTGCTTCGCGGCGAACAAGGCAACGATCGACTTGTCGGTGGCGCCGGTAACGATACTGCGAATTTCTCAGGTGATTTTTTATCTTACGAGGTGACTGGAACTAACACAGCGTTGAGGATCAACGATTTGCGTGGTCCAAATTTTGGACTCGAAGACCTAGCGCTGAATGTCGAGAATTTTTCGTTTGGTGACGGGATTCGAAGTGCAAGCGAGGTTTTGAATCCCGTCGCCAATCCTCCTAGCGCTGATGTGCGAGAGGTCGTCTTTATTCAGCCGATCGTAGCCGCAAACTCTGACGGCTCTAATCAAGCTGAGTTTTTTGGATCGGCTGCTCAAGAGGCAGACATTAAGAATCGTATCGATGAGATTTTTGGCCAAGCCGATATCGACATCGAGTTTCTGCCTACACGTCGAATAAATGATACGTTTACCAATGTCGGCAACGGTGGCGGTACGAGGACGAGTAATGATTTAGGGCGGATCATTTCCAATGGTGATGCTAGTGGAATCGGCAACTCTGATCGGAATGTGATCGACTTGTACTTTGTTGAGCGCGTTCCCGGGTTCGGAGATGTAAGCGATGGTACAGCCAACGGCCTAGCATTTGTTGGTTCAGCCGGCGCAGCGGTTCACATCGGAGACAACTTGGTTGATTTCTCGTCCGGTCGTCAAACGATTGCCGAAGTTACCGCTCACGAGATTGGCCACAACCTTGGACT
>CAZDBE010000409.1:0-4367 GCA_964503675.1 uncultured Pirellulaceae bacterium | reverse complement strand
GAGGATTTGGTTCGACTAGAAGAAATTGCCGTTAAACAAGTAGTCGCCTTCATTGCTCCATCTGTCGTCAAGATCGAAACGCTTGGAGGAGCCGAAGGCAGCGGCCATTCGACTGCGGTCTGTGTCTCAGAGGCCGGTCTGTTTTTGACAGCAGCCTATAACCTACGCGGCAATCCTTCGAGCATTTTCATCAAAGCTGCATCTCGCTCGACGAATGATGCAACTGACAAACAATCAGATGAAGTTGAGATTCGAAGATTTATCGCGGAAAAACTCGCGACAGACCATAGCCGAAACCTTGTATTGCTGAAAACAGAGCCGATTGAAGGGTTTCCGTTTTATCCAGTTTCCATTGCTGATGACCAACTCAACCTGCGGACTGGCGAGACCGTAATCGCCGTTGGCAAGGTCTACGATGAGAAAGAGCCGTCTCTGTCGGTGGGAATCGTCAGCGCGCTAGGCCGTATCTGGAGCAGAGCGATTCAGACCGACGCCAAAATATCGCGGGCCAACTACGGCGGGCCATTGATCACGCTGAACGGGGACGTCGCAGGTATTCTTTGCCCTCTTTCGCCGGACGACCCCGGCGTTGAAGCTGGCGCTGACTGGTACGATTCAGGGATTGGATTCGCAGTTCCCCTGGCCGGCTATCAACGCATGATCGATCAATTGGCCCGGGGCATTGATTTGCATCGCGGGCTATTAGGCGTTTCGATGAAGGGCAAGGATATGTTCGCTGACGAACCGGTGATCGGGTATTGCCAGCCCAAATCACCAGCCACCGACGCTGGGATAGAACCCGGTGATAAACTTTTAAAGATTGGCGGGAAACCTCTCAAGAGCCACGCACAAATGAAGCACCTGCTAGGTCCGATGATCGCTGGTGACGAAGTTGATATCACGCTTTTGCGAGAAGCAGAAACACTGACGCTGACAGCAACTTTAACCGATAAGATTGAGCCGTTTCAAGAATTGGCACTCGGTGTGGTGCCTAGCAGCCCCAAGGAAGGCGAGCTTAAAATTGGGCACGTTTTGCCAGACGGCCCCGGTGAAGAAGCGGGGCTAGAAGCCGGTCAATCTCTGATGGCAATCGATGGCCAAAAACTTGAGACATGGGAAGGCTTACAAGAAAAACTTAACCAACTGACTCCCCAGCAGGAAGTCGTGCTGACGGTCTCGGGAAATTCAAAAGAGGACGATGCTCCGGCAACAAAGCACTTGACCGCAATACCTGCCGCGACCAACGCAGCGCCACCAATTGCTCTTCAAAGCGTGGTAGACATCTCCTCTGACAAGGACGCAAAGGCAGAGATTGTCGAGATCAAAGTCGCTGAATCGTCCAACAGCTGCTTTGCGATTGTCCCTGAAAACGATTTTGCGACCGTCGGAAAACCAGCGCTATTTGTCTGGGTGTCGGAACCGGGGATTCATGATTCTGCCGAAGCATTGAAGGCGACGGCGGCGGCTTGTCAACGGAGCAATCTGGTGTTGATGATTCCCCAGTCACTTGATCAAAAATCGTGGACGCCGGGCGAGCATGAGTTTATCTCCAAGTCTGTTCAACGTTTGGCCCAAAAGGTGGACTTTGACTCGAGTCGCGTCGCGATCGGCGGCGAGAAAACTGCTGGAACGATGGCCTGCCTAACTGCATTCACCAACCGCGATCAGTTTCAGGGACTGGTCATGTTTGACGCGTTGTTTCCCGCACGTATGCCTCAAGTAGAGACGCGCCCGAGTGAGCGATTGTTGATCTATTTCGCCAATTCCGAAAAATTCAAATCTACTAAAAGACTCGACAAGATCATCGCTGCGCTACAAAGAAAGAAGTTTCCAGTTCACAAGAATCCGGGAAGCACCGAACGCTTGATTTCCCTGTTACCTGAAATAGCCGACTGGACAAACACCCTCAACCGCCATTGAGTGATTGCGAAGTTTTCGAACACTACCCCTCAAAACCCGTAACCAATGAAACTTGCATTCCCTGTTCTGCTATTGTCTCTTTTCGCCGGCGACGCCGCATTGGGGCAAGAGAACCCTACACCACGAAAAGTTCGCCGGGTCAAACGCGTCAAACGTCCAGTCTTTAACCAGACTGATGACACCACAACGGATCAAGCAGATGAATCAATCTTCTTTCGTGACGTTTACGCTGAAGCAATCGTTGGAGAGCGCCCCGACGTCGCGGCTCTAGCAGAAAGTGAAAAAAGCAAATCAAGTGAAGCTGCTGCGGACACAAGGACTGGCGATAGCTCATGGAGCCAACTGGTGGATGCTACTTCCATTGAAGATGAAGTCAAAGCACAACAGCAGAAGGTTAGCCAGTTGGTGACAACCCCTGTTGTTTTCCAGACGAAGTATGACGAGGTGAACCAGAGCTTTGAGATTCTATCGGTATTGTTTTCTGTAATTCGTCAGTACGACGGCGACGTTCGATGGTCCGAACACGCCCCGGCGGCGCAAATGCTGTTCCAGAAGGCGGCCGTATCTTCTCGAACCGGGGCGGCGGCAGGATTTCGCTATTGCAAGACCCGCAAAGAGGATTTGCAAGAATTGGTGCGTGGAGGTTCGATTGTTGCGACAGATAAGCCCCCAGAATCCATTGACTGGAGCGAAGCGGCCGACCGTTCGCGACTGATGGTCAGGCTTGAGGAGGCCAACGAAAGCTTAAAGAAATTCACGGCCAATGAGGGCGCGTTCAAGAGCGCCGTTGGGGAAATTAATCATGAAGCGAATATGATAGCCCTGATGGCACGCGTGATCATTCTCGACGGGATGCCCGAGGCGGAAGAGGATGATTACGTCGCTTATGGTCAGACGATGCTCGATGCGGCAGTAGAGCTGAAGTCTTCGGCCAAGTTGGGTGACTTCAACCGTGCATCGACCGCAACCAATCTGATCGGCCAATCCTGTGCCGATTGTCACGCCGATTGGCGATAGGTAGTAAGAAAACGGAAGTTGCATTGCCGGTCTGCCTCAATTGCCAACAACTGGACCTGACCCTTGACCGGACATTGTACATCATTTTTTTCGTGGTCTGCCACGTGGACGCATTGTTGATTCGAGGCCAAGTTTTTTGGCGGTTTGTTTCTTCCATCGTTCGGTACCAAATGGGCAACCACGCTTTATGCTCTGCTGGAGCGAGTCGGACTCCGCCGAAGTAACTGGCTGATTGACCCAACCTTTCCAATTAGCTCTCCGTTTTATAGGACCGGGATGAAGTCTCACCACTTCGTATTTCGACGGTGGAGTGCCTGCCGACGACCAACTCCAGTTTTGGGCCTTTCTAACTGGAATTGTTTTGGCGCGAACGGGATTACGTTCAACGTAACGCATGACCGTTAATAAGTGCTCGTCGGATTGAATCGGGAACGCCTTGAATCGTCCTTGCCAGACGTGGCCAGAAGAATCATAGTGCCGATGGTAACGGCGGACGTGAGATGTCATCAACCACTGCATCCAGCGACTCAAGTCGCCATCTTTACGTGGCCAAGCGACCAGATGAAAGTGATTGGGCATCAAACAAAAAGCAAGCAAACGCATCGACACACGATCGTTAGCTTCATTGAGCAGCTTCAAAAACGATCCGTAGTCTCCGTCCTTGTGAAACACTTCATTCCTTGCGTTGCCACGGTTCAAAACGTGGTATTAAACATTTCCAACTGAAGCTCGGGCTGTTCTAGGCATAGAAACTTCGTACCAAACAGACAAATAAGTACAATGTCCCGTTATTCTCGCTCAATGTCCCGTTATTCTCGCTCATTGTTGGTGCAGCATCCGGCGTGCCGAACACTATTGGACCTGTCCCCGTTTCTTCGTCGGATTGAATCGGGAACGCCTTGAATCGTCCTTGCCAGACGTGGCCAGAAGAATCATAGTGCCGATGGTAACGGCGGACGTGAGATGTCATCAACCACTGCATCCAGCGACTCAAGTCGCCATCTTTACGTGGCCAAGCGACCAGATGAAAGTGATTGGGCATCAAACAAAAAGCAAGCAAACGCATCGACACGCGATCATTAGCTTCATTAAGCAGTTTCAAAAACGAGCCGTAATCTCCGTCGTTATGGAACACCTCATTCCTAGCGTTGCCACGATTCAAAACGTGGTAGCAAACATTTCCAACCGAAGCTCGGGCTGTTCTAGGCATAGAAACACCGTACCAAACAGACGAACAAGTACAATGTCCCCTTATTCTCGCCTATCTTCCTTGGTCTACCTCTTGGGCGCAGGGAAGATTCAGCTTGTGATTGGTTAAATCTTCTTCATAAGAAACTTTCATTCTCTATCTCAATCCGGTTTTATCCCGGCACACATCGCGGTAGGGACGGTCGTTGCCGATCGCCCCCCGCACAGATCCGTACGTGAAG
>CAZDBE010000408.1:0-4391 GCA_964503675.1 uncultured Pirellulaceae bacterium | reverse complement strand
GGCGAGCCGGCAAGTTAAGCGATTGAATGAGCGCCCGCAATGCTTGAGGGAAGCCAGAATTTGTCAGGCTAAGGCGGCAATGCATGCGGCCACTCTTTTGAAAAGGTGGGAATCTGCGATTTGGCCGGATGGGAAGTGCAGGCAAATGGCCTCTTTGTTCGCAAACTCACCCATGAGAAAACGTCTTTGCTTGATTTCGAAAGTGCGCTTACTATGCTGGATAGATTACCAAACGCCGGACTTTCGAGGCATTCGAAGCCTCGATGGTTTGCGGCACCGATATGAATGTTGGAGTAACTAGATGCGATCGCCCTTTAATTATTTGATGCAGGTTTTTGAGAGTAGTGAGCGCGATTATTCTGGTCGCGGCTTGGCTGAGAATCGCCAACAGCGCAAACGGTCTCGACAGACGTCGTACGAAGCAATGGAGCCTCGACTACTGCTGGCGGGAATCGAGTTTCTTGCAGAAACCAGCCAAGTGCTAATTGGTGGGACCCAACAACCTGATAGCGCCACCGTGCGACAGAACGGCGATGAGTTGGTCGTTACGCAAGCCGGTTTTCCGACACGAACGTTTCAAGCCTCCGGTGTACATTCGATACTGTTTGTTGGTCTCGGGGGAGACGACTATTTTGGAAACTTTACTAGCACGCCAAGCTTTGCCTGGGGGCACGCCGGGGAGGACGTATTGATTGGTGGTTCCGGGAATGACACGCTCGTCGGTAACAGCCAGAACGACCGAATCTCTGGTAACGGTGGCAATGACATTCTGATCGCCGGTATTGGTGACGATCGAGTCAGCGGTGGCGGGGGAAACGACAGGATCCTCGGCGTGGCGGGGACTAACTTTCTCAATGGCAATGGTGGTGACGATACAATCTACGGCGGACTCAACCGTGATAACATTTCCGGAGGTGAAGGCAACGACTTGCTGGCTGGCTCTGAAGGTGATGACGAAATTCTTGCCAACGATGGGGATGATTTGATTTTCGGTGGCGCCGGAAATGACCAAGTTGAGGGCGGACGCGGAGTCGACCGAGCCTATGGGCAAGATGGGAACGATACAATTCTCGGAGGCCTTGGTGAAGACGTTTTGTTCGGCAACGGTGGTGACGACCGATTCACGGGCGAGTTTGGCAATGATCGAATCGTTGGGGGCCAAGGAGATGATCGGGCGATTTACGATGGACTGATTTCTGATTTCACCGTCCAATTCAATGGAGCCGACGCAACGGTTCAAGATCTGCGTACCTTAAGTAGTGAGGGATTTGATAGATTGCGCGGCGTCAATCAGTTAATCTTTTCCAACGGGTTCCAGAACGCAGGAGGGCCTCCCGTATTTACCGGGCCGCAACCAGAACCTGAAATAGACCCGGTCATCAATGAAAACGAGGTTGTTACGATCCAACCGATCATTGTTTCCAATGATGACGGTTCCAACACGGCTGAATTCTTCGGCGATGCCACACAAGAGACGGATGTGAAAGTGAGAATCGCTGCAATCTGGGCCCAAGCAGGCATCGACATTGTTTGGCTACCTGCTGTAACACAGGACAGCACGTCCGCAAACGTTGGTGCTGTTGACGATGGCGCTGAACGACCTGCCGATGACCTCGACACGATCGTCGAGCAGGGCGATGAGGCCGGAGTTGGCAACGCCGACCCCAATGTAATCGACATGTATTTCGTGGAACTGGTTCCGGGATTCAGCGATTTAGGCGAGGACACTGTCAATGGTCTTGCGTTTATCGATGGTGCGGGAGTCGCCATTCAGGTCGGTGACAATTTGCCGGCTACTGCAGGCGGGCGCGATATTGTGGCCGAGGTCACGGCCCATGAGATCGGGCACAATCTTGGCCTGCAACACTTGGAAGTGGCGGGCAACCTAATGGTGCCCGGATTTGGCGATGGCGGGAGTGACCTTAATCCGGAACAGATTGCCACTGCGATCAACAGCACGTTGAGCGTTTAGTCTTTCCCGAAAACAAGAACGAAAAAAGGCAGACGATTATTCGTCTGCCTTTTCTTTCAAAGTCGTTTCGGAAATTCCGTCGGAGGAGTCTTCTTCAACAGACTTTGGGGTGCTCTAGCCAAAGATTTTAGGAGCGCCAACCTGATCATGAATTTGGTTGCAGACTTGAGGGTCGATACCCAATCCCTGTGCCAGTTGACCGAGGTATTGAGCTTCGTTCTGTGAGTCGAGGTCGATCGAAGTCAGAGATAGCAAGTAGACTTGACCTGCCAGTTCTTTTGGAACGGATTGGGCGTAACCCTGTACATCCAAGGGAGCTGCGAACTCACGCTGGACAAACTCGATTTCGTCCTGAGATACTTCAGCGCCGAGACTTTCAACGATTTTTTGTTTTTCGGCATCATCAATTCGACCATCGGATTTAGCCGCATTGATCATTCCACGGATGATGAGTTCAGCTTGCTGATTAGCTTGTGTATGTTGCTCTTGGGGTACTTCTGGAGCTTGACCGCCACCGAGAATTGATCCGAGCAGTCCGCCGAGTGCTCCACCGCCAGCAGCTTGACCTCCTCCACCGCCAAGGACACTACCCAGCAGATCACCAAGTCCTCCGCCGCCGGCTTGTTGCTGTTGTGCTCCGCCGCCCAAAACGCTGCCCAACAGTCCGCCAAGTGCTCCGCCGCCGGCCTGTTGCCCACCACCACCGAGCAAGCCGCCCAGAAGTTGTCCGCCAAGTCCTGAAGAGAGCGATTTGTTGCCCAGCAGGCTTCCGAGTAATTTAACTGCATCCATAATATGTCCTATTCTTTGATCTAACGGTTTAACCAGATAAACGAGTGGCTGGACCATCAACTGATCAACCAACAATGCAAAGTTTATTGGATACCGGTAATGATATCCATCGGGGATACGAGACGGAGTGGGGCCACGAATATCTGAGACGGTAATTTACGGTTGTTGTGAGCATTTTTCGGGGCGGCGGCCGTGAAAAAAGTTCGTTGGACACGTTAACAACCCTTTCTTCAGTGAGATCTTTGCAAGTGCCTTACGTTGAAGAAATCTCAATTGCCGGATACGTTATGCTGAGCGATCACTGACCCGTCGGGTCTGTCGACCACTCGTACTTCTTTCCCAAATATTTCGTTTTGCGCTTCGGCGTCTAGGAACTATGCAATCGACTTCGGCTACTACGTCCTCTGAACTTCAGAATCTGAGAGAGCATGCTGCTTCCGTTCATTCCGACCTAGGCGTAGCGGTCGATGCAGCGTTGGCCGCGGGGAAGATCATCACCGAGGGGTTCGGCAAATTTCATACGATTGACCAGAAAGGCGTCGGCGACTTTGTCTCCGAAGTCGACCAAATGGCAGACAAAGTCGTCTGTGAAATTCTTACGGGCGATAGTAGTACGGCTATTTTATCCGAAGAACTCCACCCCGAACTTGCCGATGGCGTCGACGACTTCTGGATCGTCGATCCACTCGATGCGACCAGTGCATTCTTGATGCAGGCCGGTCGCCAGTTCCCTTCTGTGTTGATCGGGAAATATTTAGGCGGTCAAGCCGTGCTGGGGTTGGCACATTTTCCGCTGACCGGTGAATGGTTTTACGGATATAAAGATCGACATGCGTTTAAGAATACCGTGCGTTTGCAAGTGCCCGATGGTGAGAGAGAACTTGGCGATGTTTGGGTCGAGATGAACCAGTATGGCGATTCCAAATTTGAAACCGAATCATTCACCACACTTCGAGACCGCTTGCGGACCAGCGACGGAGCGCGGATGGTGACGACAACGGTTCCCAATTCAGGCGTGGCCTTACGAGTCGCGGAAGCAGAAACTGGTTTAGCGGCCGCAATTCACGACAACAGCGCCGCAAAAATCAAACAGGCTCCGTGGGATGTTGTGCCTGTCAAATTGATTCTGGAAGAGGCTGGCGGCGTGTTTCTTAATTTGAAGGGCGAATCAATCAATCCCTTCGTCGCCGAGGTTTCAGTGATCGCTCAAAGTCGGGATTTGGCCGAACAAATCATTCGCCTTGCACAAAAGTAGATTCGATTGGCTGCCGATTGGATTATTGGATTCGGTTAACAACCGAACCTACGCAGGGATCAATTCGATAATCACCGCAGCTGCATCGGTTTTGCTTCCACTGAAATCGCGAATCGATTCTCCCTCGGCATTAATCACCCTGATCGAATTCTTCTCCGAATCGATGGCCTCGGCGCCGTTGAGCACGATCAAATCACATTGCTTGCGGCTCAGCTTTTCCGCAGCGTTGACCATGCCGTTCTCGGTTTCCAGAGCGAATCCGACTGACCATTGATGCTTTTGCTTTAGTTCCCCCAAGGATTTCATGATGTCTGGCGTGGAGACTAACTCCAGTATCAGATGGCCGTCCGCTTTTTTGATCTTCTCTTTAGC
>CAZDBE010000407.1:1394-4413 GCA_964503675.1 uncultured Pirellulaceae bacterium | reverse complement strand
TCATAGCCTTCTGCGGTGTAGACCAGCATGCGGTGACCGCCACCGGGAAAAATAACAACGCTCGTTCCGTTGGCTTGATCCGCTGGCGGACGGAAGACAGTGACCGACGGATCGTGTACGTTTTTGACCCAGTAGTCTTTGGCTTGTTCAGGTTCGTTTTTTCGATCTAGCGAATCTGGCGCTCCTTGTTCCCAGAGAGGGAACCGCTCACCGATTAGCTTGTCATGTTCTTGTGCTGCGACGCTTTGATTGCCGGTAAGGCCAATAAAAATCAGCATCGAAAAAAGTGCTAGGGTAGCGGGAAGGCGAGCCAGCGGGCAGTGATGTGACAGTTTCATCGTGAAGCTCCTGAAAATGGTACAGTCGAAGTGAGTGAGGTAAGTAGTATGGAACGCTTGCGCATAAAAAAACGATCGCTCTATTCCGATGAAAGAGCGATCGAATGTCTTGATAAGGACTTAGTTAGATTGGTCCTAAAGTTGTGTCGCAGAGAACTTACCGCTCGCTGCCGTCTCAATGGCTTTCTTAGCCGCTTCAGCATCTACTTCATCGCCTTTGACAATGACTTTGCCCAGTTCTGGAATTTCAACCTCTACACCCGGTAGAGCAGTGGCAAGCTCGCGTTTTATCGCGCCTCCACAACCAGCTCGTCAAGTCATGCCTGTTACATTAAAGCTAACCGGTGTTAGCCCTTCACCAGTCGCAGGTGTGGTACTGGAAGAACTGCCCTCTGCAGTTGCCGCTGCTCCACCACCATCGTTAGATGGGGTAGCAGTTTCAGTTCCGCCACATCCAGAGACTGCCAACGACACAGTTGCGATTACGGCAACTGCGAAGAAGCTAAAGAATCTCATGGTTTTCTCCATAAGGATAAAAAAATTTGCAGCCCCGAATATCTTCGACGATCGATAAGCAGCAGTGAATTCCATGCTGATCACGATGGCTACAACAGATAACCCTTACTATAAGCTTCCAATGACTCCAGGTGGGCGGTTGGGGTGTGAACTTTGGGGCAAATTCTAAAAATCGTCTTCTATCTCTCAAAATGCGACCATTTAGGTAGCTTGAGAGGCTGTTCGGCTAGGAAATGTACCCAGCTGCGACGCTTTGACCAGTTAAAGATACTCGCCCAAAAAAATAAGTTTCAATAATTTGAGGGAAGAAACTGAGGAGCCGCTCGTTTACTCCATCAATGCCGAGCAAGTCTGCGTTGGCTGAATTCAATTTCTTAGATCCGGAGAACGATTATGAGACTGTTTCTTTCACTGTGTGTCGCGACTTTGTTTTTGTTTGGGGCTCAAGCATCAGATGCAAACGCTGGCGACTACGGCTACCGTGGCAATATACACCACGGCTCAAGCTACAGCGGTTCGCACAACTATCGCTTAGGCAACCAATCGCTCTACCGTCCGCAATCCTCGCGGTACTCAAGCTACAATCGGTCCCGGTCTTACAATTACCGACCTACGTATGTCGTACCCAGTCGGTCGTACTACGCTCCCAGCTATCGCCGGAGTTGCGGCGGTTACTAGAAGAACTCAGAGTTCATAACCAAAGTGGTGAGACCGATATGGCCCCGAATGTTTCAATTTGGGGCCATCTTTTATGGTCGATTGATGAGCTTTGTTTTTGGTTTTGATATGAAAAGACTCGCCAACAAGAAGCCTTAGCGTAAAAAAATGGTGGTCGCCAACTATCAATGATAGGGCAACCACCAATTCGATTTTCTGATTTCGTGTTTTCGAACCTGAGCCAAAAACTAGCTAGTGGCTGTAGCAGCTTCAACAGTACCAGCTTGTGCTTTGGTGAGTGCTTCAACAGCTGCTTTGTATTTCGCACGAGCAACGTTCAGGCGAGCTGTCATTTCGCAGCAAGTCTCTTCGCCGCCGACGACGTACTTCATTTCTGCTCCGCCAGCAGCCAGTTCTTTAGCCTTCATTGGGCAATTGCAAGCTTCTTCGCCAACAACGTAAGAGAGGCTGACCGACTCAACAGCCGCTTTGACCAATTCTGTGTGCTTCGCGGCCGTCATTGGGCAACTGCACTTTTTACCAGCGATCGTGGTTGTGCCAGATTTTTCGCAAACACTTGGTGTCGTGTAAGCGACGACCATGGCTTCAGTTTTTTCAACCAACGCTGTCATGGCTTCTGATTTGTCAGTGTAAGACGTCTCAGCAACGACAAAATGGATCGGTGCAGAATGCTTTTCGGCAAGTGCCGCAGCCGATTTTGAGCAGCAGGTCGCTTCTTCGCCAACCTTGTAAGTCATCTTTGGTAGCGACGCCATCGCCGCTGAAATTGGGCATCCGCCTTCACATGATTCTTTGCCGCTACAGCATGATTTTCCACTGGAGCTACCGTCGAGTTCGGCAGCCATAGTTTTGGGGGAACTGGCTTTGGAGTCGGAACCTTCTTGAGCGAACGAGGAGGTGACGGTCAGACAGGCGACGATTGCGAAAGCGAGTGATAGTGTAAAAAGTGATTTCATAGCTTCTCCAGAGAGTAAAAGTTGTCGCATCTACAGCCGGATGCTGACGAGAGTTTGATTCAATACGATTTAGCGTCCGAGCCAAGTTCCTCACAATATAGCGAAGAACGCGGCGCCTTGCATTTCTGCTACCGATTTTGTTTGTGAGTACATTGGACTCAAAACAGAGCCCAGTTTTACGTGGTAAAACACCTAAAGTTCAAATTTTTATATTTGAATGTTATTCGGTTTACTTGAGGAGCCCAAAATCAAAGCCTTCCGCTTGTCTCACCGCAAATCGAGCAGCGCGACAACGGACGTTCTCGAGGCGTCTTGGTGGAACAAAGATTCAACGAAAGGGAATCAGTAAAGGCTCCAGTAGAAAAGAATCTAGGCAAAATAGTAACGGAATCAGCCGCCCTTCACGAAACCATAATAAATCCATTTCCACAAAAAAAGCCGCCCATTAGATTCAATGGCGGCTTTGATGTTTCAAAATCGGCTTCGAAGAGGCTACTTTTCGGACGATTCTTCCTCTGAGGCCGTGTCTTC
>CAZDBE010000407.1:0-1294 GCA_964503675.1 uncultured Pirellulaceae bacterium | reverse complement strand
TCTTCGGCAGGCGCCTCTGTTTTTTCTTCCTCTGCCGGTGCGGCTTCAGCGGCAGCAAACGCAGGCTTAACAGCCGACTTTACTTTCACACGGTCGTTGTTGCCAACGAATTCCAAGATGCCTTGGAGTCCGGCGTCACCCAAACGGACGCCCGCCAGTTTTAGGATTCGGGTGTATCCACCTTCACGATCAACAAATCGCGGAGCCACATCTTCGAACAGAATCGAGACGGCTTCTTTGTCACCTAGCAATGCGAACGCACGTCGGCGATAGTTGATCGCAGGAGCAATAGCAGCATTCCACTTTTGCCAGCCTTCACCTTCACGCCATTGCTTCCACGCGTCGGTGCCGCGTTCGGCTGTGGTGTTCAGCTTTTCGGCCGCTTCCATGTGTGGAAGCGCCTTCTTGGCCAGCGTGATGCACTTTTCCACTAGAGGTCTAACCTCTTTAGCCTTGTGCAGCGTCGTAGTGATCCGGCCTTTGTGCTTTGGTGGCTTGACGGCAGTTTTCCCGTCAGCCTGAACCAAGCCTTCGTAGAAGATGTCATCACGTTCGGTCAAAAACAGGCAGGTCGCCAAGTTCTTCATCAACGCTTTGCGATGGCTTGAGGATCGTCCTAAACGACGGCCTTTTTTTCTGTGTCTCATCTTATTACCAAACTTCTATTGTCTGCAGATACTGTCTTGAGTTAATTTTTGAGTTCCAACGCCGCCTGCGATTTAAGTGATCACAGGTGCCTTAGGAACTTTCATTCCAAGGTGCATTCCTAGTTCGCCCAGCAGTTGCCGAACTTCTACTAAGGTCGTTTCACCAAAGTTACGGATTTCCATCAATTGATCTTCGGTCTTCTGAACCAGATCACGTACTGTGCGAATATCAGAGCAGTCCAAGCAGTTAGTCGCTCGAACAGAGAAACGTAGTTCAGTGATCGGCATGTTCAGTTTGGCTTCCAGTGCCGCATCGATACCACCTTTGCTCTGAGGTTGAGCATGTACTTGGGCGCCTAGTTCAGTGTACTGAACGAACGGGTTAAGGTGCTTTCGCATGATCTTCGATGCTTCGACCAAAGCCATTTCTGGGTTGATCGAACCATTGGTCCAAATCTCCATGGTCAAGCGGTCGTAGTTGGTCTTTTGACCGACGCGTGTTTCTTCAACGTCGTATCGCACACGTGTCACAGGACTGTAAACGGCGTCGATAGGAACGATTCCGATTTCGTGATCGCGACCACTGTGTTCCGTGGAAGGAACGTATCCACGTCCAATCTCGACAACCATTTCCATCATGAACGGGG
>CAZDBE010000406.1:0-4428 GCA_964503675.1 uncultured Pirellulaceae bacterium | reverse complement strand
CTGCAAGATTTAGCGGGTGCCAAATTAGAGGGGTATTCAAACGCGGAAATTGCCGCACGATTTGAATGCTCGGAGCGCACGATTGAACGTCGTCTGCACCTGATTCGTGAAAAATTACAACAGGAGCTGATCTCGAATGACCATTGCCCGGAAAAGACTAGCGATCGCGGCTCTAGAGCGGATTGACGATCTGTGCGCTGAATTTGAACGGCGCTGTCAGTCTTCGGACCCACAGACCATTGAGTCCGCGCTCCCAGAGGATATCTCGGCCGACGAGCGCGAACTGCTACTTTCGGAGTTGTTGGCGCTCGAGATCGACTATCGTCGTCGCAAAGGAGAATCACCCGAGGTAGATGATTACGTCGATCGATTCCCAGAGGAAGCCAAAGCGATTCGTGATGCGTTGGGAATTCCGCAAGGGAAGTCTGGAGGTTTCGAACCACCGAGCATCCAACAGATCGGCAAATTGTTTCCAGAGCTTGAGATTGCTGAGCTACTTGGAGCTGGCGGCATGGGAGCCGTCTACAAAGCTCGACAGAAAGGGCTCGATCGATTCGTTGCTCTGAAAATCCTTCCTGAAGAACTCGGCCAAGACGTCAAATTTGCTTTGCGATTCACTCGGGAAGCACGCACTCTTGCAAGGCTGAACCATCCCAACATTGTTTCGGTTTACGAGTTCGGCAATGTCGAAGACATCTACTACTTCTTGATGGAGTTTGTGGATGGCTCCACTCTTCGGGATGTCGTACGGGCCGGTCAGCTCGCGCCAGAACACGCGCTGGCCATCGTACCCAAACTTTGCGAAGCGCTGCAGTACGCTCACGATCAAGCGGTCGTTCATCGTGACATCAAGCCCGAAAACATTTTGATGGCTAAAGACGGGACTGTAAAAATTGCAGACTTTGGACTTTCACGAATCGTTGGAAAAGAAAATCAGGCAACCGTACAGACAAAACTAACACAAACACATCAGGTCTTTGGAACGCCACGCTACATGGCACCAGAGCAGTTAGAAGGCGCACACTCAGTCGACCACCGGGCGGACATTTATTCGTTGGGCGTGGTTTTCTACGAGATGCTGACGGGTGAGTTACCCATCGGGCGGTTTGAGGCACCCTCAGAGAAAGTTCAAATCGATGTGCGCCTCGATGAAGTCGTTTTCCGGACTCTTCAAAAGGAACCGCAGCGGCGTTATCAAGCGGCCAGTGAGATCAAATTGGACTTGGACTCAATCGCGTCAGGTCCTGCTTCGAGCACTGGCAGCGCGCACGATAGCGCCTATGCTACGACGAAGGTGCACGACACGGGCGTTGAGGGAAACCCCCGAACGCCTGTTTCATCGGCCAGCCTTCAACAGCAAGAGACAGCTGCCCGATTGCTGTTGTCTCGCCGTGAGTTGATGGACCGCGTCAGGCAATCCCTTAGATCGCTTCGATCGGGGCAGGTCATTCAGATCTTGATTGGCGTGGCGCTGATTCTCCTTGGGGTATTTTGCTGGAATCAAAATTATGGTTTGACTTACCGCATCGTTTGCGGAGTTATGCTGCACATTTACGGGGTGATCGTGATTGCGGCGGCGGCTCACGTTTTGACGCGCATTGGTCGCATGGACTACTCCAAGCCCGTCACGACAGTACGAAAAATGCTGGACCAAGTGCGCAGAGCTTACTTGATGACTGGTCCGGTGATCGGGTTTCCGTGGTGGTTGATGTGGATTCCAGCTTGCGTCGCGATTGGGTTTGACGCGGTGCTTCATCCATACTGCCTTTGGGTGTCGCTGGTGATTGGCGTTTTAGGCTTGGCCGGTTCGCTGTGGCTTTATCTACGCCTTCTCAACTCAGATAAGGAAGACAAGAAGTGGCAGAAACAGTTTGCCGGCGAGGGCCTTTCTCGGGCCTATCAAACGCTGGATGAAATTGAAAGAGCGCGAATTGAGTAGGGGCTAAAACTGCTGACTTGACATTTAATGAGATTCCTGAGGAGGTCGCTTTGTCTACAACCATTCAATCTGTTTCGCCGGTGCCTTCTGAGCAAGCTGCGGTTGAAGTTGCCGCGACAACCAAGCGGCGGCACGATCTCGATTCGCTACGCGCCGTTGCCATGCTGCTTGGGATCGTCCTGCATGCAGCGCTTTCATTTGCTCCCATTCCTTGGACGGTAATGGATGCTCAGCAAAGCGACTTCTTCTACGTGCTGTTCTCGGCCATTCACGGATTCCGCATGCCTTTGTTCTTTTTGCTCAGTGGATTCTTCACGGCGATGCTATGGCGGAAGCGCGGGCTTGGCGGGCTGATTAAACAACGACTTAAACGGATTTTGTTGCCGCTGTTTGTCGGATGCTTGACCATTGTTCCGGCGATGTGGGCAGTGAGCATGTTCGTGGCCCAACCTCCATCCGGTTCTACTCTAGTCCAGTACTTCAATGCTGCTGCTGAAGGCGATGTGGAGAAAGTGCGTGCTGCGATCGAGTTGGAAAAGATCGCGCTAGATGCATTACATCCAAGCGCAGGAGCATCACTGTTGTCAGTGGCTGCGTTCTCAGGCCAAACAGAAATGGTGAAAATGCTATTGTTGCAGGGCGCTGACGTGAACCAGCGCAACTCTGACTCGGGCACGCCGCTGCATGTTGCCGTGTTTATGGGTAGAGCTGACGAGGCTCAACTGCTTTTGGAGGCAGGCGCAAACCCGGAAACCAAGGATGGAGCCGGAAGTACTCCAAGAGACAATTTGAGAATTGATTTTGCAACGACGAACTACATCGCACAATTGTATGGAGTAACTCTTGATGAAATCGAACTTAAAACTGGCCGCGGTAAAATTGCTGACTTGATGGGCGAGGAGATTGCGTTCGCTACCGAATCTTCCGACCCCGGGCTGGGGGCGCGCTACGCGCTTCTGTTTCAGTTGCCGGTTTTTATGCACCTGTGGTTCCTTGCGTTTCTCTGCTGGTTGGTCGCAGCATTCGTGGGCTATGTGTTTATCGCCAAATTTGTGAAATTCGAGCGCCTGCCAAAGTGGTTGTTCTGTTCTCCAGTAAGTTTGTTGTGGCTGGTACCGCTGACCATGATTCCGCAGTACTACATGCAGCCCGGAACTTTCGGACCGGACGGATCGATCGGGTTGTTGCCTATGCCTGCTGTGCTTGCCTACTACGCGATATTTTTTTTCTTTGGTGTGGTCTATTGGGACCTTGATGACGACGAGGGCCTTCTAGGTCGTTGGTGGCTCGTTAGTCTTCCGGTTGCGTTGCTAGTCGTGTTCCCAATCGGACTCGATCTAGTTGCAGGTAAGTTTGGCTTCCTGCCCCAGAGTTTGGCAGGCGCAACGAAACTGCTGCTGGGGAACCTAATGCAAGCTCTTTTTGTTTGGTTGATGGTGTTCGGTTCGATCGGGATGTTTCGTAGATTCTTTTCACAGAAAAGTAAAACGATGCGATACGTTTCTGATTCGTCGTACTGGTTGTACTTGGCCCATCTTCCACTGGTGGTTTTGGCTCAGTGGTTTGTCAAAGATTTTCCCATTCCCGCAATGTTGAAATTCGTTGGAATAACCGTAGTGATTTCCGCATTGCTGTTAATAACGTACGAATACATGATTCGCTATACGTTCATTGGCACCATGCTTAACGGGCCAAGACAACGCAAACAGAGAATCGCTCCAAGCTGATGGAGAGAGAGCTGGGCTTAGAACCTATGCTTTGACAACTATCTTGCCCGCTTCTCAGTGGTGTGAGAGTTGGGACAACAGAAGCGCGATGGTTCACGCGCAGGTAGGATTGAGCCGGCAGGTTCCGGCGATAGGGCCAATGTGACCATTGAAGGCGAACGCAGCGAATGGGAGATCATCTAGAGGACCTTTCAAAAATATGGGTCGGGCACTTCGTGACCGACATTTTCGACGACACGGAGTGCCGCCGCCACTTAAATTTGCGTTTTGAAATGCCCTCTAATAGTGAAACGATTTTACTCAACGGGCGCTGCAAGCATTTCACCCAAGTGGCATTGTTGCAGTTGCGCTCGCCAATGGCGTCTTCTAATGCGACTACCTACTGTAACCTTCCTGTTCGTCCTTTCGTTTATGTTGGTCCTGTGAGGTGGTACAGACTTTGCGGGCCTGCAAATCAAACCGCGCTAGATGTTGTCCTTCTGTTTAAATGCCGACGCAATCTGATCGCTCATGCGATAGTCGGTGGGCGATTTTCCTTTCTTGTTTTTGGCCGTCGGGTCTGCCCCATGGGCCAGTAGGCTTCGGATAATAGCAGCAGCCACATCCGTCTTACCTGCGGTCGCAGGTGCACCTGAATTGGTTACAGCACGATGGAGTGCCGTCGATTGCGATTTCCTGTCTCTCGCATGAACGTCGGCTCCAGAAGAAAGTAGTAGATCTACCGCCGCTAGACTGCGAAAACGGACGGCGCGGTGCAGCGGC
>CAZDBE010000405.1:2434-4445 GCA_964503675.1 uncultured Pirellulaceae bacterium | reverse complement strand
CACGAGTGCGACGCCGTTTGCCGCCCGTGATCCGCGCTTGCGCAGCAATATCCTGCGCAACGAGGGCGGCACGCTGCTGACCGAAGCGGCTGTCGCACGGGGCCTAAAGTGGCTGGCGTCGGTCCAAAATGCCGACGGCAGTTGGTCTCTAAAAAACTACGCGCGACACGCCTCGAAAAAAAACAAAGGCGATTGCATGGCAACCGCGCTGGCGTTGCTGCCGTTCCTTGGCGCCGGCCAGACCCACGAGTGGGGTATCTACCAGAAAACGGTAGCCAAAGGTCTCAACTGGATGATTCGCAACCAACAGCCCGACGGCGACCTGCGAGCGGGATTAAAAACCGAGGCCGGCATGTACGCGCACGGCCAAGCGACAATCGTAATGTGCGAGATCCTAGCGATGACGGGCGACCAACAGTTCTTAAATCCGGCTCAGTCCGCCATCGACTTTATCCAGGCCGCACAAGGCACTGACGGCGGCTGGCGGTATCGCCCCGGACAAAAAGGCGACACGTCAATGTTGGGCTGGCAGATGATGGCGCTGCAAAGTGCCAAACTTTCGGGGACGAACCTGAAGGTCGATCCTCAGACGTTGTTCGAGGCAGGCCGTTTCCTCGACGGCGTAAGTGTCCGTCGCCGGGCCGGATTCACCGCAGACGCTCCTTTCGGGACGTTTTACTGCTACCAACCCAAACGCAGCCCCACCGAAGCGATGACTGCCGAAGCGATATTGTGCCGCATGTATTTGGGCGCCAAGCGCAACGATCCGCGCGTCAGGTCAGCCGTTTCGTGGTTGATGAAAAAGCACTTTCCCTCCAAAAACAATAGGAACGTTTATTACTGGTACTACGGCAGCCAAGTCATGCACCACTACGGCGGGCGCGACTGGCGCAACTGGAACCAGCGCGTGCAAACGCTGCTGCTGGAGTCGCAGAGTACCGAAGGGCCGCACGAGGGCAGTTGGGCTAGAAAAGGCTTCCGCTGGGGAGGGCAGGGCGGCCGAATCTACACCACCGCGATGGCGATCTGTACGCTTGAAGTTTATTACCGCCACCTGCCGCTGTTCCGAAAGATAAATCTTTGAACTGCGACCGAACGAAAGAATTGGATCAACCACGAAATACACGAACCACACGAAAACAAAATCCGAGCGCAACTTTCGTGTGTTTAGTGTATTTCGTGGTTAAAAAACCCTCCCCCCAAACACCTAATCGCATCCACCGTATTTTGCACTTCGTGGACTCGGATCACCTGAATCCCTTTGATCGCCAGCAGCACGCTGATCCCGAGCGTCCCAGCGTCTCGATTGCGTTCCTTGTCGCCGAGCAACTTCCCGATGAATCCTTTGCGCGAATGGCCGATCAAGATCGGACTGCCCGTCTCGTGAAAACGTTCTGCCTCGCGCACCAACTGCAAATTATGCGAGTGCGTTTTCCCAAATCCGATGCCCGGGTCCAAGCAAATTTTCTCTTGCGGGATTCCGGCGGCCAGTAAGAACGCTTGACGCTGCATCAAGTAATCAAAAATTTCTTCAATCACGTTTTCGTAGGATGGATCATCCTGCATCGTTTGCGGCGTCCCCCTAGCGTGCATGGCACAGACGCCGACGCCCGTGCTGGCCGCCACTGCGACCATTTCGGGGTCGCCTTCAAGTCCCGTGACGTCGTTGATGATCTGAGCCCCCGCGTCAATCGCCGCAGCGGCGACCGCCGATTTGGACGTGTCGATCGAGATCGGCACATCGACCGCGCTGGCCAATCCTTCAATAACGGGAATGACGCGCTGCAGTTCTTCTGCGGTGCCGATGGGATCACTGTACGGGCGCGTGCTCTCGCCGCCGATGTCGAGGATCGCCGCTCCCTCGTTGGCCAGCCGAATGCCGTGTGCGATGGCGGTATCGGTGGTCGCGTGTTGGCCACCGTCGGAGAAACTATCGGGCGTGACGTTCACGATCCCCATCACGGCGGGGCCGTCGGTGAACGACAGTTGGCAGTTCTTCAGTTGCCAGAGG
>CAZDBE010000405.1:0-2334 GCA_964503675.1 uncultured Pirellulaceae bacterium | reverse complement strand
GTTAGTGTATTTCGTGGTTAGACATTCACTCATTCCACTCGCGCATAAAAAAACCGCGTGACTAGTTGCACGCGGTTGTTTGTATCAACTCGATCCCGATTCCGGGAAGAAGCTTCTGTTAAACAAGCGGTTTGCGTCGGCGGCGAGTCATCAAGCCACCGGTCATTGCCGTTAACAACATCAACGCCGCAGGTTCCGGAATCGCGCTTACGGTGATGAATGCAACTTCGCCGAGAGACGTCCTCGTTGAGTCGACGTTGTTGATGTCGCCACGGTTGCTGTTGATCTGAAAATGGAAGTATCTTGACGTAGTCAGATTCAAAGCAAAATCCTCTGCGGGCCGGTCATTGCCAGTCTGATCGGCAGCAGTGAAACTTCCCAAACTGGTCAGTCCACCATTGGTTGGATCAAAATCATTGTCGGAGAACACTTCGAAATCTTCCACATCACCACGAGCGCCAGCGGTGGTGACCGTTGTACTCCACAAACGCAATGCAGAGATGGATTCGGCGGCTCCCAAATCGAACGACAGAAAGAACGGTGAAAATCCACCAGGTTGGTCGCTGGCCCAGCCTTCAGTGAATGCTGTATCGATATGGGTCGTGGAGGCAGCTGAGGACGCGAGAGTCACACCGCTAGTGTAGGGCGCACTCAAGCCATTTTGGTCGTACAACTTGCTTTCATCCAACGTGGCAAAGACTCCCCCCGAGCTTTGGGCGTCCACAGGCTGGATCAGTGAACCATCGACCGCCTGAGCCATTGTCGCAGCGCCGGTTGTCAAAACGTAAAGGGCAGCAAACGCAGCAAAGAAGTTAGACTTTCGAGACATTGGTTTTCCTTGAAGTTTAGAGCTGACTGAATCCACGAGGGAGCGAAAAGGCTGCTCATCAAAGATGTGTTAATAAAGTCGGTTTTCAGTAGCCAAATTTGGCATAGAAGCACGCATCAGGCCCATCTTTTGACACTATCGGCAGCAGCGCATCTAAAAGATCGAAATTCACAACCGGAAACTAACAATCGGACCACCGGACGCTGACAATCCAAAGAGCTCAAATATCCGGTAATTATCAGAAAGACTTAAGTGAATGCACCGCGATACCGGGGGATACTCAATGCGGAATTGTGAAGCGACAATTCAACCACGAAATACACCAACTACACGAAGAAGCATGACCGTTTTTCACAGAAGAGCGGGAAGCACGCGCAGAATAGTCGCGCAATGGCAACCGGTCGATCAATTCGTTTCTCACTTACCGAAAACCAACACTTGCTTGCCACCCTCCCTTTGGGCCCTTCGGGAGGGGCGGAGGCTCGCCGACGGGGAGGGCAAGGCGCTAGTCGTCGGTTGTTCTGGTTTTAAGATACCATGCAAAATGCCAAGTGCAGAGACGCGAATCTGCACCTCTCGATCGCTCAAACATCAAAGATCGGATCAACCACGAAATACGCGAACGACACGAAATCAGAAAACGAGCGCAACTTTCGTGTGTTTAGTGTATTTCGTGGTTAGACATTCACTCATTCCATTGGCGCGTAAAAAAAGCCACGTGATCAATTTGCACGCGGCCCTTTTGACTCGTTCCGATTCTGGAGAACGTTTCGGTTACACGATTGATTTGCGTCGGCGGCGAATCATCAAACCACCGGTCATTGCTGTCAGTAAGACCAACGCCCCGGGTTCAGGAACTGCGATTGAAGTGATGAATGCAACTTCACCCAGCGACGTCCTTGATGAGTTGACGTTATTGATGTCGCCTCGGTTGCTATTGATCTCAAAATGAAAGTACTGCGACATCGTGTCGGCCAAAGAAAAATCCTCTGCAGGCCGGTCGTTACCAGTTTGATCCGCAGCAGTGAAACTTCCCAAGCTGACCAGTCCGCCATTGGATGGATCAATATCACTGTCGGCGAACACTTCGAAATCTTCCACATCGCCACGTGCTCCGGCGGTGGTGATCGTCGTGCTCCACAATCGCACGGCGCCAATCGATTCGACAGCTCCCAAATCGAACGACAAAAAGAATGGAGAGAAACCACCTGATTGGTCGCTGCCCCACCCGTTTGAAAATGCGGTATCGGCATGGGTCGTCGAAGCGGTTGAAGAAGCATGAGTCACACCACTGCTATAAGGCGAACTCAAACCCGATAGGTCGAACAGATTACTCGTCGGCAGCCCACCGAAAGACGGCACTGATGATACAGCAGCAGTCGGTTGTATTAGCGAACCATCGAGCGACTGAGCCGTTGCGGGGGCGCTTGTTGCCAAAACGCAAATCGCAGCGACCGCAGCAAAGAAGTTTGACTTTTGAGACATTGATTTCCCCAGAAGTTTAG
>CAZDBE010000404.1:3203-4448 GCA_964503675.1 uncultured Pirellulaceae bacterium | reverse complement strand
GCTGATCTTTTAAAATTTCAACAGTAGGATGTCCATCGCCGAGCCGCATCTTGCGGACACGATACTCATCTTCCGCCGAACCGATACGCATCTGCAAATTCTCAACTATTCGTGCCCCTCTATCCTGCGTATGGATTTCGCGCGGCATCTTCTTTTCCATACGAAACTGCCAAACCAATTGCTGAATTCCGCCGGCGCCACTCTCGATTGCCGCTAGAATTCTCTGGCGGTCCGACGACGCTGTTTTGAGCTTTTCCTGAGTTTCAGCCAACTTGGTCGTGACATCCCTCAAAAGAATTTGCGATTGAGAAACATCGCGACCTACCATCAAGTTTTGTTCAATCTTCTTTTGCCACAAACGATTGAACTTAGTAAACTCATTGTCATAACGTTTGGTGTACTCCTCATCGAACTTTCGTAGGTTATCTACGATCTCACTTTTCTGGACTGAGTACTGATCAACCAAATCACGTTTATAGGTTTCAATCAGTGCATTCAGTATCGCCGGTGAATCACCTGCGAGAGAGTTTTGATAGGTGACTTTGTATAGTGTCGGCTCTTCCTTGTCCTGCCCGATCACTAGGTTATCTTGGATGTATTCGATTTTGTCATCGCGAGACGGGTACTCATCGAATGATCGCAGCCCCTCAAGCCGCGGCCTGTCATCAAACATCTTATTAATGATGATTTCTTGGCTCATGAATCTATCGTGACGCACACCTTCGTCGTAATCAGGAAACATTGGGTTGCCGCCGGTACTGACCGGCACAAAACGTTTCTTGGGCTCGATTTTTACATAAGCAGTACTCTCATAGACCACGGCGCTCTTAGAATAGAACAACGTCCCCAAGCCCATTCCGCAAACAAGTCCGAGGAACACTAACCATTTGCGTCGATTGAGAACGCCCCAAAAATCAAAGCCAGACTCGTCCTCGGCATCAGGGGGAGCTGTCATCATGAAAGGAGCAGGTTGTCCCGCGTTAGGATTAAAATTGGGGTCCACAGATAGTCCTCCAGTGTGCAGCGGTGTTTTTCAAGATGGGACTGCCAATCGTGGTGGCAGCTTTCCCCGAAGAAAGGTGAGTCAAAGAGTTTGCCTAGTCGTTACGTACATTATGTTGCGACCGTTCAAAACTATAACACTTTTCTCTTTTTACTCAATGAAAAACGCTGAAAACATTCCGTTGTTACATACCGTCCCCCCGATTCTCGACAAAACAAATGGCCGCAAATGAGCATTTTATC
>CAZDBE010000404.1:0-3191 GCA_964503675.1 uncultured Pirellulaceae bacterium | reverse complement strand
ACCTTGGTGGACTTTGACGCCATTGGCCGCCCCCCACGTAGTACCAGTAGGTGACAATATTTGCCTGTTAAAGAGACGGGGTCGTCTACGACGTGTTTCCGGTCAATTCCCGACCCTTAAACAAGTTTTCAGCATTTCAACACTCGAATAAGTCGCCTCGGATTGCTACATTTGCGTCATGACAACTCCCATGATGAAACAATACCATCAAGCCAAAGAGGCCTGTGGTGACGCTCTGCTATTCTTTCGCATGGGCGACTTCTATGAATTGTTCCTCACCGACGCCGAGGTGGCCGCTGGCATTCTTGGTTTGACGCTCACCAGTCGAGACAAAGCCAACTCGATACCGATGGCAGGTTTTCCGCACCATCAGCTCGATAGTTACATCGCAAAGCTGATCAAACTTGGCCACCGGGTTGCTGTCTGCGAACAGGTCGAGGACCCTAAAACGGCCAAGGGGCTTGTAAAACGTGAAATCGCACAGATTGTCACTCCCGGAACCGTTATTGATCAGGCCCTTTTGGAGCCCGCCGAAAGTAATTTTCTCGCGGCGATGTGCCCTTCTGAATTCCTCGAAAAGAAAAACACTTCCTCTGTTGGCATCGCATGGGCAGATGTCTCAACGGGTCGTTTTTACACCACATCCGTTCCCACCGCGCAAGCGGTCGATCTTTTAGACCGAATTGGTGCATCCGAAATTCTTGTCCCGGATAAATTTCGCCACATCGCAGACACTTTGGCGGATTCAGCGATGATCACCGACCGTCCTAAATGGAGCTTCCAATTTCCTGCTGCCGAAGACGGATTAAAAACACAACTGGACGTGGCGTCGCTAGAGGGTTTCGGCGTCGATCAATTCGGTCCGTGGGCCACATCAGCCGCCGGTGCTTTGATCGCCTACCTAAAAGAGACTCAGAAAGAATCGCTGCTGCACTTCAACAGCATCAGCGCATTTCATCAGTCGCAGTTTGTCGAGATCGATTCGGCGACGTGGCGTTCGCTGGAAGTCAGCCGCACCATTCGCGGCGGCACTCGAGCAGGTTCGCTGTTGGGCGTAATCGACCGATGCCAAACACCGATGGGCAGCCGGTTACTGAACGATTGGTTCGCCAGCCCGCTGGCCAACAAGAGTGAAATCGATGTTCGTCACGACGGCGTTGAGGAATTGATCGACGCGGAGCCTTTGCGGTCAGCGCTTACGACTATCTTTAAATCAATCTTCGACCTAGAGCGGCTCGTCGCACGTGTAGGAACCGGTCGCCCCAGCCCGCGCGACCTGTCCTGTGTGGCAAAAACGCTCTCCACCGTTCCGTCAATCAAAGCCAAACTCTCCGGACGCAAAAGTGCGATTCTCAACCGACTTGAAAGCGAGCTGGACCTGTGTGCTGACCTCCGAGCCGCACTCGAATCGGCCATTGTTGAGCCTTGCCCTGCAAAGCTGCGTGATGGCGATTTCATCAAAGAAGGCTACGACGAAAAACTTGATTCCCTCCGAACACTTGCCGCCGGTGGCAAGCAGTGGATTGCAGAGTACCAACAAAGAATCTGCGACCAGACCGGCATCCCCAGCCTCAAAGTGGGCTTCAACAAAGTCTTCGGCTATTACCTTGAATGCACACACGCTCATCGAGATAAAGTTCCAGAAGACTTCATCCGCAAACAGACCCTAAAGAACGCAGAGCGTTTTATAACTCCTGAATTGAAAGAGTATGAGGAGAAAGTTCTCTCAGCCGATTCCGAAGCGGAAAGTCGCGAGCTTGAGCTGTTCGCAGAACTGCGTGAGCTAAGTCGTTCTTACACGGCGCGTCTTAAATCCAACGCCGAGATCATTGCCACCCTCGACGCCCTCAACGGGCTGGCGCGTCTAGCGGTCGAACAAAATTACTGCCGACCTGAAATGGTCACCGACAGCCGTCTGCACATTGTGGACGGTCGCCATCCGGTTCTCGATGTGGTCCAACCACTCGGCGCTTTTGTGCCCAACGGGACAACGCGCGATGAAGAGCAGGGGTACTTGCATCTGATCACGGGGCCGAACATGGCGGGTAAGAGTACTTACATTCGCCAAGTCGCCTTGATCACATTGCTTGCTCAGGTAGGTAGCTTCGTTCCGGCAAAACAAGCCACGATTGGAATCGTCGACAAGATCTTCGCACGAGTTGGCGCCAGCGACGAACTGTCCAAAGGGCAAAGTACGTTTATGGTCGAGATGACCGAAACGGCCCGAATCCTAAACACGGCCACAAACAGATCGCTGGTAATTCTGGACGAGATCGGTCGCGGCACTAGCACCTATGACGGAGTTTCGTTGGCGTGGGCGATTGTTGAATTCCTTCATGACCAGATCGGGTGCCGCACGCTGTTTGCAACGCACTATCATGAATTAACGTCACTCGAAGACGACTTCAAAGGCGTCACCAATTTCAATGTTGCAGTGCGTGAGTGGGAAGAAAAAATTGTCTTCTTGCACAAGATCGTCCGAGGCAAAGAACGATGTCGAGGAAAACCGGCATGCCATTCGCTCAGGTTCCAACGACAATAGTGAGGGCGGTCTGCAGCTGACTCTGTTTGGAGTTCAGGATCATCCATTGATTGAGAAAATCAAAAAGCTAGATCCGAATCAGTTAACACCGCTTCATGCGTTGGAAATGGTCAACCAATGGCAGACGGAGTTGACTGACGAGGACACCCCCTAGTGCAGGCCACTACTACGGTTTGAGTTTCGTTGACCATTGGACGTTGTGTTTCACGCTTGGGGTAAGGATTGAGCGACCGTTGGAAAACCAGAAAATCATTGATCTTGCGAGCTAGGAATCCGGAAGATTCGCAAGCGTGGGAGGAATTCGTTCGGTACTATGAACGTTTTATCTTTCATGTCCTTCACCGGATGAATGTTTCTGCCGCCGATTTTGACGATCTGGTCCAAAACGTACTGCTGAAACTCTGGCGAAGTATCGTGAGCTACGATCCGGATAAAGCTCGATTTCGCACTTGGTTGGGCGTCGTTGTGCGCAACGCAGTTTATGATCAGTTCACCGAGGCGAAACGACACGGAAAACTATTGCAGCACGAACTCGATTCGTTGCAGATGCTGGAGCAAGAACCAGCATCCGAAATTGAGCAGCTCATCGAAAAGGAGTGGGCTGACTATGTGACAAGCTTGGCGATGGAACGAATTGAAAAACTCTTCT
>CAZDBE010000403.1:0-4461 GCA_964503675.1 uncultured Pirellulaceae bacterium | reverse complement strand
CCGTAGGCTTGACCCGTTGGCCGCCGACGCACGCAGCTTTCTGGCCGATGGTGGATATTCGTTAGGGCCTCCGGCGTTCAATTGGCTCAATGGAAATTCAACATCGACATCGCCCGGTCGAGGCTCCGGGGTTGTGCATGGCCTTTCGGAACAAACGGAGGCTTGGCTATGTCCCTCAGATCGTCAACCGACGCGCCGAGAAGCGTTCGCCATTTTAGTTTATGGAAACGATGCTCTTATTTCGTCTTTCGTTCTTCGGGCGCAACCTGAGGATGATGAAGAACTGGAAAATGTATTGATCGTCGAACCAGAATTTGGGTTGACCAACTATGTCGCCAACATCGGTGCGATCCCCATTACAACTTCTCCAATCGCCACTGAGGAACAATGGCGAGGCTTCCATGGCCCGCTGAGAAACCGTGAGGCGGACGCAGTGGATCAGATTGCTGATGGATCATCTAACACACTGCTATTTGGCGAGAGCGTGGGGGATAACCAAGACGAGGATCGGCGATGGAACTGGGTCTTGGGCGGCGGCGCGGCTACCTATACCGTAGGGGCCGAACCGAATTTTGGCACACATGAAAATTCACGGTACTATCAATTTGGTTCAGGCCACGTAACGGTCAATTTTGTGCGCTGTGATGGATCCGTTGTGGCGTTAGATCGGAACACATCCGATGCGGTTGTCCAACGATTGGGCGGCGCTGCTGACGGTCGTCCACTCGGTAACGACTTTTGAAATGCCCTGCCCCGCGGACTACGTCGTTTGTAGTCCCGACTGAAGTAGCCAATAGCATGGAAGTCGTTACAACAGCCTAGCCAAATTATCCGTGGCGACTTGAGGCTCGTCAGCTAGACCGGACAATCGATCGGCGATAGCGGAGAGTTCCCCATCAAGTTCCGCTCCAGCGCGATAAATTTGTGGTGCCGGTAACTGGGCTGCAAGTGCATCAAGTTGACCCGGCGTTGTAGAATCGATTCCGCGCCCCGGCAAGAAGATTAAATGTTGGTCGATAATTGCGCCTTCGCTTAGACTACCCGGATACAAACCAGGTAAGATAGCAACGCCACCCTCGAAGTCCAACGAGTTTAGGTTGAATCCATGGTTGGATGTTTCCAAACCGTCTGCGCGATGCCGGGTGCCTTTGTCTGTGCCAAAGACAATGGAAGCGGTAATGCCGCCGTCGATGTCTCCGCGGTCATAGCTCGTTGCCCACCCGCGCGTATTGGCCACAGGTTCGTCAGGGTAATTTGGAATGTTGCGTCCATCGGCAAACCAATCGTCGGGGTTTCCGTTCGCATCGATACTAAGGGCCAATGAATCAAAAACCGAATCCGACAGCGGGGTCCATGACTCGAAATAAGGGTTGTGCAGCGAAACGGATTCTCCATTGAGATTAATTTCTCCAATGCGAACGATTCGACGAACAAGAACAGCTCCGCCATCAAGAAATTTAGTGCGAGTCAGTGAGGTAATCGTACCGTCGATGTATGGATCCAGCTCCGACTTCCAGTTGTTGTCAGCAACAGCCCAGACATCAATTTGTCCCTCTTGGGAATTGAGGTCGACATCAACAGTACCATTTAGCACATTGTCAAAAGTGCCCGCCTGCGTCACGTTGAATCGGTCTTCGAAATCTGGCAGGGAAGCGACATCGTGTCGAACTGTTTGCCCAAGTTCCCAGAGTGTCCACTGAGCAACGCGATCTGTTACTTCTCCTTGAAAAGATGGAGCTAGAAGGTTATCTCCAGTGGCAACGTCGCGAATTTCTGCGATCACACCGGAAGAACCAAAGCGGAAGTCAATTTGGGGATTACCACTGGGGTCTAGCGTTCTAAACCAGATGTCATTGCCCTCAATTCGAGTCGCGACAGACCAACCATCGTCTAGAGCGTCGTTCAAATTTTCGATCGCAATAGACAGGTCATCTGCATCGGTCTCGACCGGCTCAACTGTAAAGTTAATGAGGTTGCTGTGGCTATTATTGGAGGCGTCCCACGTCCATGCAACCGCTCGGTAATCTCCCTCGGACAAATCAATTGTGAAAGACCAATCCTCAGTACCAGTAGGTTCAATGCGCGACCACTGAGAAGTCCAAGCAGATCCATCCCAGTATTGTTCGGTAGTCTCATTGAACAGCAATAGTCTATTGCGATCGATGGCCAAATTATCAGTTGATGTACCTGAAATCGTTACCGCTCCGGCCTCCGTAGAAACGATTGGATTGATCAAGACAATCGGTGCGGTTTCGTCAACGATGACAGGAGGCTCAGTTTGTGTATCTTCATCTTGTTCGATGGCGATACTAAAACTCTCGGAGTCAGTTTGTCCATCAGAATCGGTGACGCGAATGATGACTTCGAACGGGTTTTCTGAAGTCACGGTCGTGACCGAGCGGCGGGTAACTCGTACATTGTCGATCAAGCCTCCCAACCCGGGGGCTGCACCCGGAGCTTTGCTGCGGAACTCCAGTTGCGTTTGATCGCCGGTGAAATCAGACAAGTCCACCGCAACTGTGGAGTAGTCGGTCGATCGGTTACCGCGACCGTCGGCGGTAACTTCATAGATGACTTCACCGTCCCACAGCACCTCAATCGCATTGGTCTCAGCATCGGCGCCGGCTCTTGGTGAGAAATCGAATGTTAGTTCATAAAGATCGCCCTCTACGGTCTCAATGGAACGAACAATACCATTTTGTCCATCGATTTCGACATGTTGGCTACCCTCGGAGGCAGGTCCGACGGCAGGATGGTTTTTCTGAACTTCGACGTCGTTGCCGGTTGCTGTAAACCCGGAAGTGCTGTCGAAAAAGTCGAACCTGCGAGAGCTAACCTCGACGTCTTCAAAGTCAGCAAACACAATTGTTTGCGCCGCTCCAACAGTCGTTTCTATTTCGCGATCGATGGTGGCCCGGACGTTGTCGTCTGAAGCCTGCCAAAGAAACAGACCGGTCTCTGGATCAATTGTGGCGCCTACCGGCGCGCTCACTAGTTGAAAGTTGACATCGGAGACATCGTTGTTGGGAGGCTGCAGATCGGCATCGATAATAAATGTAGAGTTGGCTCCAACGGTTTGGTCAGCAATGGCTTCGATCGCCAGTGGGTCAAGTTGAGTGACAGGAGGCTCTTCGATTGCTGGAGGTTCTTCAACTACGGGAGGTCCAATGACTACTGGAGGTGCGGTTAGTGGTGCACCGGCTTGATTGATGGAAATGTTAAACGTTTCGGTATCGGTCCGTCCGTTAGAATCAGCTGCGCTAATGGTGACCTCGAAGGGATTCTCCGACATCACGGTTGTGACAGCGCGGCGTGCCACTCGTACATTGTCGATCAAGCCTCCCAAGCCGGGGGATGCACCCGGAGCTTTACTGCGGAACTCCAGTTGCGTTTGATCGCCGGTGAAATCAGACAAGTCCAACGTAATCGTAGAAAAGTCTGTCGATCGGTTGCCACGACCGTCAGCGGTAACTTCATGGATGATTTCACCGTCCCAGAGCACCTCAATCGCATTAGTCTCAGCATCGGCGCCGGCTCTTGGCGAGAAATCGAATGTTAGCTCGTATGAATCGCCCGCGACAGTATCAACGCTACGAACGATGCCGTTCTGTCCATCGATCTCGAGATGTTGGCTGCCCTCGGAGGCAGGTCCGACAGCGGGATGATTTTTCTGAACTTCGACGTCCCTGCCGGTTGCTGTGAATCCGGAGATGTTGTCGAAAAAGTCGAACCTGCGTGCACTTACCTCGACGTCTTCAAATCCAGCGAAAAAGACAGTTTGTGGTGTTCCAACAATGGTTTCCGTTTCACGGTTTTGGGTTGCCGCGATATTGTCGTCCGAAGCTAGCCAGCGAAACAGACCGGTCTCTGGATCGATTGTAGCGCCTACCGGCGCGCTCACTAGTTGAAAGTTGACATCGGAGATATCGCTGTTGGGAGGCTCTAGATCGGCGTCGATGCTGAATGTGGAGTTGGCTCCAATGGTTTGGTCGGCAATGGCTTCGAGAACTAATGGGCTAAGTTGAGTGACCGGCGGTTCTTCGACGACTACCGGTGGTGGTTCCTCGACTGCTGGAGGCTCTTCGACTGCTGGAGGCTCTTCGACTGCTGGAGGCTCTTCGATTGCTGGAGGTTCTTCGATTGCTGGAGGTTCTTCGATTGCTGGAGGTTCTTCAACTACGGGAGGTTCAATGACGACTGGAAGTACGGTTAGTGGTGCACCGTCTTGGTCAATGGAAATGTTAAACGTTTCGGTGTCGGTCCGTCCGTTAGAATCAGCGGCGCCGATGGTGACTTCGAAGGGATTTTCGGACGTTACGGTTGTGACCGAGTGGCGTGTCACTCGTACATTGTCGATCAAGCCTCCTAGACCCCCAGATCCAGAACTTTTGCTTCGAAATTCAAGCTGCGTTTGATCGCCGGTGAAATCAGACAAGTCCAACGTAATCGTAGAAAAGTCTG
>CAZDBE010000402.1:2547-4479 GCA_964503675.1 uncultured Pirellulaceae bacterium | reverse complement strand
TGCTCGTCCAGCACCAAAAACGGACGGTGTTGATCAGAGTCGAGCGTCGCCAAGGCAAACATTCTCAAACCTACGCTTAGCACATTTTGCACCGACCCGCCCTGCCCTCTAAGAACGTCTTCGGAGTTTCCGTCGCGGTCAATCGAGAAGCTCACGGCCGCCGCGCCCCGTTTGAAGTCCGCATTGGATTTAAACTTGATTGGCTGCCCCAACACTTCCTGAATCGCGCGCGTCAAATTCGTCTCTAGGACGCCCAACACTTTTTCGAACAGAGATTTACTAAGCGTTTCAAGGGCGCCGGTGGTGCGGTCGGCAATTTCCAAAAACGACTCGAGGTCCAGAATTTTTGCCTCGGTTTGCTTGAGACGCTTCTGACTGGCCTCCAGCTGCCAAGTCAATTTGTCCAAGCGACCGAGAGTGGCTTGGGGAGAGCGGATTTGAGGATTCATGATGTTGATGTTTGGATCAGAAAGAAGGTGCAAACAAGAAGCCTGATATTGTATAGACTATCAGAACGAAGAACCGCCCTACAGTCCGTCAAAGGTAAGCCCAAGAAAATGCCGCGCCCAACTGATATACGCATTGTTGATGTAGAGCTTTATTTCTTGCCAGTCCAAACACGCATGCCGCTAAAGTTCGGGGCTGAGTCGCTCGAATCGGTCGTCTGCGCCCGTGCAAAGATCACCGTTGAAAACGGACAGGGACACCGTGCTGTCGGCTGGGGCGAGACGCCGCTTTCGGTCCAATGGGTCTGGCCAAGTACGCTCACCATGCAATTTCGCTTGGAGCGGCTTCAGCAGTTCGCCGCGCTACTAGCTACGCACGTCGGAAAGATAACGCTCACCGGTCACGCGATGGAAATTGGGCTGGAGCTGATCGAAAATATCATCGCCAACGTCAGCGTTGATCAGCCTAACGATTCCCGCGAACGGCAATTGCCTTACCTCGCAAAACTGGTCGTGGCCAGCGTTTTTGACCAAGCGATTCATGACGCATTCGGGAATGCAAACAACGTCGATACCTATCAGGCATACGGAAAGCCATTTCTTGACCGACCACTGGCGGACTTTTTTATTCCAAAAGCAATCGCCGGCGAGACAATCGGGGACAAGGCCAGTCAGTTGCTCTCCGGTCGCTACCTAGATGAGTTCATCGAAAGCTCGCCGCCGACCGAGTTACCGGTTTGGCACCTAGTCGGAGGGCTCGATCCGATTGTGCCCGACGAGCTGACTTCGCAACATCCTGTCGATGGCTATCCTGTTTTGCTCGAGGATTGGATCAGAACCGACGGCCTTGAGTGCCTGAAAATTAAACTCCGAGGCAACGATGCGTATTGGGATTACCGTCGGCTGGTCGACGTGGGGCGCATCGGAATGCCGCTAGGAGTCAAGCATCTGTCGGCCGATTTCAATTGCATGGTGCAGGACGTGGACTACGTCAATCAGATTCTCGATCGGTTGAAAGCCGAGCATCGCGACATTTGGGAATCGATTCTTTACGTCGAACAGCCGTTCCCACACGAGTTGGAAGAGCTGAAGCTGGATGTACATAGTCTGTCGGAACGCAAGCCGCTATTCTTGGATGAGAGTGCTCACGACTGGCGGTACGTTGAGTACGGACGGCGGTTGGGGTGGACTGGCGTGGCCTTGAAAACCTGTAAGACTCAAACCGGTGCGTTGCTGAGTATGTGCTGGGCGAAGGTAAACGACATGCCGTTAATGGTTCAGGACCTTACCAACCCCATGTTGGCTCAGGTGCCTCATGTAAGACTGGCGGCACATAGCGGGACGATCATGGGCGTTGAATCCAATGCGATGCAATTTTATCCCGATGCGTCGACGGCGGAGGCAAAAGTACATCCGGGACTGTATAAAAGGGTTGGCGGCAAGCTGAATTTTGCGACGCTCGGAGGACATGGATTCGGCTATCGGG
>CAZDBE010000402.1:0-2537 GCA_964503675.1 uncultured Pirellulaceae bacterium | reverse complement strand
TGCAGACATAAACCGAGCCCTTCCCGACAAGGTCAGCAACAATTCCTAACTCCTAATTCACTCGCAATTCCTAATTCTCAAGGTTACCGATGCAAGGCGTGCTGATTGAAAAACCTTACAAGTTCGTTCCTCCGCTAACGCAGGCTTGGCCCGCGAAGCTGGCGATGAAGTTGGGCGTTCACAGGTGGATACTGAAGTCTAGAGAAGGCGTTGTCGAATGTGAGGTTCGCAACGTGTACCGACTTGAGGAATCAGTGGCCGCTGGCCATGGCGTGATGTTGACGCCCAACCACCCACGCACCAGTGACCCGATGGTAATGTGCCACGTGATCGCCGAAACGGGAATTCCGTTTTACACAATGGCCAGTTGGCATCTGTTCAATCAAGACGCGCGCACGACATTCGCAATTCGCATGATGGGAGCTTTCAGCGTCAACCGCGAGGGACTCGACAAAGCGTCCGTGGATTATGCCGTCAACGTACTACAGAATGCTGAACGACCGCTGCTGATCTTCCCGGAAGGCACAACAAGCCGCACTAACGATCAACTGATGGCGCTGATGGATGGGCCCTCGTTTATTGCCCGCACTGCGGCCAAACGAAGAAGCAAAAAGGACGGTGGTAAAGTCGTCGTACATCCTGTCGGGATCCGCTACTTGTTTCAAGGAGACTTGGAGAGTGCTTGCGAAGGCGTGCTGGCTGATATCGAGCACAAGCTAACGTGGCGACCGAGTCCAGGAAAACCGCTGGTCGATCGAATCGTAAAAATTGGTGACGCGTTGTTGCGGCTGAAGGAACTTCAATATGGCGTCCTTCCCGACAACTCGCTGACACTCAAGCAGCGTCAGAACGCGCTGGTCAATCGTTTGCTTCATCCGCTGGAAGAGGAATGGGCAGGCGGGCACTCTGATTCTGGCATCGCAATTCGAATCAAGAATCTTCGGATGAAAATCTTCCCTGAACTCAGCCGCAACACGCTTCCCGCCGATGAGCAACAGCGGCGGTGGCGACAGTTAGAGGATACCTACTTGGCCCAGCAAATCGACTGCTATCCAGAGCAGTATCTAACCGAGCATCCGTCGGTGGACCGAATTCTGGAGACGGTGGAAAAATTTGAGGAAGATCTAAATGACGCCTGCCGTATTCACGGCAATATGAAAGTGATCGTCGACATCGACGACGCAATCGAGGTTTCCGGCAAACGCGATCGAGCCGCGAAAACAGATGCGCTAATGGATCAGATTCGCCGTCGCCTAGAGGCGAAGATGGCCGAACTGCAAGTCGAGTCAAAGATGTACGAGTGACTCCGACCGATCGCCGGTGTGAGCCCTTCCCAGCCGCTAGACTCTAACCCAGTTGTCTCTAGTTGTGACAGGCCACTCGCTCGGAGAACACACCGCTACTGATGGCTAACGGGGAATACTTTTGTGATAACGTGGAATTCCTGCGTCAAGTTGACTAATCAGACCTAAAAACCAAAAATTTCCCGCATTTTCAGGGAGTATGCTGCCACTTTAGCCCGTTGTGTTTTATCATGGCGCTCGGTTCAAAGTGGACAAACGTCGAATTACACCGGACTGGAAAGTCTTCCTGCGGCCGGACGACCAAGAAGAATCCACCGCCAAAATTTTCTAGGAGTTGAGTGTGGCTAACGTTGAAACAAAACTAGCTTACAAAGTAAAAGACATTGCACTGGCCGAACTCGGTCGCAAAGAAATCATGCTGGCCGAAAATGAGATGCCAGGATTGATGGCCTTACGTGCCAAGTACGGTAAATCAAAACCGCTGACAGGCGCTCGCATCGCAGGCTGCCTGCACATGACCATTCAAACTGCGGTTCTAATTGAAACGCTCGTTGAACTTGGTGCCGAAGTGACTTGGTCCAGCTGTAACATTTTCAGCACGCAAGACCAAGCCGCTGCAGCGATGGCCGAAGCAGGCATTCCTGTTTTCGCATGGAAAGGTCTTTCGGACGAAGAGTTCGATTGGTGTATTGAGCAAACACTGACAGCTTTCCCATCTGGTGAGCCTCTGAACATGATCTTGGACGACGGTGGCGATCTCACTGCCATGGTTCATGATAAATACCCTGAGTTGCTGGCCAATATCAAGGGAATCAGTGAAGAGACAACGGCTGGCGTTCACCGCTTGATCGTTTTGGCCGAAGCAGGCAAATTGGCCGTTCCAGCGATCAACATCAACGACTCTGCCACCAAGAGCAAGTTCGACAACCTGTACGGTTGCCGCGAGTCGTTGGCTGATGGTGTTAAGCGTGCGACTGATGTCATGCTGGCCGGTAAAGTTGCCGTTGTTGGTGGCTACGGTGATGTTGGCAAAGGCTGTGCTCACTCACTACAGCGATACGGCTGCCGCGTAATCGTTACTGAAATTGATCCAATCAACGCATTACAAGCTGCGATGGAAGGGTTCGAAGTTGTCACCATGGACGACGCCTTCAGCTAATGAAACCTCTTTGTTACCAAAACAGGTAACAAAGACATCATTCTTGGCGAGCACATGGCCAAGATGCCTAACGA
>CAZDBE010000401.1:0-4485 GCA_964503675.1 uncultured Pirellulaceae bacterium | reverse complement strand
TTCATTTGGTGAAGAGTCAGCGTAGTGGCATTTTTTGTGCCTTGAGTCAAGCAATAATCAAAACCAATCCCCTCTTGTCAATCGGAGTCAAGCTAATGTTAAGAAAAATGACCGCGTTTGTTGCGTTGACGATTTTCGCAGCGACTTGTTCGGCCAGTACGATCATTCCCGGCACACCCAACATGCTGCGAGAGACAGTCGTTTTAGGTGATGTTGCCTCGTACAACGCGCAAGATGACCCTGACAATGTCGTAGTTACCGCAGCGGTTACTGGCGGTTACACGCTAGGGGAAATCGTTGTTCGCGGCACTGTCACCGACAATGGACAAGCCGGCAACTGGATTTCCGATGCCGACATCTTCGCAACCTTCGGCGCCAATACGATCGACCTGAATGGTTCGACCATCAACGGTAGCAATGGTGGCGTAGGCGATGCGGTTAGCAACGCACAGGCTGCCTCATTCGATCCCATGGATCCAGCAGCGACCTTCCAATTCTACGAGCAGTTTGACGAAGGTCCGGGCGGCCCACCAACCGGCACTGCCGATGCTGACAATCTGTGGACCGCAGCTGAGCTCGACTTGTACGACGACTCCGGTACACCCGACATGGTTGTGAACGGTACCGGTGCTGCATTCGAATTGGGTACGATCGCTGGTGACACAACAATGACCTTCGCGTCGGGCACAAACGTAGCTGGCGGTTGGGACGAGTGGACTTTCACGATTCCTGCTGACGCTCAGTTTTCTGGTTCCTTCCTTAATATTCAAACCACGGATCCCGGAACCGATGTGATCGATACCGAGCTCGGTATTTTTGATTCTGCTGGGAACTTCATCGCAACGGATGACGATGGAAACGCCGGCGCGTACAGCCAACTGACGTTTGGCGACGATCCACTTGCCACAGCGATCGGTGATTTCAACGCTGTTTCCGGCGCGGACGGAGCTACTTTGGCACCTGGCACATACACGGTTGTCGTGGGCGGCTTTAACACGACGTTTGGTGCAACGTTGGGCGACACGATCATTTCCCCAACGAGCTCTGCTGGCGACTACGATCTTAAGATCACTTACCTTGTTCCAGAGCCAAGTTCAGCACTAATGCTCCTATTGGGATTTGTTGGCTTCCTTCGAATTCGCAAGTCGTAACCTAGACTTGATCACTAAGATGATTTGGCCGCCTCGGCAACTTGCCGAGGCGGTCTTTTTTTGACTGGTATTTTTTTATAATGAGCATCAGTCAAAGCGAACTGGCACTTGCCCCTGCTCGATTCCGTAGCATCCTGGTGTCATCCCATTGAACTCTTGCTGGGTACCATTGGGCCATAGGATCGTCATTCGTCCAACCTTTGTTGACCGGCCCAAACCAAAATGCACTGTGGCTTCTGAAGCAGATAAGTAACTGCTACCGCCGAGGAGTTCACGAACCATCTTCGTTGAATCTTGAACCAACTCGATCCTTGCTCCTGTGACAGATCGGCCATTTCCTGCCGTCAACCACAACCGCAAAAAGTTGCCCAGCTCTTGGCCAACATTTTGCAGCACTTCCGCTTTTGAGTTATTTCCGACCACGATGACGTCGAGATCGCCGTCTCCGTCGAGGTCAGCAGTAGCCATACCTCGGCTGGGCTGTTTCGACTGCATACCCGATCCAGACGAACTAGTGACATCGACGAAGTATCCGTCACGCAATTCGTAAATCGTATTTTGCTGTGCAAAGGAAACGCCTGTGAGGTACTCGCCAACGTCCAAGTCGATGTGCCCATTGGCCACAAACAGGTCTTCATCGCCGTCATTGTCTGCGTCGAAAAAATCGACTCCGAAACTAAGGCGCCGCCTGGCCGTTTGACCAACACCGAGGCCGTCCGATTCTTCGGTGAAATAGCCGTTGTGCTGCAGATAGACACTGGTCGACTCGCCCTGAAAATTCGTGCAAACAATGTCTGGCAATCCGTCTTGATTGACATCAGAGAAATCGGTTCCCATGCCGGCTTCTTCTTGACCAAAGCTGCTGTGTCCGACGCCGAGCAAGCTCGCTTTGTCCACAAACTCCCCGTTGCCATCATTGATTAGCAGGAAATTTGCTGTTGAGTCATTCGCAACGTACAGATCGACGTCACCATCGCAATCAATGTCACCGGCCGTAACGGCAAGCCCCTTACCAACAGCTGGAATCCCCGCTGTCTCACTGACGTCAGTGAACGTGCCATCACCATTGTTTCGCAAGAGACGATCGGGCTCGGCGTTGTACATAAGAGGAGTACAAAACGTTTTGTAACCTTGCATGAAGGTAGGCAACATCGTCTCCGCGCCGAAGTCGACATACTTAACTACATACAAGTCGAGATCGCCATCGTTTTCCATATCAAAAAAGGCGGCGCTGGTGCTCCAACTCTTCTCAGGCTGAATCTTTGAGTCTTGGGTTACGTCTACAAACATGGCCCCAGTATTTCTCAGCAAACGATCGTTGCCACCATAGGTCGTCAGGTACAGATCAGGCAAACCGTCGTTGTCAAAATCCCCAACAGCACCTCCCATTCCATAGCCCGCGTTTTTCACATTCCAGCGGCTAGTTTGATCCTCGAACTTCCCGCCTCCACGATTGATGAACAGGCGGTGTGGACTGGGAATGACATTGTCGGCAGCAGCCATCCGCCCGGAATTTAGAAAGAGCACATCGGGTGCTTGGTCGCGGTTGAAGTCCGCGACGAGAACTCCACCGCCCATTGTTTCTGGCATGAACTTCTCATCTGACCGGCCTGCCACGTGCTCGAATTCAAGTCCTGAATCACTCCAAGGCACAAATCGAATACGTGTCGGCGGTGTATTATCCGGCGGCATGTCCGCCATTCTGCTGTCGGTGTCCGATTCGTGTTGAAGCGTCGCAGGCTGACATCCGGCCATACCAAGCAGCAGCGAGGCGACGAATACTGAGCGGCGCAAATACTTTCTAAAACGAAAAGGGATGCTCATCGATTTTCACCGAATAACCCTTGGGCCTTCTGCCGCGTCTCTTCCGCTTCTGGCTCGCGCCCTTGAGCGTCGTACAGGGTAGCGAGACGTTCGTAAAGCAGCTGGCGTTTCTTGTCATCAACGTGCGGCAGTAGTTCGTTGATATACTGTTCGCACGAAGCATAATCCCTGAGTTCCCAGGCCGCTTGAAGCAATTTTGAGATCGCGGCGAGTCGAAGAGTTTGCTTTTCTCGCTGCTTGAACTGTCGTCGAAGCAATCCGGCGCGATCCAGGTGTTGTTTACCACGCTCCAATTCGCCAGCCGCTACGAGGACTCGACCTAGCGCGTTGTGCCCCGCAGTGTGCTCCGGGTCCTTTTCTAAGAGCTGCTCCAAGTAATCTATGGCCGATTCAAATCTACCATAACGGAAGTCAATGAGACCACGCATCGCTAAGGCGTCCAGCCGGCCGGCTTTGATAAATTCAGGCAAGTGAACATCCAAAACGCTTTGCGCACGAGCCATTTCACCCGCATGAAAACCGGAGTGAGCGCAGAGCCAAGCCGCATCCAGACTTGAACAGGCGCCGTCATCCTGGACCATTGGATTGATGATTTCGAACGCTTCGGCATACCGATGCCCCATGGCAAGCACGCCGGCACACTCGATGGAGTATGCGCCCGAGCGGCGTTCATCAGGCAACGACTCCAAAAGCTCCGTCAAACCGTTCCAGTCTTTTCGTTCGACGTAAAGTTTCGTCAGAAGCAGGATTGCGCCCTCGTGACTGGGCGACTGTGCGTGCAGTCGCTCCAACGACGCTAAGTCCGTGCTATTCAAACCCTTGGCCTTCAGCGAGGCTTGAATTCCTGTGAGTTGCTGGTCGGCTTGTTCTTTCGTCAACAACACGAGATGTTGAACAGTACTTGATCCTGTGGGCGTGTCGCTCGCCCTGTTCGAACGCTCGCAACTTACCGCAGAACAAAGGATACAAGACACAGTGGCGTAGATCGCTATCGGAAGTCGAATCGGACCGGCAGAATTCGACCGCTGAATTTGTTGGCTGACGGGGCACATTGACTCAATGTACAACGCGAACGTTCTGAATTCTATGTCTCTGGTCTGACACGAATAGGCAGGCTAACGACGCCGCCCCAAGGTTCTTGGTTTTCGTACGATTCTTGTCGGATTACTCCACATGACGAATCGGCCCGTGAATTATTAGGAACTTAGCGTGGAGGCCTTGCGTTCGTTTTCCTCTTTGGTAATTCAGCCTCCGGTTGGGAGTTTCCATCTGTCGATTCAGTTTGAATTGGAAAATGCCAATATTCTTGACCAGAGTTGCTGAATTAGCCTTTGTGCCAGTACATCGATTCTCTACTTAGTGAAGAATCCTTGTACTGGCATTTTTGTGTGCTGGGCAGTTCTTTTAATGTGTGTAAAGCAACCTCGCGTTAAAACGGAGTCATCGCTCTGTTGCCATCTTCGTGTACGAATCTAACGCAGTCGCGTTCAGCGCTGTATCTCGCTACCGC
>CAZDBE010000400.1:906-4514 GCA_964503675.1 uncultured Pirellulaceae bacterium | reverse complement strand
AATGTGACATGATTGGATACGATTCGTATCCGGGAGCGTTTAATTACACGCCTCAGAGTATCGTTTTCAACAACCTGTACGAAATGTGCCAAGGTACGAAGCTACTGGCGATGACTGAGAACGGACCGATTCCTAGAATTGATTCAATGATCGAGCAGGATGCGATGTGGGCGTATTTTGCGACGTGGGACGATTTCATTGTCAACGAGAATGAAGCTTCGCATGTACAGGCTACCTATCTCAACCCGGTTGTCATTACTCTCGAGAACAAACCAGAAGATGTATTACTCGGCGATTGCAATCAAGATGGTGGTGTGGACTTTGGCGATATCCCGGCTCTGATAGAGATTCTGATAGCCGGCAGCTTCCTAAAAGAAGCGGATTGCAATCAAGACGGTGAGGTTAGCTTTTCGGACATCGACCCGTTTGTAGTAATTCTTATTGGTGGTTAGTCGCCGCTGGGCTACAATTAGCGGAAAGTCTTTTGAAATCGAACAACGTCTTAATAGGACCGTCAAGCAGAAAATGAATTCCGCCATTGAACACTACAAACGCGATGTTGACCGGACCCTTCTGCGTGAGAATCTAAAACTCACACCGCAGCGCGCTTTGATAAGTTTCATGCGGTCATGCGAAATTTGATGGCAATACGCAAGGAGGGCCAGCGAGCACGCGACCAACAGAAACGTGATCCGAATGCGAGCCAACAATCGATGCAGAGGGGATCCGGTTTTTTCGGTTTTGCGGCCTAGTACATGGAGGCTGCAGTTGTCGCCATCGTCTCCCTCCCATCGCGGCGACATGTATCGCCTCCCATTGAAGTTGTGACTTTTTGGGCAGCCCCAGTTGCCGGGCTGTTTGCAGGGGTAGCACGGACATTCCTGTCTGTCCATTGAGGCAACGGACAGGAATGTCCCTGCTACGTTTTCATCGCGGAATTGAAAAAATCACAGCCTCGTTGGGAAATATCATTGGGGCAACGAATCTTGCTATCTGAAACTTGTGCGCTTGCAATTAGCTTTGTTCAAGCCACCCACGGCGGGTGGTAACCTAGTTTTTCCTCCAAGCCGATTCCCATTGTTTGGAGTGTCGCCAAACTTTCCGATGGGCGAACTCCTAACGCAGAGGGCAAGGGTAGCCTTAACGGTTAATCAGAATTGCTACGAACGGATCGATGTCAGAAAAGTTCACTTCACCGTCTTGGTTGCAATCTGCTTGTCCGAGGAAACTGCCCGAAATCAGAATTTCTATCAGAGCGGGGATATCCACGAAGTCCACTTGACCGTTTTGATTGCAATCCCCCAGTACAAAAGGCAAGACGTGCGTCACGGTTAGTGTCGTATTGGGATCAAAGGAGTCCTCGCCAGAAGTAGAAGCTGAATTGAGGTCAAAACTGAACGCAGTTCCATCGTCTAGCAGACCTTCAAGTGTCACATCGCGTTGGCCGATTGTGAATGCTTGATCAAATATCAAGTTATCTAGCGGCTCACCGTCCAGAAAGAAATCGCTGCCAAACAGGTTGATAGAGGAAGATTCGGCGGTGAAACCGGCGCCGAAGGTACCACCGCTGATATTTACCTCGCTGTTGCGGAAGGCACTGAAGTTGTCGCCAAAAGTACCACCGCTGATGTTCACCTCGCTGGTGAAGGCGACGAAACCTTCGCCCACGGTACCGCCGCTGATATTTACATCGGTGAAAGGAGTGGCGGCGAAGTTATCTCCCACAGTGCCACCGCTGATATCTACTGTGGCGCCGGAAAAGGTGTCGAAGTTATTACCCACATTGCCGCCACTGATAAATACGTTGCTGCGACGGTTGGCAAAAAAGTCATTGCCCACGGAACCACCGCTGATGTTGACCACACTGTCTTGTAGGGCACAAAAGTCGTCGCCCACAGTGCCTCCACTGATATTTACAACGCTACCGATGGTGGCTTCGAAGCTAGCGCCCACGTCGCCGCCGCTGATGTTTACCTCGCTGCCATTGTTGGCCTCGAACTCAATGCCCACAGTGCCACCACTAATATTTATCACGCTGCCAGAGAAAGCGTCGAAGCGATCACCGACGGTACCACCGCTGATGTTCACTGTACTGTCGGCTGCCCCAGCGCCAGCACCAAGACTGCCTCCTTCAACATTTAGAGTGGCACCAACAGATTCAAAAAAGATGCCTAGCTCGCCACCATCGCGAAGTGTAAGTGTTTGCCCAGCGCGAAGCCCCGAAGGGCCAACCGGGTTGTTTGTTGACACGACGATGGGCGACAAGTCCAGTGTTGGTAGTACTCCCGATGTTAGCCTAACGTCGGTGAACTCATCGAAACGATTGAAACTGTTGTCAGACAATGAATCGCCATTGTCAAAGATGAACGGCGAACCGTCCAAAAGAGTGCCGGTGAAAGTATCACCTTCATTGAGCGAAATTGTAGTGCCAGAAAACGCTTCGCCGTTAAGCCGAAACTCACCACCAATCAGCTCAATGTCGCCAAAGGACCCGGGGCGAAACGCATTGCCTAAATGTCCGCCGCTGATGGTCAGCTCGCCTTCGCTGACGCTAACTCCCCCTACAGAACCGCCGCTGATGGCGATCTGGCTATCGGTTAGGTTGCTGATGAAGCCTACGTTGCCTCCGCTGACGCTGACGCTGCCCCCGGTGCTGACGATTCTACCCGTAGCGCCACCGCTGACATTCACCACGCTGTTTCCGACGCGGAAGTCACCCTCTATGGAGCCGCCACTGATATTTATCTCGGTGCCACTGAGGTTGGAGAACTCGCCTATGGATCCGCCACTAAAGTTTAGCACGCTACCCCCGGCGAAAGATCGGAACTCAAGGCCTAGTGAACCGCCACTAATATTCACCACGCCACCGCTTAGCTGGAATCCAGAGAATTCGCCGTCGGCGATGTTTACCGTGCTGCCAGTGTCAGCGGTAAAACCAAAGCCAAAGGAGCCGCCGCTGATATTTACCTCGCTGCCAGACTCTGCGTCGAAGGCTCGGCCTATGGTGCCGCCGCTGATATTTACTTGGCTGCCAGATTCGGCGTCGAAGAATTGGCCTACCGAGCCACCGCTAATATTAACCACGCTGCCGGATAAGGCTTCGAAGCGATCGCCCACAGTTCCGCCGCTGATATTTACCTCGCTGCCTGAATTAGCACGGAAGGCAGAGCCTAGGCTGCCGTCGCTGATGTTGATCTCACTGCCGGATAGGGCGTCGAAGGCCCCGAAGGCAGTGCCTGCAGAGCCGCCACCAAAAACGTTCAGCTGAATGGTTGAACCAGCGCCTCCAATACTGGTAGGGTCGCCTGATGTAGCGCCAAAGTTTGGAGCTGGCGGCACGTCGATAACCGTGTCAAACAAACTTGGGTCAGACGGCCCCAAGTCAAAAACTTGGGCGGCAACCGGAGAGGCAAACACAGTTGGTCCGAGCAAACCTAGCAAGCAAAATGCGGAGCGTATGATGATTTGTTGAGCGTTAATGGAGCTATCCTCTGGTGTCTTTAACGACCGGAAATTCGCCGGGTTGATGAATCAGTTCTGAACGACAACAAACCCAGCCGATTGCTTTTGTGGAAGGCAAAATATATTCGAGTAGTATGATATAAATC
>CAZDBE010000400.1:0-896 GCA_964503675.1 uncultured Pirellulaceae bacterium | reverse complement strand
ACCAAAAATAATAAAAAGTCGAAAATGATGAAGTAGTGGATTGTAATTTTAGGTGGCTGGTTGCTCCACATGACCTCTCGGCAGAGTTATATAGAGTAGGATCCGGCATTGTGATCCTGAAGGCAAACCTATGGATCAAGGGAACTCCGGAAATAGGTGGCCGTTTTTTTCCAAATGGCGATGCGATCGATCGTGGTCAGCGGAATCTGGCCGTTCTCCGACGCCCACTGTGGGCTTCATGCTTGCGGCCTCTTAGCAGCGAGGCAATGGAGGGCGGCGGCCAACATCACGCACAAGGCTTGACGAGCTAAAACTCAAAATCTAGCTCTTTTACTCGGTTTCCCACTAAACAAGCCGCTCGGAATTGTCGAAGCTATCCACTTATTGATGACAGCAATTGCGGCTGTGTTGATTCGGTGCGGTTGGTGTCGGCATGATAGCGGCGAGGTCCCAAACATGCCAACCAGACCGCTCAATGAGGCTCAGATCCACCTGTTTTTGAAAACGGAAGGGTTTCTGAGTTTTTGCGGTTGACGATTGCCCGCTGCGTCAATAAATTTTGCGGTTCTTCTGCTCGATGCAGGGGAAGATTTCTTTAAATGTCCAACTCCCATTTTAGCGAAGCTGTGTATCTCATACAGCTGAGTGTTGGGCCAAAAACACAGGGTTTAACTGTGTGGGCGTCTATAAAGAGGTCGTGATGAAGTTTGAAAATATAACAATGTTGTTGAGGGTCCTTGGGTGGCTAGTGCAAAAGAAGTAATTCGCATTCGTATGGAAGCATACGACCACTCTGCACTTGATCAAAGTGCACAGGAAATCGTGGAAACAGCAAAGCGCACGCACTCTGAAGTGCATGGGCCGATTCCACTGCCGACGCGGATTGAGCGATACAC
>CAZDBE010000399.1:0-4584 GCA_964503675.1 uncultured Pirellulaceae bacterium | reverse complement strand
CGGCAAAGACAGCACGGGACTGAAGCGCGTTGTCGATCAATTCGAAAGCTTCCTAGAGCAGAATTTTGACGCGGACTTTGCTGACGTTTGTTACAGTAGTGCAGTTGGCCGCCGACAATTCGATCATCGCATTGCGGTGGTGGCCTCGAACGGTCAAGACGCCGCGGTTCAGCTGCGGAGGCAAATGGAAGCGTTAGCCGAAAAGGGAGGCAGCTTCACCAAGAATCCGAAAGTCGCTTTTTGGTTCAGTGGCTCAACCGAAGGTGCCACCCAAGCACTGGCCCAACTTTCGCAGCGACATCCAGTCGTGAAGGATTTTGTCGCCGAACTGGACCAACGATTGAGCCAGTTTTCAGTTTCCGAAGACTGGAAGAAAATCGCGGGTGAAAGTGAATTTGACAAGGACGCCGTCGATAGTGAAGTTACCTCGTTCGCACTGCAAGCCAGCTTGGTCAAACTTTGGCACTACTTTGGCATCGAACCGGACTGCGTTGCCGGAACGGGCGTCGGCCAATACCTTGCTGCGTGTTCGGCCGGCGGATTATGTTTCCTTGAGGCCGCGACTCTCGTGACGGCTAGAGAAGCGACGCTCAAAAAGAAAAACGCCGATGCAACTGACGATGAAATAACCCAGATGTTGGACGCGTTCGAAGCTTACGCGGATCAGTTGAACTTTTACCCGCCGAATCGAACTTTGATCTGCAGCGTTACCGGCACCACAGTTCCTGTCTACAAATCGCTAGGCGGAAGTTACTGGCGAGACCACTGCTTGCACGGGTGCGGCAAAACCGACATCGAAAGAACGCTGGCGGCAGTTGGAGAAATAGAGAGCCATTTTGTCCTAGCTGTTGCCCCAACTTCTTCAGATGAGAGCCCGTTGGCAGCCAAATTGGCCTCAGGTGCGACAATTCTCCGCAGCGATTCTCACTCACAATCCGCACACAATGACATCTTGGTTGTCGCCGCAAATCTCTATAGTGGCGGTGTCCCGCTGAACCTAAGCAATATGTTTTCCGACCAACGACGAAAGAAAATTGATTTGCCAGGCTACCCATTGAACAAGAAACGGTACTGGATCACCGAGATCGCAGATCATAGTCAACCAACGCCAACCGAAAACTGAAAACTCCTACGATGATTGCTGAAAATCACCAATACGATGTCGCCATTCTTGGCGGCGGTCTGGCTGGGCTGACACTAGCCCGCCAGCTGCTGATGAAGCATCCGCAACTGCGAATTGCCGTGATCGAGAAACGTAGTTTTCCCGTCAGCGAAACCACACACAAAGTCGGTGAGTCCACCGTCGAGATTGGGGCTCATTATTTCGGCGAAGAACTACAACTCAAGAAGCATCTGGTCGACCAGCAGTTACCAAAATTTGGTTTGCGATTCTTCTTTAAATCGCCTCACCAATCGATGGCAGAGGGAACCGAGGTCGGCGGTAGCGAGTTTTTCTCAGCACCCAGCTACCAAGTCGATCGCGGCCGATTAGAAAACTATTTGGCCGATCACGCTGGAAGAAATGGGGCCACGATTCTCTCTGGTTGTCGCGTCAGACAAATTGAACTGACGGCCTCAGATAGCACTGGCCAGCAAGAACAGCATACCATCACTTTCAAACGCGGAGGCGTCGAGCATGCCCTAACCAGTCGTTGGGTTGTCGATGCCAGCGGTCGCGCCAGTTTCCTCAAACGTCAACTGGATCTTGCAGAGGATCTAAACCACGACATCAACGCGTCTTGGTTTCGCATCGAATCCAATATTCAAGTCGACTCATGGTGTGACGATCCGCAATGGCAATCGGCGATCGGCAAAGTCCCTCGGCGGTGGCTGAGCACAAATCACTTGATGGGAGAAGGCTACTGGGTGTGGCTGATTCCGCTGGCCACAGGTTCGACCAGCATCGGCATCGTAGCCGATCCAGATATCCATCCCTTACAGGACTTCAATAGCTTTGAAAAATCGATGGCGTGGCTACGGAAGCATGAACCCGAATGTGCCGACGCGATAGAGCCGCATCGGGAAAGCGTCCAGGACTTTCTGGCCGTTAAAAAGATTTCGCGCGGAGCAAAACAGGTATTCTCGTCCGATCGATGGGGTTTAACCGGTGAGGCAGCGGCTCTGTTGGACCCGTTCTACTCACCCGGCAGCGATTTCATTGCGATCGGTAACACGATGATCGCCAAACTGATCGATGAGGATCTGGCTGGCAAACCGATCGAGCAACTTGCACCAACACTGCAAAGCGTTTTCCTAACGTTGTTCCAAAACAATCTCCTGACCTATCGCAATCAGTATCCGATCTTCGGCAACCCGCGCATCATGGCGCTCAAGTTTGTTTGGGACTATGCGATCTACTGGGGATTCCCAGCACTGTTGTACTTCAATGAAAAACTGACCGACCCGCTCTTTATCCAGTCGCTGTCCAAAGGCGTAGAAGAGATGCGGGACATGAACTTGAAAATGCAGGATTTTTTCCGGCACTGGTATGAGATCGAAAAAACAGACCATGCCGACGCGGCATTCGTCGATCAAAACGAAATCGAAGTCATGACACGGATGAACCGCGAGCTGACAGAAAAACTGAGCGACGCCGATTTGCGGAAACGCTTCTTTGGCAACGTGCGAATCTGCCGAGACCTAATGTGTGAGATCTCGCAACGTGTCATGCAGTACCAGCCAGAATTAAAAACTGGTTTGCCGGATGCCATGGTAGATACGGCTCCAGAGAAGAATCATTTGTGTGGAATTTTTTCAGCCCTGAAGATTTAGCATCATGAAACACGATCAATCCGATGTCACGATCCTTGGCGGCGGCCTTGCAGGGCTCTCTCTAGCGCTGCAAATTCGTCAGCAATCGCCCGCGGCCCAAGTCACCGTTCTTGAGAAACGCGTCCACCCCGTCGACGAGGCAGCGCATAAAGTTGGCGAATCCACCGTCGAAGTCGCCGCCCATTACTTTTCAAGAGTGTTGGGCCTCAGAGACCATATTCTCAACGACCAACTGCCCAAACTTGGCCTGCGATTTTTCTTTCCCGCCGGCGACAATTCAAAAATCGAGGACCGTCTGGAACTTGGTGGTAAGGTCTACGCTCCTGCACCCAGTTACCAATTAGATCGCGGTCGGTTCGAAAACCATCTGGCCGATCAGTGCCTGGAGAATGGAATCGATTTTCTAGATGCGGCCAAAATCGAAAAAATTCGTCTTGGTAAATCGGGGCAATTGCATGAGGTCGACTACAAATGGGACGGAAAACCAGAAACGATCCGCAGCAAATGGGTGGTTGATGCCAGCGGACGACGCGCGTTTTTGAAACGGCAACTCGACCTGCAAAAGGAATCGCCCCACATTGCCAATGCCGCTTGGTTCCGCATCAGCAAGCACATCAAGATCGACGATTGGTCTGACGACGCACAGTGGCACCAAGGGCACGATGGAAAACTGGCACGATGGTACAGCACCAACCACCTCATGGGCCAAGGCTATTGGGTGTGGATGATTCCACTGGCTTCAGGATCAACGTCGCTGGGCATTGTTGCCGCCGAAGAGTTTCATAGCCTGAGTGATTTCAACTCGATGGAGAAAGCGATTGGCTGGCTGGAGAAACACGAGCCGCAGTGTGCTGATGCCGTGAAAGCCAATTTGGACAACGTGCAAGACTTCCGCGCGATCAAACATTACTCGGTGGAGTGCAAACAAGTATTCTCCGGCCAGCGCTGGGGGATTACGGGCGAGGCCGGATTCTTCCACGACCCGTTCTATTCACCCGGCAGTGATTTTATCGCGTTCTCTAATACTTTTTTGACGGACCTGATCCGGCGGGATCTGGCGGGTAAGGGATTTCGCTTGCGAGCGTTCTCTTATGACAAGATCTTCAAGAAGTTTTACTACGGGACGTCGACCGCGTACCTGAATCAGTACCGCATCTTTGGCAATCCAGTTGTGATGCCAGTCAAGATTATGTGGGACTACATGATGTACTGGTCGATCACGGGCAATATTTTCATGCACGACCAAATGTGTAATCAGACCATGTATTTGCGGAACATGACCAAGCTTTCGCGGCTGGGAAAATTGAACCACTTCATGCAAGAATTTTTCAGTCAATGGCACGACGCCACCGCGCGTGCCGAAGCAGGCGGCTGCATCGACATCTCCCAAGTCCCAATTGTGCGCGAATCGAATTCGCGTTTACTGGAGCAGATGAGCAACGGACAATTCGCCAAAAATTTCTCCAACAACGTCGCTCAACTGGAAACGCTGTGTGTTGAAATCGTCAGGCAATCCGGCATGGATATCGAGGTTCCATTTCGATCGTCGAGTAAGTCGACAATCCATCAAGACGCCTTCGAACGTGTTTTCACGGCGGATCACAGATCGGTCGCTCCTTCGAGCCCTACGGCGACAGTACCGAAGCCGGAGTATTCAACGACCTAAGAAATGTCGTGAAGTAAAGAATTGAACCACCGATGGACACGGTTAAACAATGATGTTGCGCCCAAATCGGTGTTCATCTGTGTCCATCCGTGTTTGAAAAAACCAGAGACTTTGCGGCAGTTCTGCTTTCCACAAGCACAGTTCAA
>CAZDBE010000398.1:0-4596 GCA_964503675.1 uncultured Pirellulaceae bacterium | reverse complement strand
GTAACCAAGGTTTGGTAGGTGGCAACACATTGCGATCTGCTGGTGGTTTTGATACGCGTATTACGTATGAGGCAACAGGTTTGCAAACTGCATCCGCGGGTACCTTTCGCTTATGTTCAGGTAATAACCCAGATGTTAGTGAAGGACGTCAAATTGCAGTTTCACCCACTGGTCATGTGCAAACCACTCGAGGTGGTTTAGCTTCATGCCCATAAGAATAACGATCAATATTAGCTTATGAATTTCACTCGTCAACATACAAACAAATCTAATGCTGCAAAAATACGCAGTATGGCAGGACTATCGTTGATTGAAATTCTTGTCACCGTGGTGGTTTTATCCATTGGCTTACTCGGTATTGCAGGTATGCAAGCTTTTGGAATGCGTTATAGCCATGACTCATATGCGCGTAGTCAAGCTACCATGTTTGCAAATGAGCTCATTGAACGTATGCATGCGAATACCGATGGCGTCGCCAATGGTGACTATGCCGATGCAGAAGTCAATGCAGCGTTAAACTGCAGTGCTGTCACTAATGACCCAGCACACCCGACCAATGCTGCACCAGACTGTGCGGGTGCGAGTACTTGTAGCGTGACTGAACTTGCACAACTTGATTTCTTTAGAACCCGCTGTGGGCAATTCATAAACGGTAGTGGTTTGGTAGGTGGCGTTGAAAATTTATTACCCGGTGGGTCGGTTGCGATTGAGTGCACAGACAGTAGCCCGGGTGTGGCACCGGCATGTGAGGGTGATGATACACGTACGGTTACGATTACCTGGCAAGATCCTGATGAGAAAGACGACCCTACAGCATTGCCTTTGCAAGTTCAGGTTAATTCCAGAATTTTATAAATGTTATGAAACTATATTCACAAAATTCACAGAACAAACAACGCGGTTTATCCATCGTCGAGTTGATGATTGCATTGGTGCTTTCTTTAGTTGTGATGCTTGTCACGACTAGTATGTACGTAAGCAATAAAGACACCTATCGCTTTTTAGACTCGTACAGCTTGTTACAAGAAAATGGTCGCTTTGCGGTATATTTCTTACGTGAACATATTTTGCAAGCAGGTTATCCCAGACAATCTAGTGTTGATGCGTTCCCAACCTTGCCAGTTAATGATACCGGTACCAATAGCAGTGACAGTATTTCAGTACAATTTCGATCAGCAGTAGATTGTCTTAATGTAGCTGCACCCTTGGTCAGTGGTGTTCCCGTTACTACGAATACCTTCACAATTGGGGTTGATGGCACTACTGGTAATTCACAACTTTTATGTAACGGTGCACCCTTGGTGGATGGTGTGGAATCCATGCAGGTTTTGTATGGCGTAGACACAACGGCAGATGGTGTGGCCAACAGCTATGTAGATTCAGCTGGTGTGGAAGCAGGTACTGCAAGTGGTGTCGGTGCAGATTGGGATAATGTGGTTTCAGTTAGAGTGGCCGTGTTAGTGCAAGGTCAAGCGAATGTGCTTGATCAAGCACAAGCCTTTACCTATAACCTGTTAAACCGCCCTTACACCGCAGCTAATGACCGAACACCACGACGAGTATTCACCACAACAATTCCGTTGCGTAATAAAAATAAGTCGATTATTTAAGGATTCGAGAGAGGTATCAACATGAACGAGTACAACACAAAGCATAAACAGTCGGGTGTAGTGCTGGTAATAGGTTTACTCATGCTGTTAGTCATTACTATGGTGGGTGTGACGGCTATGAGTGGCACGACTTCAAATGAGCGCATGACTGCAAACCATCAGTTCCAAAGCCTTAGTTTTCAAGCTGCTGAGTCTGCTATTCGTGACAATTTTAATATCCCAGCCGTAGTGCCGGCAGTGACTGCGACGAACTGGTATTTTGATCCCGCTGCAAACAGTTACAACGTGGCGATTAAGAGTGGTGCATCACTATCCGTTCAAGCCGATGCCAGTATTCAATTTTGCGGTGAAGAGTTGCCAGCAGGTTCGGGTTTTTGTAATGGCATGGCTGGGCCCTGTGATATGGACCAGGTTTTTGATGTGAGAGGTCAGGGCATTGTAAGTGCTTTGGGTTCACAACAACAACATTTACGCCGAGGTGCCAGACCGATGATAGGTGCAGGTATGCCTTTTGATACAGCTTATTGTATGCAAGTGCCATAGATATAAAAAAATTAATTAATAGATATAAATTATTAAAGTGAGTTGGACGTTATGAAAACATTAATACGGAAATTAAGTTTAAGTACATTGATAAGTGCTGTGGTATTTATAAGCAGTTTTTCGCATCTATTTGCAGAAGACATTGAGATTTATAACCGCACACAAACCGTGCCGAATGTATTGTTCATTGTTGATACATCAGAAAGTATGAAACATTCAGTGGGTGGTAAAACACGAATGCAACATCTAAAAGATGCTCTAGGGACGGTTCTTGGGGATACTTACACCTCATTGAATGTTGGTATAATGAACTTAGGTTACTGGGGTGGCAGTGGTATAGATTTTCCTGTTACTGATATCAATGCAGAGATTAAACCTATAGAGTCTGGAGTAGCAAGCGCTACAGAAACGGTAGGTGAATTTTTAACAAGATTAAGTGATGGTTATAAGGAAAAAGGTGATACACCAACTGTAGATACTTATTACGAAGCTATGCGCTACTTTCGTGGTGAAAATGTACACCGTGGAAAATTTAGACCTGGCCCTTGGGACGATGTGCGTAATTACTATGCCAATGATCAACTTGGTAATAAAAGTGCACCTGAAGTAGGATACCCCATCCCTGCACCTACACCTGTTTCACAGGGCTACCATCGCTCCGCCGCTAATCCTTTGTCTTACACAGGTGGTGGTTGGGATCCAAGTGTAGTGTTAGCCGGTTCGACATGTTGGACGGATGCATTTGGTGCAGGTAATGCACCGGGTGGAACACAATGTGTCGCGGCTAATGTATTTCAACCGGCACCCTTTACATCGAGTTGCACAAGGGTTGAAGCACAGCCAGCTGGCACTCCTTATGATGTATGTCCAGTAAATCAGACAAGATCATGTACCACTTATTCAGAAAGTGGTACGAGTACAAAAGCTAACGATAATGATGAGTGCGCAACTTGGGGGCCATACAGTTGCCCCGTAGCAGAAGTTCTATACACGCCGCCCGCGAGACAAGGGTTCTATCGGTGTAATCATAAAACATATGGCAAATTTGTAGGTACACCTAAATATGTCAGCCCTATCAATACTGCCTGTACTGCCAATTACATCATTATGCTTACTGATGGCGCGCCATCAAGAAATGTAAGTAAAGACGATGCAACCGAAATAATGAATAATGGAAATGATGACTTTGCCAATTACTGCACTAACCTTGCGAGTGAAGGTATTACCAATCCAGCAATTTTAAATCATGGATTATGCGGTCCTGATATTGCCGAGTTTTTGGCTAATGAAGATCAAAGTACATCTGAGACGGGCGACCAGTTTGTGAATACTTACACTGTCGGTATTCAATTACCCACAGGCTCTGATACCCGTAAATATTTAGAGCTTATTGCTGATAAAGGAAATGGCTCATACATCGATGCTGCAAATCCTGCAACACTAGTAACGGATTTACAGAGTATTGTTTCCGCAATTGTGAAGAAGTCACGCACTATTGCCCGAGTAGGCAATACCATCGATTTAAGCACGCTTGGTTCCAGTCGTGATGAAGTTTATGTGCCGATGTTTACCGCTGAACCGAATCAACCCCGTTGGCCAGGAAATTTAAAAGGCTATACATTAGATCCAAATGGTGTATTGGTCGGATTAGGTAATAATCCAGTGTTTACCCCCGCGGGAGATTTCAGTGCTTCAAGCAGAAGTTATTGGACTAACTCAGCGGATGGTGGCGATGTCGGGTTAGGTGGTGTTGCGGGTTTATTAAATCCAGCTACGCGAAACGTGAAAACCGATGATGGTGCAGGGTCATTGATTAGTTTTGATGCAGCCAATACTGCATTAACAGGAAATCCCACATTGTTTGGTTTCACGAGTGCACCCGCAACAGATCTACAAGATTTAATTAACTGGGCACGTGGTGTAGATGTTGACGATGAGGATGCTGATGGCGCCACAAACGATGCGCGTAATTTCGTGGGTGATGCATTGCATACTGATCCAATTGTGGCTAACTATACTGGGTCTATTAAGCGAGTGGTGTATTTCATGACAAATGAAGGCTATTTGCATGCGATTGATGTAACCGGTAATACCTCTGCAACTGGTGGTAATGAACTATTTTCGTACATGCCAAGCGACTTGTTAGATAACCTTGATACTTTACGCAAAAACATTGTTGGTCCCAAAGTTTATGGATTAGATGGACCGATGACCCTTTTCCAAGTCGGTGGTGCAACAAATACCGCAGGATCAAAATACTTGTTCTTTGGTATGCGTCGTGGCGGTATGAACTACTATGCGATGGATGTTACGGATCCTCAAAACCCATCTTTGATGTGGTCCATAAAGGGTGGTGGCAGTAGTGGTGCATTTGCTGAGTTGGCACAGACTTGGTCTGAACCAATTGTTACTAATGTAATTCACAATGGCAGCACAAAACTTG
>CAZDBE010000397.1:0-4612 GCA_964503675.1 uncultured Pirellulaceae bacterium | reverse complement strand
TCGTCAAAGAAATTGCACCCATTGTTGGCGGCGGAGGCGGCGGAAAACCCGATCTGGCTCAGGCTGGCGGAAAACTCCCGGAAAAACTACCTGAAGCTCTCGAAAAAGCAAAATCCATTGTCCAGCAGAAACTTTCCGCATAGATCAAGGGTTAGTACTCGTGTGGTTTGTCAAAGTCAAAACGGTTAATACTAGAATTAGTTTTTGCCAGACCATTAGGCACTTCCAACATCATACAGACATTTTTAAAACAAGAAATCAAACGCTACTCAAGGATAAACGATGAGAACTATTTTATTTTCTGCGCTGATGATCGGCCTAGTTAGTTTAATTGCAGCACCAGCTGTCAATGCGCAGTCAAATCAACTCGAAGAAAGTCAAAAGGCGGTACTCGTCTTTGATTTTCGTTTTGACAAACTGAAGTCCAGCGATGCGGCCAAGTCTCTGAAGATCGCTGAGAAGATCAAATCGGCTAAACCGTCATCAGATGACATGCCCAATCCTGACAAGATCGTTCGCGTCTTCGGTGCCGCAAGTGCTCCGGAGGATATCAGTGAAATTCAAGGCTTCAAGGGAGAAGGTCCGCTTCCGGTTGAATTCTTTTCAAGAATTGAGATGGAAGATGCCGCGTCGCTGAACGAGGCTATGGAAAAGCTCATGGAGAAGTCGGAAGTGGTCGAAATGGGTGGCAAGACCTACTACAAACCCAACGAGGAAGATGCACCAGAAAACATCATGGCCACTAAGGTCAACGACACAACGATTGAGTTTGGCACGACCGCTTACATCACGCGCGCCGATCGCAAAGTATTCACCGATGGGCTGACAGCGGCTTGGCAGAAGTCTCCAGATGACGCTGTCCGTCTGGCAATCGACTTGGAAGGTGCTTCGAGCTTGATTGAGGCGGCCGTTGCACAGGGTAAAGAGTCTGCTCCGCCAAATTTTGCTCCCTTCATTGATTTGCTCAGTGCCGCATCAGACCTGCGAATCAGCATGGATTTTGAAGGCGAAAACCTGCTGACTATTGGCACTACCGGAAAATCTGAATCGGAAGCCGAGGACCTCGAAGGCGGACTCAATACGTTAGTTGGATTCGGTCAGATGTTTGGAACGCAAGCCGTTCAGGGGCTCAAGCAGCAGTCTGAAGAGCTGGGGACGATGGCTGAAGGTATTCTCAAGTCGTTGGAAGCAGTGCGTGATGGCGACAGTGTCGTTCTGGCGATTCCTCGTCCTGAAGGGTTCGCAGAGGCCCTCAAAGGTTTAGAGGAGTAGGCATCCAAATCCTTCGAACAGGGGTTGTGATTATCCAAATGCAGCAAATACGGGCTTTAATCCGATATTGGTCGGAAGCCTGAGTGGTTTTTGAAAGGGAGAAAACTCAAAAAAACGTCCGCCTAGGCTGGATTAGTGACCTATGTTTCAGATGCCGAGCCGATAAAGCTCCTGCAAACATTTGTCTTATCACGCTGCGGAGAATCTTATGAGCCACGACCCTATTTTTAGCTATTTGCAAGTTCTCGATTCAATTAACGAGATGCGGCAGTCGATTGCCGCTGAAGTAGGTGGCGGTTGGACGGGAGTGGCCGAAGATGTTGCGGCATGGGAAACACCGGCGGATCGTTGGTTTGAGGACTGTGAATTTGACCCAAGAGCTGTGTCTGAGGAATAGTCGCTAGTTACAAACTACGAACGAGCACGCAGTCGGCCTTTTTAGCAAGGTCGGCTGCGTTTTTTTTGTGCTTTGCTCCGTTCTGCCTTTAGTCTTCACGGAACTTGGTTCAATCCACCGCTTGAAGTGTTCGGGGTGGCAAATGAAAATGATGTTTTAGACCATTCGTCTTGGAGTCAGCTCAGTTGGACTACATTAAACTTGCAGGAGGGACAGTCTACGACCCGGCCAACGGTGTCGATGGTCTGCGCAAGGATATCTGGGTCGCTGCAGGCCAAGTGATCGAGGCCCCTGAATCAACCTCCGCCGACAACGTGCGTACGATCGATGCAGAGGGGATGGTCGTGATGCCCGGCGGTGTGGACATGCACTGCCACGTCGCCGGTCCCAAAGTCAACGTTGGGCGCATGATGCAGCCGGAGCAGTATGCCGGGCAGGAAGTCCAAAAACGCGAGTTGGACCGGACCGTTTTTCACAGCGGCGCGATGGGAAGTGTCCCAACGATCTTTACCACCGGTTACAAGTACATCGGTTTGGGGTACACCACTTGCTTCGACGCGGCGATTTCGCCCATGGCGGCGAGACATGTTCACCACGAATTCAACCACATTCCCAATGTCGATACTGGTTTCTATACCCTGATTGGAAATAACCATTTCGCCATGCAGGCGATCGCGGATGATGATCCTGCGAAACTGGATTCGTTTCTTGGTTGGTTGCTACATAAGGTCGGTGCCTACGCTCCCAAGATCGTGAATCCCGGCGGCGTGGAGCTGTGGAAGCAGAAACGCACTGGCAATGCGACGGACCTTGATCAGACCATTGATGGTTTTAATACGACGCCTCGGCAGATCCTTGAACAAATCACGCGCTCAAGCAACCGATTGGGGTTACCTCATCCAGTCCATATTCATACCAACAATCTGGGCTTGCCAGGCAACTGGACTACGACGTTAGAAACGATGAAAACGCTCGGGCAGCAGCGATGTCACTTGGCTCACATTCAGTTTCACAGCTATGGCGGTGGCGGTGCTGAGGAAGAGTCGTTGTGTTCTAAGGTTGCGCCGCTGGCGGAATTTGTAAATGCTCATCCCAACATCACCGTCGATGTTGGGCAAGTAATGTTTGGTCCTACCACCAGCATGACCGGCGACGGACCACTGGGATACTTTCTGCAACAGATTAATGGCACGAAGTGGTACAGCTCGGATACGGAATTGGAGTCGGGCTGCGGTGTTTCCCCGATCAACTACAAAGACAAGAACTTCGTCCATGCATTGCAATGGGCGATTGGCCTCGAGTGGTATTTGATGGTGGACGATCCCTGGCAGGTCGCGATGAGCACCGATCATCCTAATGGTGGTAGCTTCATGGCGTATCCGCAGATCATTCGTCTGTTGATGGACCGTCAGTACCGACAGGAAAAACTGGCGACCGTCAATCAAAAAGTTTTGGATCACACGTCGTTGGCAGATTTGGATCGCGAGTATTCGCTATATGACATCGCGATTATTACACGCAGCGGACCGGCCAAAATTCTTGGATTGACGGCCAAGGGGCACCTTGGACCAGGCGCTGATGCCGACATCACCATCTATACTCCTGACGCGAACTACGAGACCATGTTCTCGGTGCCGCGGTACGTATTGAAAGGTGGAGAGCTAGTGGTCGAAGATCATGAGCTTCGCCAAGTCGTTACTGGTAAGACGCTTTCACTCGCCTCACGGACGCCGGACCTAGAACGTGTTGGCCAGATGGAGGCATGGTTGGAGGAGAATTACACGCTCAAGCCTGCTCATTATGGCATCGGCGCATCGGAGTTTGCGAGAGTGAAGCGAGTTTGATTCTCTGCGAACGAGTTTGTGCAGGTTCACAGCGGTGTTTGATTGGCGAAGGGAGTTTTATAGAAGGTCGCGAAGGACGCAAAGAAAGGAATGTGTTAATCGAGTTGTTTGGAGTTGGGGTAGACTCTTTGCGACCATTGCGAACTTCTGTCTAAAAACGTCATACGTTTGGTCCGCTAGAGAATCATCTGAACCATCTGTTTTCAAAGTTGTTCTGCCGGATCGAATTCAAGATACTTCTTCAGCCAAGCGACTCCAATATAGAACGGGATCGTGTCGATTAGAGCAATCAGCATTTTTACCAGATATCCGGTGCCGATAAATACGCTCAGCTCAATCCAGTCGGCTACACCTTCTTTTAGCGGCAGACCATTCTTGACGAACAGGTATGTAATCAGGATCACGGCCGTGGTGTCGACCAGTTGACTGACTAGCGTCGATCCGTTGTTCCGCAGCCACAAATGCTTTCCGGATGTGATCCGTTTCCAAAAATGAAACAGGTACACATCGCACAACTGTGCCGCGAGGTACGCGATCATTGAGGCTCCAACAGCGCCAAACGCCATCGAGCGAATAGCAAAAAAAGGTGGCGTGTTGCCATCAGCGTCGATGGGCTGGCCGTCAACGACCTGTTCGAATCCCGGCAAAACCCCGCCCAGCCACAGGATGAAAACCACCCAGATATTTAGCATCAGCCCAACCATCACGACCCAATTGGCCCGGCGGCGACCGTAGAATTCACCAATGAAATCCGTGCAGAGGAACGTAATTGGGTAGGGCAGCACGCCGACGGCGATCGTGAATGTTAGTGGAAACGAAATGCCATCGGCCGTCATCCAATCCAGCGTATAGAGGTGGATGAAGCGACTGATGCCGAGAATATTCAACATCGTCATCGAGCCGAGAAACAGGCCGGCCAAGACCAAGAAGACGCGCTCTCGTCGCGCGTGAATCTCGGAGGCTTCGATGGGATGGAGGTCGTTCTTAGTCATGCAGACATTGTAGTGGAGAAGATGATCGCGCTCCACGAAATGGCCCGATTTCTCCGAGCAAAATACGACTCTTTACTTCTGCGGTGACGCCAAACCCTCGGCCAGTT
>CAZDBE010000396.1:0-4635 GCA_964503675.1 uncultured Pirellulaceae bacterium | reverse complement strand
CCCGGGTGGCGAAATTGGTACGATGTGTATGGATACACAAGTGCCGCGAGAGACACGATTACATGGAGGTAGGAGGTAGAGCAACGCAGGAGCAGTTGCCGAGGATGTCGATAGCGGTAGCAAGTCCAGTGCGAAGCACTGGTGGGACTAAAATTATAATTAGTTCTTAAAGACCACTCCGTTATGCCCGGGTGGCGAAATTGGTAGACGCAAGGGACTTAAAATCCCTCGTATTAATAGTACGTGCCGGTTCGAGTCCGGCCCCGGGCACCATTTAAAACAAACACTTACAACATTATTTACCGTTTATATTTACACTTTCAATTTTAAAAAACCGGGAGAAAAACCGGAGTTGTGGTTAATGTAATACATTAACTTGTTTACCTACGCTCGTTATAAGAACCCTAATCTTTCTAATGCGTACACACCGAACTCACTAATGAGTCCGGTTACAATATGTAGCACAGCAGAAGCAGGCCAGATCACGGTGAAGAATACCAACACTGCAACGAAGGCTTTACCGATCAAGATAGCAAATTTCTCCACAATCGAAACTTGCTTTACTGTACTCATTTTCTTCGTGTGGACTCAAGACCTAGTAACCCAAGGCCCATTGATGCAAAGGTGGTGGGTTCAAGTACATCAACGGTTTGTAGAGCTAGTTGCACGCTCCTGCCTTGGATCTCGAGTATCTAGTTTGTGACATGTCGTCTGGCCTCTCAATTTATCTAATCATCATTGAAGCATCTTTCTGAGTAAACGAGAGTAGTTCTGACGAACGGTAAGGCAATAGTAAGGTGATAGTGATTCTTTCCATATGAATAACCATATCGTGTTATTTTCGGAAAATAAACTAGTAGTTTTCGGAAAATAGAGTATAGTTTTTCGGAAAATAATATGTAGTTTTTCGGAAAAATAGATATGACAGAAAAAAAAGGAGATCGGGTTAAGAGGCTGATTCTTGAGAATATCGAGAGTCATTCGAGTGATATTGTGAATTTCATGATGGACTTGACGGGCTTGAAGAAGAGCACGCTTAACTATCATATTGACCATTTAGTTAAGTCTAAAAAGCTCGTGTCATTTGGGAAAACAAAGGCTAAGCGTTATGAGTTAGCGCTCATTAATAAGTATACGTTTACCTCTGACGCATTAAATATTGATGAGAACAAAATTTATACGGATGAGTTTTACCCGTTTTTCTCTTCAATAAATGCAGATGCAGAGTATGTTTGGCATCATTCGATCACTGAGATGGTGAACAACGTTAAAGATCATTCTGGAGCCAATATCATTGAAGTAGCGCTATTGCAGTACACTAATCATAGTTTAGTTCGAGTTTCTGATGATGGTGTAGGGATCTTTAATAAAATTATGCAAGACCAGAATTTAGATTCTATAGATGATGCAATGCTTCAGTTATCGAAAGGAGGTAAGGAGATTACTTCTGACCCTGATAATCATGCAGGTGAGGGCATTTACTTCACGTCTAGAATGTTAGACATGTTTTGTATCAGTTCTGAGGGTCGCTTATTTGAACCTAAAGAAAAGAAATTTGATAAGCAGATAATGGATTCATTAAGTCCTAATGGCACAAATGTACTAATGAAGCACTGGGATAATAGTTCTAAAACTGCAGAAGATGTTTTCAGAATTCATACTGAATTAAATGAAGATGATGAGCCAAAGCTCACGAACACAACTATTCAAGTTGTTGACGCAATGTTAGGCGGTAATAATTTAGTTTCACGCTCACAAGCAAAGAGATTAACGGTAGGTTTGCATAAGTTTAAAAAAGTTACATTAGACTTCAATGGCGTCGAAATTATTGGGCAAGGTTTTGCAGATGAAACCTTTAGAGTATTTGCTAATAATAATCCGCAACTAAAAATTGAATGGGAAAATGCATCAGATAACGTTGAGAAGATGATTAATCATGTATTAAAGTAATTTTCAGAAAGGCTGCATAGTCGGTATATAAGGCCTGCTTTACTTCCTGCCTTGGGAGAAGGATGCGATTGTAATTATACTAAAGCTTAGCAGAACAAACTGAATGTCTTAAAGTATCAAATTATTATTCGTGTAAACCGCTTAATGGTAGCTCACAGGTTCTTAACGATATTGCTCTGATCATTAGCCTTGGCTAGATTCTATATGGAATTATTAAAAGCAAGGTTGGCATGAATACAAATACTAGATCTCCGTTAAAAGGAGAACCACTGCGGTTCCCTGGACAATCACTTGATGAGAAGCTTGATAAAGAGCTTGATAACAAAATTGTCCCTTATATTCTTACTATCATCGTAGGGCTGAGCATAACCATACAAGAATGGTATCGTTGGTTCTTTGAGACAAAGCCTTCTCCATTTCTCTTGTCAATTATTGTATTGCCAGCAATTTTATACTGTATATATGGGCTATATAATACACGTACTATAGTAAAGCGCGTTAAGTTAGGTAGAGATGGAGAAAGATTGGTGGGTCAATATCTGGACAATCTTAGAAATGAAACCGTTTCGGTATTCCACGATCTAATTGGTGATAATTATAATATTGATCATGTTGTAGTTTCCACAAAAGGTGTGTTTGTAATTGAAACAAAAACATACAGCATGCCAAAGCGAGGCGAAGCAACTATTACTTACGATAGCGATAAAGTGTTTGTTCTTGGGTCGGCATCAAAGAAAGATGTATTAAAACAAGCAAAGTTTAACCAGGAATCACTTAGGAAAATTATCTCAGATAAAACTGGCCGAGTATTTCCTATGCGCACAGTAATAGTTTTTCCAGGTTGGTTTATAAAAGATAAAAGAAATCACTCAAATGATGCACCTTGGGTGCTAAACCCTAAAGGATTTCCAAAGTTTCATGAAAAATCAAACAATGTAATTAGTGTCGATGATTACAAGTTGATATCTAAACAACTTACAAGATATATCAGAGAAGTACAGAAGCAAAAGAAGGATGCATTAATTAAGAGACACTAGGTTATGCAAAAAACACTAAATATTTGTTTGCGAACAATTAATTAGATTATTTCTTGATCATCAGTGACTTAAGTATTGAGAAAGTCGTCACATATTTGACTATATGGATATTTAATAACGCCAAGTATTGTATATGGTGTCTTCTTATCAAATTTTAATAGAACTTATTGGCTTGTAGAGGCTTAATTTCATGAAAAAACTTTTATTATTACCCGCATTATTTACTGCGTTATCTTTTTCATTAGTGATGGCAGACGCAAAGGCGGTCATTATTGAAGTGCCGTACGAGTGGTCCTATAGTTTCAGTGGATCATGTGTGTTGGGTTGCAACACAAACGATGTTTTTGGAAACCCTATTGCATCACAAGGCGCAACTTTTGGTATTACCCTATTTAATGGGATCAACTTCCTACCACAATCTTGGGGTGGCTTTGATTTAACGAATGGTGATTACACGCCGTTATTTAGCACTCCTGCTTCTGTTTTATCAGACCCATCTGAAAATTTAGTACTTTTTAGTGATTTAGCTGTTTTTGGACCAGGTTTTGAAGGACTAGTAACTGGTGGTTTTATACCAGTCAATGGTTTAGGAAATGTTACGACAGGAATTTTTTCAGGAACAAACGGCTCTTTTTCTGGACCTCCTTATGTTAGTTATGATTTAGCCAACGTTGAGGGCTTTGCCACTACTTTCAATGTAACTTATTCTGCTATTACAGAAAATGACGATAATCGAGTACCCGTTGAAGATCAAAATACCCCATTCTATACCGATGAAAATTATCCATTTTGGCAGGGCATTGGCACTTGGACACGTGAAATCCGCGATACTGTACCAGTGCAATTTAATGACACAGTATCAGTCCCTGAACCTTCAACATTATTCTTAATGGGTGCTGGCTTACTTGGTTTAGTAGGCGCACGAAAGAAAGTCTAAATCAATTGATTTATTTCTAAATCAGCCTCGCACTCGCGGGGCTTTTTTATGTTTATCAGTCGAAAGTCTTCGACGAAATATTATTAACTATAGATATTATTTATATCACTCATGATGCTTTAGATGTATGAATAGTTTTGCGTCCAAACTATCATTGATCTAATTATTAGTTGCAACTCTTTAGAAGCGAGACTAAGGTAGTTGAAAAATACAATAAATGTTTCTGGGGGGCGTTCAGTGAGCAATATATCAATAGTAAAATTAATCGTATCTATACCTCTTCTATCTTTAATTTTTTCCTCAAATATTTATGCAAAAGATTCTTATGATATTGATGAAGCATGTTCAGGCAAGTCTAAAGGCACAGTAGTTATCCTTGAATATGGCAGCGTCGAAATAGAATTCACTTGTGGTGTAGATGGTGAAAATGGCTACTTAAATGATCACGACGTTCAGATCGGTGGAGAGGGTGATGATTCTCAGCCACCGCCTCCACCTCCACCTCCACCTCCACCCGGACAATCAGGTGGCTCGACTAAACCTCCTGGAACATCAGGTGAAAATAATGATGAAAGTGGGGGCGGGGGAGCAAGTGCATCTGATGATGAAATATCTGAGTGCGATAAGTGCAAAGATACATTAGATAAAGCAACCGCGGAAAATGAAGCGTGGCTTCAAGATTGTAAAAATTCTGCTGGATGGACTGTAGCA
>CAZDBE010000395.1:463-4641 GCA_964503675.1 uncultured Pirellulaceae bacterium | reverse complement strand
GGCGAGTGAGGCCTTTTTCGCTATCTCACTTCATCATAACTAAGTGCCATTCGTCTCGGTCACCGACGCGGCTTGAAAGCATCGGCCTCTACGCACCGGTTCTTCGTTCGTGAGGGGCTTGAGAATTGTGCGTCTCTTTTAATCTACCTTATGAAGCAATTAAGATTGCGATGAACGCTGGAATATCTCCGAAGTCAACCATTCCACTTTCATCACAATCCGCTTCGGCTTGGAAAACACCAGATTGCAAGACTGCAATGAATGCTGGGATATCCAAGAAGTCAACGACACCGCTCAAATTAACATCTCCCAGCAGCGGAACGCTTGCAACGCGTGTGAGTGTGAGCGTGCTATTCGGGCTAAACTGATTGGGATTAATTCGATTTCTAACGCTGCTCAAATCGTAATCAAACCTTCCACCATCCTTTAGAATAGCAACTAAATTTACATCACGTTCATTCAGCACAAAAGGAACGTCCAAGGTAAGCAATCCTGAGATGTCAGTGCCGTCCAAAATAAATTGAGTACCCATCAAGTTTATTTGGCTCTCACTATTGGCTACAAAGTTTCCTAAAAAAATACCTCCTGATATATTGAATGTGCTTCCTGTACCTGCAAACACTTCACCCAAAATCGTACCACCTAAAATCTCTGAGGTACTACTTGAGGAAACTCGTAGTTCACTGATGCTGCCGTTAGTCATGTTTAGTAAGCTATCTCCATCAACGAGTACTCGTTGTGTTGACTCTCCGCCTGCAAAATTCACCGTAGAGTTGCGAACATATACACCACCTATTTCACCTCCAAAGACTTCTAAAACGCTGCTGTCAACTACAGAGACAAAGGAAGCTGCGCCGCCCAGTAAATTGACCCTGCTGGAACTGTCTGCGATGACACTACCAACGACAGATCCAAGATTAACGGTTAAAGTGCTGCCTAAAAGTATGTCCATTGACGAACTTGTTCCACCATTGACGTCAATGGTTGAGTTGACCGCATTAATGCGCTGCCTAAATGGCTGTTCTACCGTACCGCCAGACTCGATTATGAGATTACTGCCCCAGCCGAGTTCAAGGTCATTCTGCACTATCGCCCCCTGATCGACTACTAGCGTTTGGCCTTGCCGAATACCACTAGGAACAGGATCAACCGATGCTTTAATCAGAGCCGGACCGATCGTTGGAGCGTCAGCTGAAACAAGTGTGATGGGCGTTGTACCAAACTGGCTGCTATTCCAACGAGAGATGGCAAACGGTGCACCGTCCGATAGTATGCCGCTTAGCAGGTCGTTTTCCCCCAACGCAAACATTATTTGATTGTCGAGCGTATCAAGCCCGTCAACTAATACGCCATTCAGCCGAAAATCTGCACCATGTATCTTTAATTCCCCTCCACGAACCGAGAACTCGTTGCGAACGGTTCCTCCATGGAGGTTCAAAACGCCACCCGGTCCTATTTCTGAATTCCTCTGAATTATTCCACCCGTCATATTTGCAATGCCGCCATCAAATGATCCTCCTGACCATATGCCGCCAGAAATATTCACAACGCCACCATTAGTTGGCGCAAGGGAAACGTCGCCTCCCGACACGTTCGCGACGCCCGTCGTTATTGAGTTGTTTCCAACTGTACCGCCGGAAACCTCAATTATACTTCCCGTTTGACCGCGAACATTACCATCAAGGTTCCCTCCAGACACAAAAAGCCTACTGCCTCTAAGCACAGAAAGCCCTCCTCCAAATGTTCCACCGGATAGATTGATTGTGCTACCTGGCCAAGCTTGATAATTTGTATGTACTAGTCCACCAAGTACGTTGAGTTCCACATTGATAGATAATCCATCACTCCTCCCAGCTTCTCCTGAAAGTGAACCACCTTCGTTTAGATTTAACTGCGTCTCTGATCCGATGGTGCCATTGAATGAACTTCCATCAGAGGTTGATGGAATGTTAATGATAGTCGTAAAGTTAGACGGATCTGTTTGAGCGGATACTGCGACTGGCAAAAGTACCAAAAGGGCAGTAGCCAAAACCATCTCTAGTCTTATCATGATTACTTTATCCTTTTTCTGGTAACGTGCTTCATCGTAGGTAAATAGTTTAGCAGAAATTCCCCATGCCTCAGGGTTGAGTGGGAGAAAAAAAGCCAAGTAAAACAGTAGTGTTTTAGCCTGAGACGGTGCCGAAAGAACTCTGCAGGCCGAGAACGCCGTTGGTGTTTGAAAGTTCAATGGGCGGTGGTGACTGGAACCCATTCTCCAACGGTCAATGACACAACGAGCTTCGGTCAAGACTGCGCAATGAGGGAGGTCAATCTCACGGACGCGAGATACCGGCAAGCGCAAGCTGTTGACGATGATGCAGCCGTCCCCGCAAAGGACTGCCAAAATTGCCATTGATGGAAACTGCATCGACCTCATCGTCCGACGCATTTTTGCTGCTACGGTGATTTACACCGATGCACATTCCATTTGTATTGGAACAGCACTGCGGGGCTGGAGTTAGACTGTATTCGTTCTGTTTGACGGCTGAAACCGAACGATAGCGGCAAGCAGGCTGTATAACCGATTCATCCGGTAGAGTTTAGCGACTTGATTTCCCAACAATTGCCCAGGAAATGGTCGTAATTCTGCCGGTGAGTCCAAAAAACTTACGATAAAACACTTAGGCAACTATAATTCGAGGCTGTCTAAATTCATTTTTGCAACTGTTACTCTTTGGTTTCGATATGGCCCCTCAGTGTCGGCGAACTATTTCGCCAATGGCTTTCATTCTGAAAACGGCTTTCATTCCGAAAACGGCTTCGGCTCTCGGACTTCTGATTGCATTGTGCTCAACCGCTTTTGCTCAAGTTGATCCGGGTAACGGCGGGCGGAGTCTGGCCGAAGGTGTGCTGAAGGTGGTTCCATCCGCGCTCAACGCGCGAGACACGTTCTCTCTTCCGACTCAAATGCCGGAGTTGGTGACCAAGCCCTATCAGCCAAAAATGAGATCGACGAAGGAAACGCTTCACGGGTTGGCTCAACGCGTGGTCTTCTTTCGCGACGTATGGGAGTATGAGTTTGCGTTCACTGGACTTCGGCAGGCAAATATTGCCGTCGGTGGCTCGCCTCAAAACGTCTGGTACATGGTTTATCGCGTCCGCAACCTCGGTAAAAGTCTTAGCTTTGAAGAAGTTAAAAAGAATCCTGAATTCGAACACCTGACCAAGGACCTGCGGAAAGACATTTCAACAGCAGAACAACATTTCCTGCCTCGACTGACTCTCGAAGGTTGGGTGGTTGATGATATTAGTCGCAAATACTCGAAAGCAGTTTATTCTGATGAGATCAATCCAGCTGTAGCGCGAGAGATTCAGGAACGCGAGGATTCACGGATTCCTTTGTTTGACGCGGTTCAGCTTTCTACCGCCTCGATCAAACCAGTCTCCGGCGGCCCAAATTCAGGGGTGTGGGGCGTTGCAATCTGGACAGGCGTGAATCCGAAAATTGACTTTGTTAGCGTGTTCGTGGAAGGTTTCACTAATGCGTACCGGATTGAGCGGAACGGCGACGAAATCAATCTCAAGCGTAAAAATATCCAACTGAACTTCTGGCGTGCGGGCGATGCGGTTGATGAAGTTGCTGACGACATCGATTTCGGAATTCCGCTCGTTGATGACCCCAAACAACAGGTACTAATAACACGCCGATACGACTTGCCAGGTCCGGTTCTGACTGTGTTCGAGGACGACCCAAACTCCAACCGTGACCTGTTGCGAGCCGAGCTTGATGCGATGTTTAATCTGCAAGATTTTACTTCGCCACTGATACCAATTATGGATAAGAAGCGTTTACCGGAGAAAATTGCTACCTCCCTGAAAGCCATCGGTATCAATGTGACTGCGGCAACCGCCGTTGAGGCCTTGATTGAGGGGCGTAAGTGGACATTCCAAATCGACGGGAAAACGTTCATTATCGACCTGAACTACCGGTTTTGGGAGCCGCAGGAAGAGGGAATTCGCTTTATTAAGAGTCTTGATTCCTTCTGGATCTATCGCTAAAATCTGCGACTCTGATCGACCAAGCTACAGGCGAACTGCCGTGCTGCCGATCTACCTGAAGACATTTACTGGCCACGTTAAGCTGGCCGTCACGCTAAAGAAGATAAAACGAGGATACTATGGCTCATAAAAAGGGG
>CAZDBE010000395.1:0-453 GCA_964503675.1 uncultured Pirellulaceae bacterium | reverse complement strand
GCAGGGTTCCAGTCGCAACGGTCGCGACTCAAACGCCCAACGACGTGGAGTCAAGAAATTTGGTGGCGAAAAGGTCGTTGCTGGCAACATCCTAGTCCGCCAAGTTGGAAACCGTTGGCATCCTGGCAAAGGCGTCGGGCAGGGCAACGATTACACTTTGTTCGCACTGGTTGATGGCCACATCATGTTTGACCGCAAAGGTCGCCGCATCAACGTGGTTTCGGCCGAAGCAGCCGGAGCGTAACACACACGTCTGAAGTTAAAGCTCAACAACCGCCCTGCACTGCCTAGTTGCTGCACGGCGGTTTTTTTATTGATACTACCGAAACGGTCCATCGATCATGTTTGTCGATCGAGTAAAAATTGAAGCCATCGCCGGTCGCGGCGGCCACGGTTGCATGAGCTTCCGCCGTGAGAAATACGTCCAGAAGGGCGGTCCAGACGGTGGTGACG
>CAZDBE010000394.1:1990-4647 GCA_964503675.1 uncultured Pirellulaceae bacterium | reverse complement strand
ATGAGCGCCCTCCTTTGAATAGATACGCACTGTTTTGGACTTGGTACTATAGCGTTTGGGGAGTTGCCTTTAGTTTGGCTATCGGCGCGGGCATCGCGTTCGTTATCAAGCGACGGATCTATTTCTTTGTGATCTGCTTCGCGGCATTGTATCCCCCTTTTGTCATTGGTCGATTGGCCACTGTCAGCGGTGGTGCCCCGCCCTATGCATACCAACTTAGTCGCGTCGGCTGGTTTGTTGAGACTTTGTTTCTTGGCTCAATTTTTACGTTGACGATTTACTATCTAGAGAGAAAGTTAGGGCCGCTTAAGTTCAGGTTCTCGATCGGTACGCTTTTGGTAGCCTGCGTCTTCATCGCGTTTATTGCCTACCGATTCCAAAGTTTCCTAGCAGAGTAATTGGTTAGTGGTATCAATTCCGTGCGTCTAACCCTATATGTCTTTCGTTTGCTTCGGCAATTCGCGACCAGCGCGGAAACTGTAGACGCGCACGATCGATGCAGCTGAGTCAATCGTAAACAGGATCAAGTGCTTGTGGATCCGCAGCATATGAATCGTCTCGTCGAGAAACTTGTTTTCGGGAGCCAGCGAGCAACGCCCCGGCAGGAAGTTGAGCGAGGCTATGGCGTCGTAGACTTCCGATAGCCAAATTTCCGCACTCTTCGGTTCAAGTTGTTCTTCCGCAATGAATCTCGCTTGTACCTCGATATGCTCGATTGCTTCTGGAGAGATCTCGATTTCGAATTTCATCGCTGAAACTTCAGCCCAAGGTTTTCAGCGATTCCCTGTATGGCTTCTTTGGCGGGAATGCCAAGACCTGCCTTGGATTGTTCCATCCCTCTTCCAATGCTCTTCAAGCTCTCCTCCATCTCCTCGGGCGAGAGTTCCGCAAAGGCTTCCAGCTGGACCGCATTGATGACGATACTTGCCGCATATTCTTCCGCTGTTGAGAAGCCGTGCAATGCCGCCAAGGCAGCAAGTTGCTCATGTTCGGCGGGTGGAATGTTGATCTGCATTGGGATGTTCCTCTCTGCTAAATGCCTCGAACGGCATATTTTCGCATGAATCGTCCCATCTGTCAAAGAAAAGCCAAATACGATTGATTGATTCAATTGGCAAAGGGCCAAACGTTTTCGGTAGAATGAGAAGCCCACCCAATTGGGTTCCAGTCAGTATCGTCCCAGCCCTGTGATGGCAATTAAGTATGAACGTCGATTCTAGAATTCTACGGAACCTTGTCACAGTGCTGCTGTTGAGTTTGATGACTTTCTTCACTGGCGTCGTTGTCGGACAAGAAAGTTCCCCAAAACGAGTTCCCACAAAAGTCAACTTTCAAAAAGAAACCCTGAAACGGATTGGCCGCGCTGGCGATAACTGGTGTATCACTTGGGCCAAAGACGGCTCTCAGATCACAAACATGTGTGATGGCAACTGGACCGGAGGTCAGGAGCCAAGTTTCATTCACAACAATGTTTACCGAATCACAGGTGAAGCCGATAGCTTTGAGAAATCAGACATCGTGGCGTACCCGGACTTCAGCGGCGAAGAAGGAAGCTGGTTTGGCTATGGGATCGTCGCAGTTGACGGCAGCTTATACTCTGCCATCTCCAAGACACCCGGCACGAGTTGGTCGGGGCCTTTTACTGGGCTCAAAATTCTCAAGTCTGCCGACAATGGCGAGACGTGGCATCGTGTCAACCGAAGGGGAGAAGAACAGCTTCTTGAAGACAAAAGTCCGCTGCGAAATGTCGTCAACGAACGCGAAATGTTCTTCCTCAAAGAGAATGGTATGCCGCACAAAGAGCAGGAAGCCTATCCGTTCTCTTTTGTTTCGTTCGTCCAAAATGGCCAAAACGGTTCAGCATCCAAAGATGGCTTCGTATACATCTATTCGCCCGAAGGAGCTCACGCCAATAAACTCACGTTAGCAAGAGTGCCGAAAGACAGTTTTGGTTTGCGCGACAAGTGGGAGTACTTCAACAGCTTTGACGAAAATCAGAATCCCGATTGGACGGGCGATATTGGCAAACGCGGCTACGTCCACGAGTTTCCCGATCGAAACGACGATGGCCAAGTTTTTGGCTGGTACTCTTGGCTTCCTTCGGTCGTTTGGAATGAAGGCCTAGGACTTTTCATCATGGTCAACGGTGGAACCTATGCTGGACATGGGATGACCGATTCCGACAAAGATTATTATGATCCATGGATGCACACCGAAACCGGCAGTCTCGGATTTTGGTATTCCAAGAATCCTTACGGGCCTTGGACGCAATTTTTTTATACCGACAAATGGATTGTCGACACCCCTGCCAACAGAACCTATCAACCCAAACTATCTCCCAAGTGGATCAGCGAAGACGGCAAGCAGATGACGTTGATTTGGTCCGACGCAATGAAAAACGACAAGGGTAAATCACACACCATCAACTATCTTTGGAACCAGATGCAGATCACGATTGATCTGAAATAATTCAACAAAGCAAGACCACGAGCTTACCTTCCCTTGCTCCGAATTGGGCTTTGATCTCTAAGGATAACGAACGACTTTCGACTTGCTTTCAAAAGAACCACAAGACAAAATAGAGGGACAGTTAGTCCCAACTTCCATCTTCCAAGGAAACTGTTGTGCGAACTAGAAATGCATTTACGCTAGTCGAG
>CAZDBE010000394.1:0-1980 GCA_964503675.1 uncultured Pirellulaceae bacterium | reverse complement strand
GCTGTTGCCGGCTGTCCAGCAAGTTCGCGAAGCCGCACGGCGGGTGACATGCCAGAACAACATGAAGCAGATTGGTCTGGCATCGCTAAACTACGAAAGTGCGCACATGGGTTTGCCAAGTTTAGGCGAAACCAATACTTTCGGAAACTTCTCATGGCAGTTAAATATTTTAGAATTCGCCGAGGGCAGTAATCTTTGGGCAAGTTTGGATAAGGAAGCCCACAACCGCGGATATTCCGATCTCAACAAAAGTATTTTGCGAGACAATTCAATTCCAATGTTTGTTTGTCCATCCAGCGACCTGGAAGTCTTTGATTCGGATCATTCTTCTGAAGGTTGCCCAAGGCCTTTTTATACCGGAATTTCTGGCTCGGCACGGGAAGAATTTGCATATACACCTTCAAACGGCCCTGTCTCGCTTGGCGTGTTGAGCGATCACGGTGCATTTGAGAGACTGCGTCACGTTGAACTCGGACAAATTTCTGACGGCACGTCGAACACGATGCTCTCCGGCGAGCAAAGTGGATGGTTGATCGACTCAAATGGAGAAAGAGTTGATCTCCGAAGTGACGGCTCTCATTCGATCCTCATCGGTTATCGCCCAGACTGGGCACGAGTATTCAACACGACGGTTGTTCGTTATCCCATCAATCACCAAGACTCAGTGGATGAAGGAATCGAGGGCAATCTTGGTCGTAATCGACCGCTAACTTCCTCTCACCCCGGTGGTGCCAACGTGCTATATGTTGATGGCTCGGTGCATTTTTTGAACAATAACACCTCAATCGACACGTTGTTTAACCTAGCTGATCGAGACGATGGCAATGTCGTCGGAGAACGTTAAACATGGGCCATTTTAAAATTAAGCGTGTGATTGTTTGGGTGTTTGTGATGTTTTCGTTGTATCTGGTTGGATGCGACTATGGCCCAGATGGGCCGCCTCGGTTTGAAACTTCAGGAGTTGTTTTGTCTGAAGGAAATCCGGTTCTCAAAGCCCAAGTCGTATTCTATTTGACCGAGCACAAAGTCTCTCGAGGAGCGACTACCGATGGCGACGGTAAGTTTAGAGTCAAAGCTGGCACGGGGAACGGATTGCCAGCTGGCGAATATAAAGTTGCCGTCAGACCAGCACCTGAAGGTGAAGAAGTGATGTTTGATATTGTGCGGCCAGACATTCCAGTTCTCTATAGACGCAAGGAAACGTCGCCCCTAACCGCGTCCATCAGCGCAGGTGATAATCACATTGAGATTAGGTTAAATCGATAGCTGGTTAGGCCATGAAAGGCGACGGAAAGAAAAGGGGCGAGACGAAATTGGCCCTGCTTGTCCGGCAGGCAAGATTTTCGACATAAAGACTCAACTTCAGAAAACTGGAAGTTGATGATTTTTGGATGGAGTCAGTCTGCATTCCAGCCTGCGTCATAAGAAACATGGAGGGTGTCCGGGACGCGCCTGATCCCTTATTCTTTTCAATCAGAATTCGTTTAATCTAGTTTTACCCAAGAGCTTGCCACGTGACCTATGTCCCCGCACCAAACCGTTACGAAAACATGCCTTATCGGCGCTGCGGTGACTCTGGCCTTAAGCTTCCCGCGATTTCGCTTGGTCTCTGGCACAATTTTGGCTGCGACACTCCGCATGATACCAAGCGCGCTCTTTGCCAAACTGCATTTGACCATGGCATTACGCACTTCGATCTGGCAAATAACTACGGGCCTCCCCCGGGTAGCGCTGAAGAAGCGTTTGGCGAGATCCTGAAAACAGATTTCCGGTGCCACCGCGACGAGTTGATCATCTCGTCCAAAGCCGGATACATGATGTGGCCCGGCCCTTACGGACAAATGGGCAGCCGCAAATATTTGATCTCATCTTGCGATCAGTCGCTCAAGCGAATGGGGCTGGAGTATGTCGACATCTTTTACTCTCACCGGTTCGACCCCAACACGCCACTGGAGGAAACGATGGGGGCGCTGGACCAGA
>CAZDBE010000393.1:0-4659 GCA_964503675.1 uncultured Pirellulaceae bacterium | reverse complement strand
TGTCTGTGCTTCGCGTAAACTGCCTAGACCTCCCGTCGTTTGCTTAATAACAGACAACTTGTCGTTTAGATGTATGTTGTGCGCCCTCTCGTTTGCTCAGCGGGGAAATTTTGGCTCCCATGAAACTGAAACGCATCGTCTCGTGGAAGACTCTCACAACTGCAATTGTGGTCGTTGCGTTTCTGGCGTACCTAATTTTTGCCCCGAGACCAGAGCAACCACCTACTCGAAATCTCGGTGAGGGCGTACTGCTCTGCTTACTCGCTTCCACATTCGCAATACTGCTCTTTAAACTAGAGAGCTTTCTGCGCCGCGAACGGAAAAGAATTTCTCTGGAACAGATTGTCGAGGAACCGCTTTCCATTTTTGCGGTAGTTGACACTATCTTGATTTCGATTGCGGCATTCTGGTTCGCATCGTGGTGTGAGCTTTCGCCTGGCTACGTGGTCGTGCTTGGCCTTGCCAGCGCACTAACGATCATCATTCCATATTTCCATCTTGGCACACGAGTGGCGCTTCAAGAATTGCTCGCTTTCTATGCTTCGATTTCACTTTTTGACCTAGTGACACGGCAAGTCACTCACGCAAAGATTCACCCAGGAGGCTGTAAGTGCCCTGTGGATCATAAACCAGTCTCGCGAACGCGCGGCTGCCTTCTGAGCTTAATCGAATTTCCGATCACAATTCCGATGATTGTGACGTTGGCAACAGTCAAGATTTCATCACTCATTGTCTGGCCGCTGCTTTACGTTGGTCTTTCATTCGATATTGAAGACACGACTCCGTTTGGAATCGAACTAATGCGTCGATGGCGTTCGTCATTTAAGGTGTTGTCGATTGGGCTTGCCATCTTCGGAATTCTCTTTTTCTGCTGCAAATTGTTTGTGTATATTCAATGGAACCAGCTTGGAGAATACCTAAATCAATCAGCATTATTTCAAATGATTGAGGTCCCGTTCGCGCCGCTAGCATTTTTGCCATGGCACATTACCAGTCTTTGCAGTTCAATTTTGACACTGGTTTTGACCTACGCATTGGACGATGCGATACATCAACTAAATGACGTTGGACGAACGACCGACGAAATTGGACTTCGCCTCAAACTCATGCGTTTTGGTTACCGCCTGCGAAATATCTTGGCGATCTACAATGGAATTTGTTTATTCTGGTTGCTTACTCCTGCACTCAGCGGAATAGACTTTCCCCCGATTGATTGGGAGTTTCTGCCCAAAACTCAGCCCGTGATTTAGTAGCGCCGCAACGCCGGACTCGTGAAACTTCCCCCGACTGGCCCTCTGCCGCTCGTTTACCCGACGTTGGACGAATTACTCTCCGATTTCCCAAACTGGTGACCTATGGCCGCTCGATCTAACGTTTCGCAAGCGCCTTCTTTTTAACCTTCGCTGTTTTCTTCACTATCCGAGTTCCTACGATGGTTCCTACTTGGGCGCGTGTAGCTCCCATCGACAGCAGGGAGCGTATTAGCAACTCCATCGACACTGAACGGTCTGCGGTTTCCAGCTTTGCTACCCTAGATTGACTCGACCCAATCAATTTCGCCAATCGTTGCTGGGTAATCTTCTTCTCTTGTCGCATGGCTTTCACTTGTTTCGCCAAGGCGACTTTCATATTGACGAGCATTTCTTCTGCAGCGCTCAGTTCGAGAAACTCGGCAGTCGAGCCGACCTTCCAGCCAGCGGACTCAAGCTTTTTCTTTTTGGATGCTTTCATTCTGTTGCCTCGTTGTATCTCTTAAATCGCCACTTGCACGTGTCTATGACCTTCTTTGGCGTCTTGCTCGTTTTCTTCGCAAACACTTCAGCAATCACAATTGCATCAGAATCTGTGCGGTAGATGATCCGCCATATGACGGCTTCATCTGGAATTCGGAGTTCATGGCATCGTTTGCCAATTGAAGGCATCGGCCGACTATGGGGCATCCCAATCTTTGCTCCGCCCTGTAAAAGACGCAGCAGCGTCCCCGCCTCGATTCTCGCTTCAAGCGAAAATGGCGGCGTCTTGACCTCGCCATGCAGCCAAACAAGCGGTTTATCGTCTCCGTTCATCCAATCAACTATATGTCACATGCGACATATGTCAAGTGTGACATGAAGGTTTCTCTGCGATTCACCGGCCACCCAGCATCGCTTTAATCGATTTTCCCCAAGGGCCTTCGGCACATCTTCCATGTTTGGCGGGGTGGGCTGTCCTTGGTATAATCACAGCAATTAAGGCGTCGCTCGCTTCTTCTTTGAAGCGGTGCCGTAAAAGCCTTCTGTTTTCGACCCTCACTCAAAAGGAAATCCATGGCCTCTCTCCCACCGATGGATCGTTCGGTCACGAAACTCACGACGCTTGACCAACAGGGACTCGATTCAGGTGTGCCCGACGTTGGTTTTGGCGACGGTGGTGGAATTCACGGAGTTGGGCCAGGCGCCACACCAGCTGAGTGTCTGCTCATGGTATGGCCTTTGACTTTAACCGCTTGGGATTTCAAGGAACCAAATGTTGCTCAACCCCGACTTGAAAGACATGTTACGCGCGTTATCCGACGCGAAAATTGATTTTCTGCTTGTCGGAGCGCATGCGGTTGCCGCACATGGTCACCCACGCGTAGCAGCCTGAATCTCTGTGTAATCGGCCGGGCCGATTTGGTTGTCAACAAACGAGCTTGCGGTCGCCCCAAAGACATAGCAGATGTAGAAATCCTGCGCTCTGATCATGATTGACCCGCTGCTTGAAACTTGGAAATATGCGGCAACTACCTCGTCCTGTGCGATCGTGGTGCCGGACGGTTGTCGCGACTTAATTGGCCGATCGTCATATGGTCAACCTCTGAACTGGTTTATTACTTCGGTGGACGATTGTGCTCGAACGGTATCCACAAAGGCAGGCGATTCGTTGATTGGTTTTCGGCTCAAACCCGGCACGTCGATTGACTGCCGCCAATTGCTGACAGATGCAGACGCATTCGCCGACGACATTGATGCTATTGCGGCGCGTATTCGCGAAACGTGCTCCATCTCGTCCAACGTAAGCGTGGCAATGGATTCGTTAGCATCATCTCGAAAAGTCGATGAAGCCGCGAAACAATCTGGCGTCGCGCCGCGCACGCTTCAACGACTTCTGCTAAAGGAAACTGGCCAAACACCAAAGTTTTGGCTGCAACTTGCGCGGGTGCGCCGTGCTGCAAGAAAAATCGCCTTCGCGAAATCACTTGCTGATTTGGCGTACGACTCGGGGTTTTCGGACCAAGCTCACATGACTCGAGAATTTCGCCGTTGGTTCGCCGTGACGCCCACTCAGCTCGCGGCCAACGCCGAATTTCAATCGTCGGTTTACCAATCTGGTTACGACTGAGGCTTTACCGCAGTGCATAGCTCGACAAGAAATCCATTGCAATCGCGTACGTAAGCTGTCGTCTGCCCCCACGGCATCTCTTCGGCCTCTTGGACCAATGTAGCCCCAGCCTCAACAGCACGTTTCAACTGCTCGGCAACGGCTTCGGTTTCAAACGCAACCTCGAACGTTGGTGCTGCCGGGTCGACATCGCCCGGCGACTTGCCGATCTGCTTCATGAGATCTTTTGAAGAAAACGAAAGAATCGTGTCGCCGGTGGCAAGTTCACCGTAGTCGCCAGACTCGTGAATCATCTTGCGCTGCAACCCGAACGCACGTTCGTAAAAATCGATCGTTTCTGTGACGTTGTCGACATAAAGAATGGTGTAACGTAACTGCATATGTTCTCCTGATTTGATTGGTGTAAGGAGTGATTTTAACAGGACTCAGTATGTGTGTCTTGAATAAATGCGACACAATGGTGCTGTCTAAAATGGGTTAGAATTGGCTTCACTTCATTGGGCTGGCCTTGATAGAATTGCTCGTAGCTAAGACGTCGCTCGCTTCGTTTAGATCGGTGTCGTAAAAACCTTCCGCTGGGTAACCACGGAGACCTGAGAGGTTCGCACAATTGCAATGCAACTCGACCTTTTTACTCTGATCGTAGACGACTACGACGCCGCGATCGCGTTCTTTGTCGATGCCCTGCAGTTCACACTTTGCGAGGACAAGCCCGCGCTCACCAATGACGGTCACACCAAACGCTGGGTTGTGGTGCGCCCTCCTAATGGCGGCACTGGCCTATTGCTTGCTCAGGCAGACGATGATCGACAAGCAGCGACTGTGGGCAACCAGTTCGCAGAACGCGTAGGCCTCTTTTTGCGTGTTGACGACTTTGACGGAACTTTCAATCACATGCAGCGCTATGGTGTGGTGTTCATTGGTCAACCGCGTACTGAGGCTTATGGCAAGGTTGTGGTGTTTTTAGATATTGCAGGGAATCGCTGGGATTTGTTGGGGCCAAAATAGAGCAAGTTGCCTTGGTCGCGTAATATGTTGATTAGGTTCGGCGCAAGCTTTTTTGGACTGAAAACGATGGTTTTTCTTGATGCGACATCCAAAAACACATTTTTTTCCGTGACGCTGGTTACCTAAACGACACATACTGAGTGACACGATGGAAGTGGCACCAAAAAACAACCGGAATCAATTGGAAAACGTCGATTCTTCACAGCAATTGGTTGAACAAGCCAGTGCTGGATGTGCGGATTCGTTTCGCCAATTGGTAGAGCAAAATCATCGGCGAGTTCGTCTGTATCT
>CAZDBE010000392.1:0-4696 GCA_964503675.1 uncultured Pirellulaceae bacterium | reverse complement strand
ACCAGCTTCAATCGCCCATACGATATAAACGATGAACCCGTTGATCTGGTTGGCCTGCCCACGGCGAGCAATGTTCCAACCCGCATCAACACGCTCTTGCAGATGCTCCATAAAACCGAGGTTAGGATCGTCAATCGCCCATACATTCCATTGAAAGAGATACTTGACCGCAAGGAACACTACCGGCAGCGACAAACCAACCAGCCAAGCGACCATTGAATTCCTGACATGGCCCCACTTACAAACGGAAAACGCCACCAAGCCCAGCAACCAACCGGCGACCAGTGTCAGCACAACCGAAACGTAGATTAACGGGATCAGGTCTAGCAGGATGGCATAGACAATCGCCAACGGCACTACGATAACAAGGGCCAGCAACCACAATGGAATCGCCGCCACGCCAAATTTCCCCGACGACTTGTAAGTATCGAACATCCTTGGTTCTCCTAACTCTCGGTTTCCGCAATCAGTCTTAAAAGAATCGTTTTATCTACCGGTCGTCTAACACCCAATTGATGAAACATCTATATTGTGGGCGGGGTAGAAATCACATTCAAGCCAATGCGAAAACTATTTATAGAGAATTCGCCAAGCGATGAAACTGTCTGCATCTCTCTAGCCTCCATTTTCATTTTTACAGGCGGATCTACATTCCATCATGAGCGACTCACTGAAAGCCTGTCATTGCTGCGGACTGATCCAGCACACGCCGCCGGTCGATAGTGGGCAACTCGCGGTGTGCTGCCGATGCTCAAGTAAACTTTGTAGCTCAGCCAATCGTCACAAATCGGCAAGTCGCACCGCGGCAGCGGCAGCGGGCGCGTTTTTTCTGTTATGGCCTGCTATATTACTGCCGATCTTGCGAATCGAGCAGCTAGGCAATGCGCACCAGTCCAGTATCTTGGGTGGAACGATCGAACTGTTTCGACATGGAAGCTACTTCGTCGGTATTGTCGTCATGCTGTTCTCAATCGTTTTTCCCCTGTTAAAGATTGCGCTGCTACTGGAGCTTAGTCTGCTAGAGATCTTTCATCGCCGCCATAAGGCATTTACGCTGCGAATGATGGAACACCTTGGTAAGTGGAGCATGATGGATGTGATGCTGTTGGCGTTCTTGGTAATGCTGGTCAAGCTTGGTGATATGGTCGAATTCAGTTTTGGACCCGCCATTTTCGCGTTTACTTTTTGTGTGGCGATGAGCATGCTGGCGTCGCTGTCGTTTGATCCACACGCCATTTGGGAGGAATAGTCGATTGAGCGACTCAAAATCATCGGAAAATCAAACCAACTTTCCCGAAGCGCGAATCATAAACAAACCCACGACACTCTTTGGGCTGACTCGACTTTGGTGGCTGGCGGTGGCTTGCTTACTGTTGGCAATCGGACTCGTCGTTTGGTCATTGCCACCGCAAGGAACGCAAATCACAATCGCATTTCCTGAGGGGCATGGGCTCAAGGCCGAAGACGCAGTGCGTTACAGGGGCATCGATGTTGGAGTCGTCGAGTCCGTGCAGCTGCCTCCATCGATGGAGAGCGTCAACGTGCATGTCAATTTGCTGCCGTCAGCCCAAAGACTGGCCGTCGAGGGATCAAGGTTCTGGATCGTGCGACCTCAGCTGAGTATTTCTGGCGTGTCGGGCCTCGAAACGGCGGTCGGGCACAAGTACATCGAAGTCCTTCCCGGCAAGGCGGACTCTCAACGCGTCACTTACTTTGACGGGCTTTCGCAACCGCCAGCCGACAACGCTTCGGCCAATGGCATTGAGATCTTGCTGTTGGCCGACGCACGGTACAGTGTCAGTCGTGGATCAGCGATTCATTATCGTGGAGTTGATATCGGACGTGTTCTGGCAGTCAACCTTTCGCCCGACTCAAGGCATGTCGAAGTACGTGGAAAAATCGAGGAGGCCTACCGTCCACTGGTGACCACCGAAAGCCGTTTTTGGGCAACTGGTGGTGTCGATGTTGATTTCAGTCTACGTGAGGGATTGAAGCTGGAAACCGAGTCTCTGGACACACTCGCTCGAGGAGGCGTTTCAATGCTGGTCGTCGGCAGTGGGAAAGCGGTTGCTCCCGGCCATGTCTTTCCGCTGGCGAAATCGGTCAACAAAGATTGGCTCGCCAAGGGGGATCAATTCCGAACAACGACAGCCGAACTTAGAGGCTGTGTCAATCTGGAGGCAATTTGGAAGAAGAAGGTACTGTTTCGAGATTGGGACAAGACGCAGCGGTTTTCAGGAATCGGCATCCTCAATTCTGAAGGCCAGCGCGGCGTCGTGATCCCAACTGATATTTTGGAGTTGCAGGACGAAGCGATCGAAGACTCGTTTGAAATTCAACTGATTTCCGCCAACGGAGAGCGCACCCCATTAGACATCAGCGCTGTTTCTACCGAATCCCCTGTCGTTACCTTGGCGTTTGAAGGTGAATCAGAAGATCTAATTGGCACCGATAGCGTCTCACCGACGTCGACTCCGGCGCAAGCGCTCGTCGTGCGGAAGTCTGCCGAAAGCCAAGTCTATCTGCATTTGCCGATTTCAGAATCTGACATCGGATTGGTGCAGGAAGGTGATGTTGAGCTTTGGAAACTGAACAACTTCTGGGGCGACCGAGCTGTCTGGCACGGCTGCCCAGTATTAATGGCATCGGACAGTACACTAGTCGGCATGCTGTTGGTTGACGCCAAAGGCCCGCGCGTTTATCTGATGAAGTGATCTAGAATTTGGCACGTCAACAACCCTAAGCCGGTTCGCCAGGGCTCTTCCATTTCATCGCGCGCTGCAGAGGCTCGATGCGGAGTACGACTTCGCCGTTCTGAAAAATACGAACAGTGCCGGAGGACTGACTGACCACGACAGCAATCGCAGCAGTGTTCTTGCTGATCGCAGCACCGGAAAAGTGCCGCGAGCCGAGTCCTTTAGTCATCGTGATTTCGACCGGCGATGTATCGATGATGCGACCGGTGCCTTCGATGGTTCCGTCGGCAGATATTACGAACATCCCGTCGAGCTGCGCAATCTCTTTGATGCCCTCGCGCGTTCTGCGGTCAAAAATGTTCCGTTCTTTACGGGTGTAACCTTTGACAAAATCAAACCCACCCGGCCGGCTCTCCTTGAGGACTTTCGTATGGTCTCCGACAACGAACATCGTTCCAATCGGATTGCCTTCACGGCCCTCACGCCCGATCGCCACTGCCGTATCGACGACGATTTTCAAAGTATCGAGCGGGACTTTGGTCTCAAGTTTCCGTAAATCGCGAGCAGACAATCGCCCCAGCCGTTCGGTTAGCCGCAACACGCTGATGGTGTCAATCTCTTCGGTATCAAAACCACTATAGACAGTAACCACCGTCGACCCACTTTTGATGAGACCGGTGGTAACCGCGTCAAGTACAGCTTGGGTTAGCTGATTCTGCGCGGAGATCTCAGGCATTTCTACTTGGACGAATGAGATCTCACTCTTCTCACCGGATTCGATGATCTTTTCAGAAGTCGTTGCAACGATTACCGGTCCAATTGGAGACGCTTTCTTATGAAGCCTCGTCCACGAGACGTTCTTCTCAAGAAGTACCAGAATGGCGTCCGCTTCGATCGCTTTGGCGAGTTTGACTGCTGCATCAACGTGAGCAAAAAATGGCTTTTGGCTCTTGAGTGTTGACATAGATGAACGAAACCAAGGCGGTGAGTTGAAGGAAATCCCCAAGTACTGCAACCAAGTACTCGTGATTCGGAGTCTTTAATTTATGGGGAATTCTGTTTTTTTTCAACCAGCCTAGACTAGCGAAAATCTCCCGACGTCTCCGGCACTTGGTTAGCTGTCCGGCTGGCTGATCCTTGTTCCATTACTTTGGTTGGTGTGGCCACCGAATTGCTTCCAACATACTCTTGCCACGCAACAATGTTTCTGCCTAGTGGTTCACCCGTGACGCGCTGAAGTGACTCAGCCGCCCGCACTTGGAGCGCTGGATCCCGATCATTTAAGGAAAGGGAAAGGGCTTCAACCGAGGAACGCCCTGGAAAATTTCCAAGCGCCTCGGTTGCCGCAAGCCGAACGTCGATATCAGTATCGCTCCCGATAATCTCCTGCAATTGAGGGACTGCTGATTGGGGCGAAACCATCTTCCAAGCCGAAATCGCTGCGAGGCGAATATCTTTGTCATTGTCCTTTGATGCTTTGGCCAGAGTTTCGACCGAAGTTGGGGAATTCAATCGTCCCAGCAGCTTCACAGCGTGCAAGCGCATCAGAAGCACTTTGTCACGAAAGATGATGTCTGATAGGGCAAGTGCGGCTTCTTCTTGTACGTCGATCGAGGCATTTGTCGCTTGAGCAACCACGTTTTCCATTCTGCGTTTTCGCGTGAATAGTGTGTCGGCAATTTTCTCCTCCTCAGCCCACTGGCTTCTGACCCAAGGGTTATATTGCCCGGCCCTCCACAACGGGCCCTCGGCGCAACCGGAAAGTTGATAGATCAAGCCAACCATCAGTAAGACCCCAACCAAACGCAGGGCTGCTTTGGATGAAGCGGCGGCTTTGGGAAGATTTAGCGGAAGGAGATTTAGCGGAAGGAGATTTGACAGAAATTTGCGCGTATTCAACGGACTCACCCCAATGTAGATCTGGACTGCAGCGACGGTACAGAAATCACTCAGATCTAAAAAGTGCAATCTCGCTAGCATTTTTTGAGAGTAAGCTCGAT
>CAZDBE010000391.1:0-4704 GCA_964503675.1 uncultured Pirellulaceae bacterium | reverse complement strand
AAAAACATTCATCAGTCATTGCGTCCGTTTGAGATGGCATCATGACAGCACTTTTGTAGACAAGTGCTCACGCCACCGATAGGCTTGGGTTTGCAGGATGTGCTATTGGAAATTTAACGAATCACCCTAGATGCGGCTATGCGGCTAACTGTGAAATCTTCGATTTGGGAGACTTTTTCCACAGTATCGATCTTCTTGTGAAGGGCCCCGCGCCAAGGGGTTTGTAGAACGCCACTATTCGCTTCGCTAACGGCGATTGGTAATCTGGGCTGAGTCGGAAGAGATTGCTGGCAGTAGCAATCGATCTTATTAATACGGAATTTCGGACCGATTCAATTGTGCAGACACAAGTTGCGCCTGTTTAAGGTCTGGAGGAGTTCCTGTGAGGACGTTTTTTACTATATCTGTCGTTGCGATTTCAATTGCAACGTCATTTTCAGCCTGTCACTGTCACGCTCAGTGGCCGGGTACGACTCGCGGTGGTGACCATAAGAATTGGCTTGAAATTGGCGGTCGCGCCTATAGTCGCCCAGGGGATGGCTCAGAGATCCCTTTGATTACCAACGCCGACACCGGAGCGACTCTTTTTACTGCAGAGCAAGCAACCAACGCCGGATCAGCGCCGGGTTTGGAGATCAGCTTCGGTTTTGAAGGCAGTAAATACGATCGCCAATGGGAGTTCCGCAGTATTATCGCTGGGTTCGATGTAGACACTACCGTTCCGGGACCAAATCTCGAGTCGACGTTGTTTCCGGGAGAAGGTGTCTTGGGCTTCGACTACCAATACGAATCGCGCTTACTTAGCTTTGAACTTAATTCGTGGCGTTCTTTGGCCCCTGGAATTCGTTTTTCCTCGGGACCTCGGTATGTGTCGTTGACCGATACCGCAACGACAGATCTATCCGGCGTGGCTTCAACCGGTCCCGTAGGCGGCGCCCCGGTAATTCCGCTGAACACGATTTCCACCCGAGAGGCCACCAACGGATTGATTGGTCTTCAAGCTGGACTCGATTTACGTTTCCCAGTGTCTTCTCAAATTTACACGACAGGCTTCATCCGCACCGGCGGCTACTACAATCCAACCGAAGTCACCAGTTCATTGAATTCGTTCAGTGATGGAGTGTTGTTCGATTCTGAACCGGGAACCAGAGAAACGAAGTCGACAGGTTCGTTTTTGGCAGAAGTCGGCGGCCGTATCTATGTCGATCTGTATGAGGACGCGGTTTCCACGTACGTGGGATACGAGGCAACGTGGATCGACGGGATTGCACTAGCACCACCCGCCTTTCTAAGTGATGGAACCTCTGGAGTCGACACGGCCAATACGCTGTTCTTCCACGCGATCACATTTGGGCTTCGAATGAACTTCTAGTCTTAAGAAAGCCGCCGACGGGTTGGCATTCAAAGAAATTAAGCATCAGCGGCGACAGAGCGATTTCTGTCAGCCGCTTGTTTTTTGGAGAGTGGGATTCGCCAGAATTCCTTTGATTCGAGGGACGGGATCTTTGGCGAAATCCACTCTGCTTCGCCGCTGCCACTGAATTCTATCGACAGCCAACAATTTATAGGTGACACGCGCGACAACTGCCCTAAAATGGATCTTGATACAGATCGAAATTCATACCCTGTTGACCGAATCTATATGAACGGCTGCCGCATTTTCAACTTTCCTCGAAACGATCAAACGCTTTGGCTCGTAAGGCTCGTCAGCATCTCCATAGCGTGTCTGGCATTTGGAACCGTCGGATCGGCCTTTGGACAATCGAGCGAAGCTGAAGTCGCCCAAATCGTCAAGCAACTCAAGTCGAACAGCTTCGAGCAACGGCAGCAGGCGACCCGTGAATTGTTCGCACTGGGACCAAGAATTCTCCCGGCATTGGAGAAAATAGAACGGTCGGCCAGTCTCGAGCAGAACCGACGGCTGGAAAATCTCAAGGTCGTCTTTCGGGCAATCGAGGCTGGGCAATCCTCGCCCGTCGCCCGCCGAGCGTGGCTGGATTTTAAAGATGTCGGTTTCGATACACGCGATCTGATCCTTGAAAAATTGCTGACCCTGAAAGAGTACGAGGCTCATTTTGCATTGCTCGAACAGCTGCAGCCACAACAAACACGCGAAGTGTTTGAGGACAACGGTAATTACTACTCTCAAATTGTGGAGCTTTGCCGGAGCGAACAGTGGGAGGTGATCGATCGTCTGCTTTCGATGCCGTTAATGTGGAAGTACCAGCCGACGCTCTGTGCGCGTTTTCATTTCTTAATGGGGACGTTGGAGAATCAGGTCGCTCAACTGCGAAAGCGGTATGACGATCGTTCCGACGACGAAAAACTGAGCGGCTCGGACGATGAGCTTCAAACGGTAATTAAGCTGCTGGCGTTTCAGCGCCAATACGATGCCGCCGGAAGATACATCGCCAAAATTCCCCAGGAGCGTTTGCGTTTGCAGTGCGAGAACCAGCTGCTGATTGAGCAAGGGGATTGGAAAGGGTTGGCAAAACGAGCTGTCTTGGCAGAGTCGGATTTTGATAAGGAGCTGCCGTACATTTCCTGTACGCCATGGGAGTACGTGTTGTTGAAACAATACGGCCAGGGCGTGCAAGCGGGAGTCAAAGCCATCGAGGAGGTTGAGGCCGAGCAGCGGGAGAGAGGCACGCTCGACACCGGGCTGCTGGCGGCATTGTCGATGCTCACATGCGACTGGGAAAAAGCTAAAACGGGAGTCGAACTTGAACAGGACATCCTGTCTTTATGGTTGCTCTCTCCAATTCTAAACCGAACCGAAGAAATGGAGGAGCTGATTGGAGCTGGCGTTACGTTTGAGTCTCGCACCCAATGGGCCACGGCTCGCCGGGAAGAAATTGGTAAGCTGATCAAAAAAATGTCAGCGCGTCGCGGAACCGCCGATAAGCTCAAAGAGCTAAAAGCTGAGGCCAATAAGAAGGCCAAATATTATCTTTACGTGTGTGAACGTTGGCTGGGATTTGGATTGGAAGCCGAAGCGATCCTCCACCTAAGAGAGTTGTTTCTTCAGTTGCGCGATGTAGAGCAGTTGGCAGGTGTGACAAACTTGATCATGCAACGCATCTGTGACCCGGGGTGGCCAGATGTCACTTGGTCGTTTCTCAGCGAGGCCGGCTACAGTGATTCGCAGTTGGCCTCAATGGCCAGTAGCGGCGCCCTCTTTCGTAATGACTCCCTTTTTATCAGTTACCAAAGCCCGGCGGAAATCCGTAGAATTGCGTTGGCTCAGTTCCTCAACGCAGGGCTCTATGAATCGGTAGACGATCCCAAGGAACGGATGCAGCGCACCAGTTTTCTTCTAAACTCTCCGTTTAAACCAACGAATCCGGAAACAGTGAATGAACTCTACCCAAATGGATTCGATCTGGATGCCGAACTCGCACGCGTTAGTCACAACTTCACACGTACAAGTTGTTGGCAGATCAGCCAGATTTATCAACACCATGGGCGGCACCGAGAAGCATTGCAGTGGAAAGAACTGGCGGCTCTCAAGGGACAAGCCGATGCTGTATTTTCACTTGCCGAAGATGCATTGGCCGAGGAGGACTTCGCCAAGGCCGCGCGGATGTTTGATGCACATTTTACTCAGTCATCGAAGGCCTACTCGCTTGGGCTAAGTAGTCACGCTTGGGAAATGGCGGGGGAAGAGCAAATTGCCCGCCAAAGAATGTTTCACGCTTCGATCATTCCGCAGCACTACGGTTCAACTATGGCTGATTTTTACTCCAGTTTCATTGATGATGAACGTGGTCAATGGGTGTGCGAACTGGCGAGGCTGGATAATTTAATTGACCAGTCACCAGGGCGTCAGGAGTTGCAAAATTTGCGGAACGCGATGAATTGTTGGAAAACCGTCGACCCGGTTGAGAGCGCGAATTTCGGTAAGCGCGGGTTATTGAAACGGTCAGTCGGCAACCGCGTCTACGATTATTGGATTGTTTCAGGAGTAATCGTTGAAAGTCGTTCACTCGACGTGATGGGGGCGGTGGAGGAGCTTGACTTCGAAGCCGTCAAATCAATTTTTGATCAAGTGAACCAGTTTTCGCCGGGCAGCCCGTCGTTGGTAGAGAAAATCGTGCCGCGTTTGGACGAATTGGGGCAAGTTGAATTGGCGGACTATATTACCCAGCAGACCGCTTTGTTCTTTGAAGATGCGTTGGTGCGATATCCACAAAGCGCAGCCAATCGCAACAATTACGCTTGGCTATTGGCATGTGCCAATCGAAGGCTTGATACCGTGTTGAGACACGCGGAACTGGCGGTCCAGTTGCAACCGCAAGAGCATACCTACATTGATACTCTAGCCGAGTCTCATTTTGCACGTGGAGAATTCGATGAAGCGATCGACGCGATTGAGCGTTCGATCGCGCTGGACCCACCACGTCGCTACTATCGAAACCAGCTGAAAAAGTACCAAGACGCCAAAGCTGGGAAGTGACGGCGAGAATCCGAGAAATATTCGTGCCAGCTTGGAATGACGAAATCTTGCCACCCACTTCTGGCGGCAACGCGACGTTTCCGAGGAATTTCGGGAATTTTGCCTGAAGCAGCAGCCAAGTCTTTACGATAGTAGCTCTACCGATTAAGATTCCGCCTCTCAGAAAAGCACGCACCCGTAGCTCAATTGGATAGAGCGTCGGTCTACGGAACCGAAGGTTGGAGGTTCGAATCCTCCCGGGTGTACTT
>CAZDBE010000390.1:0-4710 GCA_964503675.1 uncultured Pirellulaceae bacterium | reverse complement strand
AAGAGTCGACGCGTGAGGTTGTCGAGGGTTCTGAACTGGCTACTCAGGCTGGTCAAACTCTGACTGAGATTGATAACGTGTCCCAGCAGCTGGAATACCTGATTACAGAAGTGTCATCTTCTGCGACAGAGCAGGCCAATGCTGCGACAGAAATTGCGACAACTATGACGCGAATTTCTGAAACTACTAAGCAGTCGGCTGAGAAGTCACGTTCTGCGACAGAGTCCGTTGGACAGCTGTCGGGACTTGCGAACCAGCTTCGTGAATCTGTGGCTCAGTTTAAAGTTGATGATGAAGTTCACGCTGAAGAAGCTGTTCTTTCTGAGATCAACGCCATGGTCGGGTCAACAGAATCTGCCAATTCTTCGACTGCAGAAAAGACTTCAAGCGAAGCAGTCAACTAATTCCGACTGTTCGCTCGGAACAAACTGCTGTGGCTGATAGCTTAAGGGAATCAGCCACAAAAGATTACCGAACTCGCGCTGACAGACACATGTTCTGTCAGCGCCGTTCGGGCGATCTTTCCCGTAACGGGCGTTCGCGCCCTACCAGCGGCAACTACTACTCTGAAAATGATCTCCATCGCAAAAACAAAAATCCCCAAGTCAACGGTTTGACAGGAAAACGCTATGTCTGAAAACAGCAATATCGACCTACAGGAAGTCATCGATCAACTTAACGCCGGCGGAAATATGTCGCCCGAGCTGGTTGAAATCTTCAGCGAGGAAGCCGAAGAACACATGCGAACCATCTATGATGGTCTTGATAAAATCCGTAGCGACGTTGGTGACACAGATGCGCTCGGCGATGTCCGCCGGGCCGCTCATACGCTCAAAGGAGCCGCTGGAGCAGTCGGTGTAGAGGCCGTCACACGTCTCGCACACCGCATGGAAGATTTGCTGGATCACCTCGCCGAAAATAAGCTGGATGCCAGCGAATCGCAGATCATGTTGATGCTGGCAACTGCCGATCAACTAGAAGATATCACCACCGGTGAGGTCAATGTTGATTCGACCGCTGCGACTTTGGTTGAAATTTACCAGAACTATCAAAACGAAATGCAGCTGCTGTCCGGTGGCGATGCCGATGTAGAAGCAGAAGATGCCGCAGATTCTGCCGAAATAGAAGTTGCAGCCATCGCTGATGCTGACGAGTCAACAAATGCTGTTGCTGATGAAGCAACAACTGCTGTTCCTCCTGCTGCTGCCTCTGTAAGCGCAGAGGAAGTAGCCCAACAGCTTCGCGCTGGTAGCAACATCGATCCAGAAATGATTGATATCTTTGGTGAAGAAGCCGAAGACCACATGCGTACAATCTATGATGGCCTTGATCGATTGCGAGTCGACAGCAACGACGCAGCTGCTCTTGGTGACATTCGTCGTGCCTCTCACACGCTCAAGGGTGCCGCTGGTGCAGTCGGCTTCGACGCCGTAACACGCCTGTCACATCGCATGGAAGATCTGCTAGACCATCTGGCTGAGAACAATTTGGCAGTCAGTGAACAGCAAATCGAATTGCTACTTTCGACGGCCGATCAGCTGCAGGACTTGACGACCACGGACGTTGATTTCGACCAAGCCACGAAATCTATGGTTGAGATCTATACTTCGTACGAAAACGAAATGGTGGCCTTGGGAGTATCTAGCACCACCGAATCGTCAGCTGATGAAGTGGTTGCCGAGGAGGTCGTAGCCGAAGAGGAGACTCCGGTGGCTGTAAAAGCCAAGCCTGAGGACAAAACAGTCGCGAAACCCGCAGCTGCTGTAGCCAACAAAGAGGCCACGCAGTACCTGCGAGTGCCGATTGAACGCTTGGACAACTTGGTAGCTCTAGTTGGTGAAATGATCGTTAACCGTTCGGCATTCCACCAGCGTCTAGCCGATCTTGAATCTCGTATCGAAGACATGGGTACGGCTTTGTCTCGCTTCCGTGGTGTCGCACTCGATGTGGAAACACGATATAGCGTCGAAGCCTTGAAAAGTGGCACACGTGACGCGGGCGGCATGACACGTGGCTCGCGCAGCAGCATGCTCGCTGGGAATAACGAGCGATCCGGCGAATTCGATTCACTTGAATTTGATCGCTACACCGAATTCCATCTGTTGGCTCGAACGTTGTCCGAGGCCACCAATGATGTTGCGGTCATCACGAGCGAGTTTCGTAACTTACATGGTGATTTCGATTCTCTTCTCGGACGCCAGCAACGACTCAACCGTGATGCTCAGGACAGCCTGATGCAAATTCGCATGGTTCCGGTCAGCAATATTGTCAACCGCTTGGATCGAACTGTTCGTTCGGTCTCCAATAAACTGGGCAAGAAAGTTGATCTAGTCATTGAAGGCGAAGGCACCGAACTTGACAAAACCGTGCTTGAAGAGATTACCGATCCGCTGTTGCACTTGATTCGCAACGGTCTCGATCACGGTGTTGAGACACCAGAGTCTCGCCGCAAGGCAGGCAAGCCTGAGCGTTCGGTTCTGAAAGTTGAAGCGCTGAATCAGGGAACTCAGGTGACGATTCGCGTCAGCGATGACGGGAACGGATTGGACCTCGAAAAGATTCGCGGGAAAGCCGTCGAACGCGGTATGATCACAGAAGATCAAACGTTGTCGAAAGAGGAGATGCATTCGTTGATCTTCCTGCCGGGTTTTAGTACTGCCGCGTCACTGACTGACGTGTCAGGTCGAGGCGTTGGCATGGACGTGGTGCGAGATGCGGTCCAGCGTCTTAAAGGAACCATTTCCGTTGACAGTGTTCAGGGACAAGGATCAACGTTTACGATTCACCTACCGACCTCGCTGGCTGTTTCGCGTGCTCTATTGATCGAATCATGTGGAAACACGTATGCGATCCCTATGCAGGCCGTGCAAAAAATCTTGCGTCTGGATCCAAAGGCAGTCAGCTATGTCGGTGATCAGCCAATCGTTAACCTTGGCGATCACACGCAAAAGATCTCGGATATGGGCATCCACCAACAAATTCGCTCGGATGACCAAGACATTTTCAAAGTCACGCGGCCGATGTTGCTGATTCGTGAAGGTGACGATGAAATCGCGATTACGGTTGACGAAGTCTTCGGTGGTCAGGACATCGTGGTTAAGACACTGGGCGACCATTTGGTCAACGTGCCGGGCCTAATTGGTGCCACGGTTTCTGGTGACGGTACCGTTATTCCGATTCTTGATCCGGCCGAACTTGTTGGTCAGAAGAAAACTCAAGCCTCTTCACGTTCGTTCAGCGAAAATGTCGAACGTGCTGTTGTCGATCGTCGAAAGACGGCAATGGTCATCGACGATTCAATTTCAGTTCGTCGTGTGACTACCAACTTGCTGCGTTCTGCTGGCTGGGATGTTATCGTCGCCAAAGACGGTGTCGATGCACTGGAGCAGCTTGCTGCAGCCGATACTCCGCCGGAAGTCTTTCTGTGCGATATGGAAATGCCCCGCATGGATGGGATCGAATTGGTCGGGAGGCTTCGCAATATGATCGAGTTTGCCAGCACGCCGATCGTGATGGTGACCTCTCGCGCTGGTGAAAAACACCGGAAACTGGCCGCGGATGCGGGAGCCAACGACCATGTCGTCAAACCGTTTAACGACGACCAGTTAGTCAGTTTAATAACCGACATGGTCAACACGGCTCGCGAAACCATCGGAGCCTAAGGGTCGCTAGGCCCATCACCGGCGCTCCCCGTCAGACGTACGAATCCAACACCCCGTGAAATAAAATGACAATACTCGCCTCCAACACGACGACAACTAGTGAAGTTGCTCTTGCTCCAAAGAGCCCCAAACAGCTTTCCATCTGTGTCTCAGGTGGTTTTGAATTTTCACTTCCAACGGAATTTCTTGCGGGTGTCTATCAGATTCCACGTGAGCAAATGGCTGACGACCTAGAGATCGTTGATACTCCAGAAGGTAAAATGCCAGTTATCTCGGCCGCGAAACTGTTTGCTGACGAACTTGGCTTCGATATTCAGCCAGACGCAGGTGAGCGCGACTTGGTCGCAATTCAAGCCGATGGAACTACAGTGGCATTGCGAGTAGAAAATATTTCTCGACCGGTGACCTTGCCTCAAAACGGTTGGCATACTCTCCCTCAAATCGCCCGTCCCAATGACAAACAGGGCATCATTTCGGCAATTGCTGCGATCAACCCCGCAGCAGTTGATCCGAATGAGGCGTTGTCATTGGTGATGAATCCGCTGATCGCGTTAGGAATCGAAACCGAACAGGCAGAAGCAACACCAATCGATCTACCCAAGCGTGTGTCGGGCGCGATTGAACCACAGCGTCGCGGTAGCGGTCAACTGTTGGCGTTTGTTCCAGAAAACATTCCGCGCCAAGACTTGAATTTCGTATTCTGCCTACCGCTAGCCGCCGTTGCGGAAGTTGTGACAACGACAGAGCTTTTTGAATCACCTCTCAATACCGAAGTCTTCAATGGCTTCGTTCTCTGGCGGAATATTCCTATCCCTGTAGTTAATCTTGGGGCCTGTTTTGGGTTGGAAAAGACTGATGGCGAGAAGCGTGCAAAGAATCGAAGTCGCCGTTTGGTCATCGCGCGTGCCAGCGGGCATAAATACATTGCGTTCCATACCCAAACACAAATGCACTCGATGAATACGCCGACATCGACTCCGGTCGAATTTCCTTCTGTCGAAGGCGGTCCGATGCTTGGCTCGTTCAAAACAGAATTCGGTTCGATGGT
>CAZDBE010000389.1:0-4750 GCA_964503675.1 uncultured Pirellulaceae bacterium | reverse complement strand
TCATCGGCGATCAGTTTCCCATCGTAAAAATGATCTGACGAAAAAGTCATGATGTCGCTGTGCATGCGGTACTGGACATCCAACAAACGATTGACGGCATCGCCATACTGCCGCATCTGCCGCTCGAGCAGGCTGGTGGCGAATCCCTGCTTGGCCGCTTCGCGACTGAGTACCGTTGGTGGCAGCTGCTTATGATCACCCGAAAGAACAATTTTGTCGCCAATTAGAATCGGCACCCACGCGCCGGGTTCGGTACACTGACATGCCTCGTCAATAACGACCATGTCGAACCAATGGCCTTCGAGCAGGTTTTCATTGAATGTCGTGGTCGCACAAATGATTTTCGCGCGAGACAAAATATCGTCGATTGCGTGTTGCTCCATCTCTCGCGCGTGCCGCTTGAGCAATTTGGCTTCTTCTCGCAGGGCAGCTTTTTCTCCTCTGGCCGGGCGATGCCGCGTCCATTTTCCCAATTTTCGAAACAATGCTTCCGACTCGCGGTACATGTCGCGGATCACAGAGATGCTCTCGTGATTCTCGGCTAAACCGTCGAGCGTGTAGTGTCGCAGGTCTTCGGCCACACGCGCCGGATGCCCAATGCGTACGACTTTCTGGCCCTTGGCCACCAGACGCGCCAGCAAATTGTCGACGGCAGTATTGCTGGGGGCACAGGCCAGCACACGTTGCCCTTGTTTGACCGCTTGGACGATCAACTCGACCACGGTTGTCGTTTTTCCCGTTCCTGGTGGACCATGGATGATGGCCAAATCGTTTGCGGCGAGTGCGAACTTGACGGCTTCCTCCTGAGAGTCGTTCAGCTGCGTCGTTAGGTGAATTTCGGGCGGCTGCGGATGAAAGGTTGGTTCGGCCAATCCCATGAGGATGTCACGCAATTTCCCCAGCCGACCGCGCGAGTTCATTGCAGTATTAATGGCCGAGAGTTGCCGCTGCCGAGTAACTTCGTCGGCGGTCAAATCGATGCGGAAAGTGCTGCCATCAGGGCAATAGTCCATCGCCACCTCAAGGCTGTCGTGTCTGCGTTTACTGACCACGCCCTGCAACGTCGGTCCGTCATCATCAGGCCAGAGAGAGATGACGACAGGCGATCCGGTGCGGATGCGATGCCACGGCATGGGTTTGTTTTTGTTGCGTCGCACGAACGCGATTAGCGCCCTGCCGCCCAGCCCCGGACGGTGATCGGCAATGGACAAGTCGACAATCGTCTCGCCGCTGCGTTCCGGATCGCCGGTCCGCATGCGTTTGCGGCGTTCGGCCATCTGTTCGATCTCGGCCTTTGACTCCATCGCCAGCCACTGGACCATTTGGACGAAATGGGATTCGGCCCCCACGTCCATCATTTTCTTTCGTTTTCTAGATGACATTGCAAGAATGTAGCCCAACGGGTGTGTTGCGTGATAGTCGTCTTCTAAGGAGTGTTCGGTTGTTGACCTAAAAATCGCCGATCGATAACCTAGACCAAATACGGGAATGTCATCTGTGGCGGAATAACAGTGAGAGAAGAGGGAGACGAACTTTGTCTAAATCGTATTCTGAATTGAAGTCGGATTTGCAGTCCGAAGTGGTACTTAGATTTTCTAAGAACAAGGATTACTTTGCAGGAAAAACAGAAACTCCCTACATCGGTGGCACCAGCCCTGTTTACGAGTGGATTGGAATCGCGGTGATGGCGTGTGTGCTGCTGGCGATGATTGGGCTTGTTGGAGTTAGCGCTTGGCAGTTGCGCTATTTGGACGCAGTTTTTGGTGCGCCGCCAGAGCGCGAAAAGTTTGAACTGTTTATGTTTGTGATCTGTATGCTGTTTCTGGGCGGACTTGGACTTGCAGGTTGGATCATGCGATCCACACAACAAAGGCTCAAAAAGATTGATGATCTTGCGACGCACGTTTGTTCTGGCAAGGTCGAGCGTCAAATACGCAGCAAAGGACACGTGATCGTTTGCTATACGTTTACATCACCGGAAACGCAGCAGGAATTGCGCGGTACATCCCAAGTTGGAAATCTGGAATCGGTTCGTGGGCAATTGGTTGCCGGCGCACCTGTCGCGCTGCTCTATGCAACAGATAAGCTTCACGTGTTGCTGTAGTCAAATGCGCATTGGCGGATCCTGACTAACCCGCCGTCTGGCTCGAAATGCGATAAGCCGATCCTATTTTGAATCAGGAAAGAATTTCTCCAGCGTATCTTTCGATGGCGGACGCGTTAGCAATGATGTTGCTACCATCGCAACGGTGGTCAAAGCAAAAATCAAAACGACTGGCATCACTTCGATGCCCTCGGTGAACGGGATGCCCAATGCGTAAGAACCGTCGGCGCCGAACTTCGATTTGCTAAACAGGAAATACCAAGTTGCGGCGGCTGTTGCGATGCCAGAGACAGCTCCCGCTGCGGTTAGTCGCTGCCAGTAGAGTGCGGCAAAGACAACGGGGAAAAGCGATGCGAATCCCGAAAAGCACCAGATGCCAAGTGTGAATACGCTTCGGTTGGCGATGAGACTGAGGAAGTAAACCGCCACGACGATCGCGACGACAAATCCACGCGCCAACCACATCTGCGTCCGATCACTAATACGTCCTTTGCCTGCATAGTGATCAACGATGTCATTGGTAAACATCGATCCAAGGCACAGGAACTGACTGTCTAACGACGACATTACTGCCGCAAGGATACCGGCGGTTAACAAGCCTCCAACCAATGCCGTGGTATGGAACTTCACCAGCGCTGGCAACACCGCGTTCGGTTTAATCTTGGCCATCACGGCTGCCGGCAAGGCGCCGTCGGTCGTAGCCCAAATTCCGAGCAAGACGCACGGAATCCAAACGATCATGATGAAAATTGGGTGACACACAACCGACAGTTTAAAACTGTTGACACTTTTGGCCGTCAACCAGTGCTGAAACAGGTGCGGGAACATGCCGACTGACAGAGGAATAAACATGTAGGTGAAAAACTTGGCCTTGGACATTGTGACGCGCGTCGCATGATCGGCGTCCACTTTGGCGGTCACATTTCGTAAACTCTCCAACAGCGACTCTCCTCCGCCTAATTTATTTGCGATCAGTACAAACGTCACCAATCCGAGCACCATGAAGACCATTGTTTGAAACGTGTTGGCCCAAGCGGTTCCTCGCATGCCGCCGAAGAAGACATAAATTAAAACGACGGTGCAGACCACGGCTGATCCGATCTGCGGAGGAAGTCCGCCAGCGAAAGCAGGGTTGGCGTTTTGGAAAATTCCCTCGTTGGCAAACGCACCGGAAGTCATCGTTTGAATCACGGTGCCTGATGCCATTACCCCGATCAACAAGTAGGGGACGATCAAGCAAACCAGAATCGGAAATAGAAGTACGCCAACGAAATCACTTTCCAACCGGTCGCGGAAGAATTGAATCTGAGTGGTGTAGCCGTATTTACGTCCAAACCCATAAATCTTGACGCCAATTACGAAAAAGCACAGCGAGTGAATGATGCCGCTGCTGGAGGCCAGCATCCCGTAGACTCCGATTCCTTCTTTGAATGCCTCGCCCGTCGAACCGACCAGCGCAAACGCGGTCATGGTTGTACCAAAGAGCGACATCAACAATAGAAACGGGCCGATTGAGTGACTGGCCAGCAGATAGTCTTTTTTGGTGCCGGTAAAACCGCGGTTGGCCAGATAGCCCAATCCCAACAGAAGGACCATATAGAGCGCGATCACCACAAGCCGAATCATGCCTGGTTCCATTATTTCGCTCCCGAATCGGAGTTCGGTTGAACCGGTGTTTCGTCATTCAGTTCGACCTCTTTTGGCCAGACGAAGATGGTCGTTAGAAACCAGACGAACGCGGCGGCCAGAGAAATGCCGGCGTGATAAAGCAAGCCAATGGGCATGAAACCGCCAACCAATGTCGGGTCGGTCCAGTACCAGTTGTCCTGGTGAAGAATCAAAAGCAGTGCGATCAGCACGCCAAGGAAAAATTTCATAAGAACGTCTGCGGAACAGGCAGTTGTGCGGTCTGAAGTCTGGCGACTTCAGCGATGGGATACTCTTCTATCTTAGCTCGTCACAATCTCAAGCAGGCCAATTGCCGGTACACCGTCACATTCGATGATGGCTGTTCGACCGGCAATCTGAGTCTCTGGTTCAACACTCAAGTATTTTGCCAATTCGTTTTTGGCTGAAATCGAAAACAGTTGATTCAGCTTAACCTCACGCAGCACATCATTTTTTATCAAAATCCGGCCCAAAGGTGTTTCCTGAGCGATGATTTCTTCAAAGACGTGGGTCGAGAGCGCTCGTTTGTCGATACTAACGATACCATACTGCACAACTGCGTCGTCAGACTGTCGAGTCAGTAAGATTTTTCGAGAGTAAAAATCTTCATCATGACGAACGGCAAGCACTTTGACATCTACCGGGCAACCGTGATGGGCCTCTACGGTGACGGTCATGTGAGCGTTATGATCCAGCAGATGCGCAAACGGTTCTCCCAACACACCAGAATTCACCGGGGTGAATTCTCCTAGATCTGCCAGCGAGTGATGAAACAGTGGGACCAGAGACTGAAGCTCTATTCCCGATTGAAGATTTAACAGATCGCGTTGCAAGGATTGTTCCCGGGTGTGGTTTAAAGTGATGACTTTGAATGGCTGGTTTATACGAATCCGACAATACCGAAAAACACTACTTGGTTTCGGTAGATACGATCGGCAAAACTTCTTGGAAGCTGAGATCTTTGATTTCGATCGTTGG
>CAZDBE010000388.1:0-4845 GCA_964503675.1 uncultured Pirellulaceae bacterium | reverse complement strand
GGTTACCGATTTCGGCGGTGCTCAGCAAGCTTACGTTGCTCCACAAATGGAGTACACGGCCGCACCAATGGAAACTCAGTATTCACCGGCGCCAATGGTATCTTCAGCGCCAGCATATTCTCCAGCGGTTAGCTCAGATTGCGGTTGTTCGGCGGCACTAACTCCCGCCCCAGTGGCGTATGCGGCGCCACAGCCTGTAGCGAGCCCTTGCGGCGGCGGTGGTTGTAGCGGTGGTTGTGGTCCGGTTGCGTGCGGCAATAAGGATTTTGGAACTCTTCGTCGAGCACCAGCCACCGGAGTCCGCGGGGGACTGTTTCAGCGCGGACGACCATGCAATGGCTGCAATTAGTTTCCAAGCATTCGAGCCACTTTTAGGCAGTTGATTTACTTGAAGCCAAAGTCTTACAACTTCGCAAGACTTTGGCTTTTTTATTTGCCTTCGATACCTTGACCTAGAAACCATGCGGTCAGAGGGGAACGGAAAAACTGACTATCGCCATTTCAAAATTTGAAACAAACCCTTCCCCTCTTTTGCCCGGTTGGGAATGCTGATCACGTAGTCTCGATAGATACTCAGCAATAACCCTACTCCGAAGAACAGCCCGCCGCCCATCATCATCAGCACCGCCGCGTTTTGTAGCATCGCAGGGAACTGAATCATTGTCAGCAGTGAGAGCAGGTAGATGCCAACACCAGTTCCACCGACCAGTGTCGCAGAACGCAGTTGGCACATGACACCAACGCCGCACAACAGCATCGCGATCACAATTACTGCCATCTCATGCCCGTACAGCAAGACCGAATCGGCAGCTGCCGCAGACCCACGGTAGTGAAATAACATCGCCATGGTTGGAAGCATGACCAGCAAGCTTCCCATCCATAGACTGGCTGACACACCGCTTTTACGTTCGGCCGCTGCGTCAGACTCAAGTGCCCATCCGCGTAAACCAAATGTGAGACAAGCTAAACCACCAACGATCGCCAAAATTTCAGCTTTCAGATACCCGTCAAAATTCAGCAGATCGTTGATCAACACACCAGCGGCGATCGTCAACAGTACGCTGAGCAAGGTGAATACCGTTTGCCAGCCGTTGCTAGAATTCATGGCGACCAGTGACGCAGCCGCAAGATGAATCAGAGCTGCCGCTACCAAAACCCATCCGCCTGACATCGCAAACGCTTGGCCTAAAACATAAAATAGCATCATCACGTTACCGCCAGCAATTAGGCAACGAGCGTGAATACCGACGGGTGCGCCAAACAGAAATTTTCCGAACAGCAGTCCCAAGCCGACGACGACGGGTGCCATCACGATGGCCAGTCCAGTGGAAAGTCCCATCATCGACAATCCGATTCCAGCTGCGATCGATGTACAAGTCGCACTCAGGAATAGATTAAAGGACACCGTCGCACCATCGCTGACCAAGCGATTGACTCCTGCCAGAAAGAAATTTACTGCTGCCATGATCATCGTTAGCATCCAGAACGGCGACGCACCATCGGTCATGGCAAGTTCAAATCCAGAAAAACCCAAAAGCAACGCGCCGCTGACGCACACGAGGTGTACGCCAGTCATTGCCGACGCGCCGCAGAGGAAAGGTTGTTTCAGCATCGCCACTTTTGAGAATGCAGCCACGACCAACAAAACCATTGGAATCAGCAGTCCAATCAAGACCATCATCCATGGAGTGACAGCCAATAGCGTAAGTACGTTCCAAACGGCCAGTGACGCCACTGATCCAGAAATGATTGCCATGAAACTACCGGCCGGTGTTACGTTTTTCGCGATTGAGATTCGTAGGAGGCTGGTCGTTGCGGCAGCCACGGCGGTTAAGAAAAATTGGATCGCCATCCACAACGGAGACATCTGCGGAACAAACGGAATTTCAACCAAGTGCAGATCGATGAATTGGAACAAGGCTAGACCCGAGACCATCAGGCTACCGATGAATGTCAGGTCAGAGAGAACGTGATCATTCAGCGTTTTGCTTTCGGTGGTCAATTTGTTGTTGGCTATCGGTACCAAAGTGGCAACGTTCACCACGATAATGACAATGCTCAACAGGATCGCGGCAAGACCGCCCGTCAAAACGATGTTAAACAGATTGATCAGTGTCAACGCCGACCAGACCAACATCAAACCAGCGACCAATAAGTAGCGTCGTTGATAGCCTTGCGTGGCATACACGCCAACAAAACCGATGGCAGATCCAGCCACCACCGCTAACGTCCACAGTTTGTCGACCGTGTCCATCTGCCACTGCATCCAAGGAATACTGAAGATCCCAGTCAACGTCGCATATTGGCCAACCAACAACATTCCAAGCCCAGCGGTCAACGTAACCAAACCTGCGGCGACTAATGATTTTCCGTAGCGCTGGCGGGAGAACGGGCTAGGCTGATTGTCATTTGATTTCTCTTTGGCAAATAGTAGGCTGGAGAAAATGCTGATCCAACCAACGGACGCGAGAAATGTTACCTGTGGAATAATGTTCCAAAACTGATTGACTGATTGGTCCGCCAAGAACAACATTCCCGTCATCACGATGCCTCCAACGAGTGTGAAGATAAACAACGGGTTACGAGTCACTCGGGCGATTGCCGCGTAGACAGCACAGAAGAGAGCTGCGGGGATCCAAAGATGCCCTCCTTCCTCTAGCGTGATCAACCCTTGTGCGTCATAGAACCATAGTTGCAGTGGCATTGCGAGTGCGCCCAAGAACGCTAGTCCTGTTCCGGCCAATTTGTATCGGGTGAAACGGACCAGTGCGATACCAGATCCAATGATGGCTGAAATCAACAGCCCGATCGCAGCGGCGACAACCAAGGGTTCCTTGAACACGGTCCAGACTCGCAACCACACGAGGAATCCAGCAACCAACAATCCGCCACCGACCAGCATCAAACGCTGAATCGACTCTGGGCTTAGCAATCGTTCGATCAGCGGTTGGCGCGAAATGACGATTGCTTCCGCTTCTTGGTCGACGACGAAGGTTCCGTCTTGGTGTTTGTAGACGGGCGGTTTGTTCGTCGTGTTTGTTTGGGCGGGTTGATCGCCGCCGTGTTGGTTGTTGTTCATGAGAGACCTTGGCAATGAAAGGTGGTGAAACTGATACAGCTGGGACAGCAACCAATGTGCCCCGCCAATCACTAAAGCACGGCCAATGCCAAAGCGGCTCGCCCTGCCCTCCTCTGGCACGCTCAGTGCAATCCAGCTTCATGAAAACCCACTAGACACGGCCTAAACGATGATTTCTGGCATGAAATTACTTGGAAAATTGCTGCTTTGGAGAAAATCAGAGCCATTTCAAGAAGTACACTCAATGAACAGCCGTGCATTGAATGAATACTTATTAGGTAATTGAAAATGTCCAAGATCTCACCTTCGGAACTTAAATCCCTGCAAACATTTGCTTGTTTGGCTTACAGCAATCCGTTTTCGCGCGAGCGCATCGACCTCGAGAAACTGGCACTCGGCGATGCGTTTGTGGCCGACGACAGTCTGGCGTGGAGCCGCAGTTTCGAGCAACAGGTCAGTGATCGACCCAACGTCCGTAAGATTGCTGAACTGGCTTCGGGGTTGGTGGGAAAATTTAATCAATGTGCCGCCAACGGTCAGTCGTTTACAGACTCTCAATTGAACCAGTATTGGGATGTCGTAACTTACGTGTTGCTCTATCGACACGTGGTTCATCTTTCTCCCGATGATGTACTCAAGCCAGCGGTGTCCAAAAGAATGTGGAGTGCGTTTCAGAAGGACTATGAGCATTTTGTTTCTGTCGAAGGCCTAGATCGTATCGAGCTCCAATCGGCCGATCATCTGTTCGCCATTCTGTGTCAGGTGCATCGAGCGTTCAGCTACATCTTTTATTACATCTTGGGAGATTCGTTACCCTCGGTAAAGCTGCGTGAGTCGGTATGGCAATCGGTGTTTACCAACGACCTACGGCGTTATCGGCGAGTGTTGTTCGACCGAATGAGTACCTTGCCGACGTTAATCACTGGCCCATCGGGAACAGGGAAAGAACTTGCAGCTCAGGCGATAGGCGCGTCCCAGTACATTCCGTTTGATGCAGCGCGTGGCTGTTTTCCCAAAGAGTCCGTCGATTGTTTTATTCCGCTGAATCTGTCGGCGATGTCTCCAACGCTGATCGAGTCCGAATTGTTTGGGCATCGCAAAGGTGCGTTCACGGGCGCGGTTGGCGATCGCGCTGGTTGGTTGGGCAAGTGCCCGTCCTTTGGAGCGGTATTCTTGGATGAGATTGGCGAATTGGATTTGATGCTGCAGGTCAAACTACTGCGAGTCGTTCAGCAGCGCACTTATACGGCGCTCGGTGAAGATCAGCAGCAACAATTTTTGGGCAAGATTATCGGTGCCACCAACCGTGACTTGGATCACGAGATGGCAGAAGGCCGTTTTCGCGAGGATCTGTATTATCGTTTGTGTGCTGACCGAATTCAGACGCCGTCACTGCGCAGTCAGCTTCATCAAAATCCAGAAGACTTGCCGGCGCTAGTGCGCTATGTCAGCCGCAAGTTGGCGGGAGACGATTCTGACGCTCTTGCCGATCAAGCGACCGAGTGGATCCGGAAGAATTTGGGCGACAACTATCCTTGGCGTGGCAATATTCGAGAGCTGGAGCACTGCGTCAGCAGCATCATGATTCGCAGCTGTTATTCGCCAGCGGGAGCTTGCAATAGTGGGGGAGACCTATCAAAGGTAGTCGACAATCAACCGGGATGGGCAGGATCCGCAGTGGCCGGCAATCTAACGGCTGATCAGCTATTGCAGCAGTACTGTCATTGGATCCATCAGAAAACTGGCAGTTACGAAGCAACGGCTAG
>CAZDBE010000387.1:0-4861 GCA_964503675.1 uncultured Pirellulaceae bacterium | reverse complement strand
TGGTTCATATGAAGACTATGCAAAGAAGTACAATTAAAATTTTTGATTAAAGTTAAATAACTTTTAAACAATAAAAAACGCCGCTTAAAAGCGGCGTTTTTTATTTTTCTTACATTAAAGATTAATGTTATGGCTTGTTAGTCCAGAACTTATCTTCTAATGCGCCGGCTTTATATAGTTCCAAACTATTGGGACCAAATAAACCCGTTACCCTTCCATCAGCACCATAATGAGGAACCATTGGAGGCAATAGCCCGTAAGTTAAGACAGACATGAATGCATCATTTGTACCATCTGGTGTTGCAGATAGATCACGACTAGGTTCTCCATCCAAGTTCAAGATATATAAATTTGCTCCATCCGGTATATCTGAACAAACATTTGAAGGTGGAACATAGGTTGTGAAAAATAATTCGCCACGAAGCACCGCTGCCTCCGCAAAAACTTTTTCATTTGTACTTAAATCTATTCTCCAACCCGAAACTGTACTGGAGTTTGAATAATCAAACCCATTAGAAAATCCACTCAAGTCTTGCAAATCACTATCATCTATAGCGCTTGGAGCAGTACTCGGTACGTTAGTTGGATTAGCATCAAATATTGTATAGAAACGATTTGTGACACCCGTCTCTAGAGGATGCGCTCTATTGCCAGATCCAATTGTAATCGCCAATCGTCCTGATGAAGTTAATGCTGCTACAGGTCGACTAAAGAATCGACGGTTATCAGCAGTAGTTGCTCCACTCAAGTTTGCAAGCATATAACCAGAATATTGGCTCGCATCTGTGATATCACCTTCAAGATCAATACGCCAAACCTGACCACCAATATCACCAAAATAAAGGCGATCCGCAATGGTATCGTTATCAAAATCAATTATAGATACATCACCAGCAACCGAATTGGTCATCGGTAATTCTAGATCATGTACTTGTGGTGTTGCAGCGGGACCTGCAGACCAAAGCAGATCTGCTTGACCATCGTTATTTGAATCATTTACCGCATCAACGATATACACAGCACGACCTTGATCATCTGTTGTATAGATATTCGTTGAATCTTGATCAGTATCGTAACCACCACCAATAACAAGCGCTAAAGTATCAGTGCCACCATTATCTACATTAGTAACTATCGGTGTAGACCATGATTGCCCCATCTCTGCAAAGTCACCCGAACCACCTTTAATCGTCCACATTAATGTAGGGTTAGTTGGGTCGGTAACATTTAACGCATAATAATTCATTCCACCTCTACGCATACCGAAGAACAAATATTTTTCCCCAGTGACATTGGTAGGTCCACCAGCCTGGAATAATACTAATGGTCCATCCAGACCATATATTTTTCCAGCTCCACCAACATTATTTTGTAAAGGATCTAAGTTATCTAAAAGATCTCGTGGCATAAATGCAAATAACTCAGAAGCACTTGTGTTGTCAGTTGCATTAATAGCATGCAGCACTCCATCATTCGTCATAAAATAGACAACATTCTTAATCAAACCTGAATAATTCGCTACTACCGGATCAGAATGCAATGCATCACCCACTAAACTAGTGCGTGTTTCAGTAACATTAGAATCACCATCTTCATCAAAACTATCAAAACCATTTGCCCAACCAATGAGTTGATCTATTTCTGCTGGTGTAGCCCCTGGTAAACCGAATAATGCTGGATCAGTATTTAAAGCAGTAACACCCGTATCCAAATCCATTAAACCACCCGTACCATTTTCAGTTTTTAACGTACGTAGCGTTGGACTTATTAGTGGAGCAACACCACCTTCATTAAGCTTTGCACCATCTGCAGTGCTAGACCAAAAACTTTGAACTGCTGAATTAAATACTGACGTATCAGGAATCCCATCGAGTGGTGAAGAAGTATCTATTTCTAAAAAAGTAGGCTCAGGAGGAGTTCCTATCCCTTCTAACACACCAAGTGCATTTACGTTATAGCCCTTTAAATTTCCCGGCCAACGTGGTTGATTGGGTATGTAGGAAAATAACGGCATATACACTTCAGAGCGACTTGAACCAAGATTAGACAAATCCAATGAGGATCCCACTCGCGATATAACACGAGGTTCTGCGGTAATTGAAGAAACAATACTTTTTAATGCACTAACTAATGCAGATGGGTCAGCTGCATCTATTGATTTTTCTGTGCCACCTGCCTTAGCAATTTCATCCAAAAATTTTAAACCATCAGAACCTGCATCCAATTGAAAACCAATTGTGTGGGTTTTAATAAATTGATTATCAGGTTGATTAGTGCCAACTAAGCCAGAACTTTGATCCACTGTATGTAAAAATTCAACCAGATCAGTACCACACTCACCATTACTTACAATCCCGGAGTTTAAGATACTCTTAGTTGCCAAACTATCACAATTGGTTTTGCCAGTAAGAGTTCGAATCCTGGCTTTAGTATTGTTGTCATCTTCAGTTGGTTTGCCATCAGAAAGTAAAACGATATGATTGGATGTACAAGCAGTTTGAATTGGTGTTCTATAGTTTTCATCACTAATAAACAGTTGTGACAACCTGCAGCGATTGTGTTTTTCCAAAACTTCTGTACCCGAACATATAGATGCTCCCAAACATCCACCATCTGAGTTGGTTGGTCCACTACATACATAATTACCACCATTGCATACAGGATTATCATAATCTTCACATGTTGAAGGGTTTATGGTTTTGCTGCCACATAATCCATGTCTAGCATTAGCGAATGAAACAGATTCATTTAAACACCACTGTCCATCTTGATAAGTCATTGTAGCGTTTTCATAGGTCTGACGACCCATAGCTGTCCAGTGGCCACCGGTATACCTTGAGTTACCATCATTCCAACTGACATGTGCAGGGTAATTCGGTGCTCCTAGATTACCCTCAAATGGCTCTTCACCCCGAAAGTAAAGTGCTGCCTCATATAAAGCTTCAACAGTTGGTGTGCTTCCTCCTGCTGTATATGCTTTCACACTACGGGTTAACAACTCAGCATACGTTTCATTAGTATCAGCAACCCCTGGCTCAACACTTTTCGCAAGTTGATTAACATCTGCTACCGGAAAATCGACACCACTACCTGTCCATGATCGAAAATCCATGATACCTACATTTAATAATGAGTAGGTATCACTGAGAACAGTTTCAAAGGCATCTTTCACAGTTTTAAGTCTTGTGTCTCCACCTGGATTAAGCGGGTCTACTGGATCGTTCATACTTCCAGATGTATCAATAACAAATAAAACATTTGGTATGGTTTGGGTTCGATTATAAATTTCGATATCTTCTGCAACCACTTGTGAGAAGCTGCTCAAAAATACAATGGTACAAATTAGTGTACTTATACTTAATTTCCGTATTAACATTTTCATAATTACCAACTCACTATTAAAATTTAAATTAAAATCCAAAATCCTTTTTAGACTTATTGCACTTGGTTACATAAAGTTGTGTCAAATGCCATATTGGCTGACATCGAAGAACGTGCGCCTCGGCGCAAATGTGTTTCCATCGACCCTAAAGCTGCCACATCACCCGAACCTCTAACATCATAAATTTGGTCAACATCACAGGCTGCCGCCATGCCATTACAAAAAGCAGAACCAACAGGCAGTTCTTCGCCACAAAACTGAATATCCGCTTGTGCCTGTACACCGATGCTCGAACCGGTTCCCGCATGCACATCGACATTATAATTAACGGGTGCAGGTGTAACATTCCATCCTGTGGCTGCCACCGCGGGAGTTACTGATGGAACATTAAATACATCTTGAATCGCGGACTCAGCAGCCTGAAAACTTAGTGTTTGAAATTGATGATTGGCGGTCATGCGTTCGTTTGAGGTTGTGCCACTCATGGCCGTTACTCCTACCATGGTAATCACCAATAGCATTAGCAACCCAATTACGAGTACAACGCCATGTTGTTTATGCGGTAAATTTTTCATAAATTAACTCTCAAATAATAGTTTTATTTCGATTACGAAGAGGGATAGTGGTAGTAAAGACTCGCCGTGGTGTTTTATCGTTTCTAACGATAGGTGTTCCTAATAAGTTATAGGTAATATTTTGCGCTTCATCCAACGACTCGGGTTGCCCTTGCGCCAACAATGCAACCCGCACCGATACAACGTTTGCCCAATCGGTCACGTTATCTCGTGTAACGTAAGTGCTTGCGATACCATCTGCACTGAAATCTTCTCCATACAATATTCGCATGCTCTCAATTCCCTCAACTAATGGCGTGTTATTACAGGTTAATTCTTGATTAGCATTGACGGTAAAAGTGCTTGTTGTAGTCGGCACTGCAGGAGCAACCGCAGTAACAACATCACCCAAGCAATCCACTGCTGAACGAAACTGAACGATCACAGTTTTATTATTTGCAGGCACAGTTGGGAAAGGATCTACATTAGCTTGACGTGGGAAACCTGCTTGTAAAATATGTTCACGCAAGAAAAAAATTGCAAAACGCCCATTCTCTTGCAACATACTGTATTGATCTAAAAATCGATATGTCTGTTTATTGCTAACGTAAATACTAGTCGTTGCAAACATAACCACTAATGACAACACTAATGCAATCATAAGTTCCACAATAGACAATCCATACTGCTTGCTTAGGCTTGCATACGAAAAATTTGGCTTACGATTGCTCATAAAAACCTCGCATTTACTTGCACTTGTAGTGTTGCATTCGTGCCCTTTTGATCAGGGTCTTGCCAGGTCACAGTAACCGTCCTGGAGTTATCGTTGGTGCATGGGTTGGTATCAATTACACCTGGATCATCAGTGCAGGCAATCGTTAAATCGCCATTACGCGCATTCTTCGCCATACGGCCAAGTTCGCTC
>CAZDBE010000386.1:0-4863 GCA_964503675.1 uncultured Pirellulaceae bacterium | reverse complement strand
AAAAAAAACGATAATCACACAAGATGCAACTTGTTTTGGACATCTCGCCGCGAAGTCCTCAGAACCAGAACTGAACTTGGCGTTTTATTAGTTTCAGAAGTTAGAATCCTCAAGGAGCGGGTTTCCGGTTGATCGTTACACGCCGCGCGAGCCTCAGCCGAGAATTCAGATCACTTGCAGATTCGAATCGCGGCAACAAAACAAGGTGGCCTCGACTAATCGGGCATGTTGTGTGGCACAACTTGAATGCACCGGTTCAATTAACAGTATATTTTAGTTTGGATAATCGCCCGACAATGGTTTACGTTTGGCTAACGCTGTTTATCGTTTCATTGATCCTATGTTGGGGACTCAACCTGATCGGATTGCCTGGTAACTGGATGATCGTCGCTATCGCGTTGCTATGGATACTCGTCGGGCCCAACCAGTATCAGTTTCACTGGGGGATCCCTGTTGCCCTCCTTCTGTTAGCGACCCTCGGCGAACTGATTGAATTCTTGACTTCGGTCCTTGGTACCAAGCAGCTCGGCGGTTCCAATCGCGGAGCAACACTTTCTGTTATCGGTTCGATCGCTGGCTCAATGACGGGCGCAATGTTCGGCATCCCATTTCCAGTCCCGCTTGTTGGAATGCTGATCGGCTCAATCCTGTTCGCCGGCGTTGGCGCATGGATCGGAGCGACACTGGGCGAAAGATGGGGCGGCAAACCGCTCAACGAAAGTTTCAAGATTGGTGCTGTTGCGTTTCTGGGGCGGCTGGTTGGCACCGCCGGCAAACTGATGGTCGGCTCAACGATGGTTGTGCTGGCAATCTCCGCCCCCTTCGTCCCAAAACTGGCAAACTAGCTGCCAATCAAGATAGCTATGAACGGCGGGATGTCCGAAAAGGTCACGGCACCGTCTAGATTACAGTCCGCCTCTTGGAGGTAAACGCCAGAGATTAGAACTTCTACGAATGACGGGATATCCGAAAAGTTCACAACACCGTCTTGATTCACATCACCAATTAAGACACCGACGCTTGCTACCTCGAATGTTAGGCGTGAGTAATCAATCGCATGGTCGTCGGACAAAAACACGCTAAACTCGCCGTCCTGAAGTGGGGACAAAAGCGGTCCGAAGAAATCGACTAGGTCCAATGTCAAAACATAGTCGTCCCCGAATTGAAGATTTTGCGGGACGCCAAGGGTATCGGATAGGTGAAATCTAGCGGCGTGATTGCCCAACCGCAGCACGTTGTTCTGGTAACGGTTAGCGTCGAGCACGCGTAAGTTCAGTTCAAGAGACGCACTTACGACTTCTTCACCGGGCGCGAGACCAAGATTGTGGGTGAACGTAAGGGCGCGTTCTTTCTGATCGCCGTCAAACGTCCCTAAGGGGAAATTTGAAGTTTCATTCATCCCAAAAAGAAAGTCGGCATCGACGCTGAACTCATCGCTGCCGTCGCTTTGGAAACTGAAGTTGTCGACGTCTCCCAGCAAACTGGATCGTGTGTCGATCGTAATGTTCGCTGGCGCGACCGATTGGGAAGAGAATCGTTCGCGAAGTTGCGCAATGTAAAGACTGTTGGGAGCCACCGGAGCTCCGATCGAATCGGTGTTGCCTAATTCAATCGTGCCATCATACGCGCTGACCTCGAAAGTACCGATCCCCACCGGCCCACCGGTAGAACCGATCAACCAGTTCTGTGCAGTCGGAGGGTTGTGAATGTAGAATGCATCGGCAACGCTGTTCCACACCACCATGTTGGCGCCTGCCCACCCGTGACCAGTACCCGAATTGCCTCGCCAACGCGCATTGATTTCGTCGCCAGTGACGTGGACGTTGTCGAACAGTGTACCGGCCGACCAACGGTGATGAGGGCCGATGTCGTTGTTGGTGTCGTCAGCGGTGGCAAAAAGAAACACGTTGGGGCCCGCGGCCAAGCTGCCCAACACAAAATCATGGCGAGCATCTTCGGAGAACACGCGCTGAACAACCGTTTCTGTTCCTTGGAGGTTGAACGAATAGCGTCGACTACCGGAGATCTGCGAAACAGGATCCAAGTACGAGCAATCTTCCACAGTAATCGCTTTGGCCGTTTTGCCGGTTTGCACAGCCGAGTAGCCAAAATTCTTAGTGTCCACTTCACGGACCCAAACGTCCTCAGCAGCGTCGATTTTGATCGCAGTCCACGCATGAGCTTCATCGGTGGGCGAGCCATTGGTCTCAGAGACAAATCGAAGATTCTCAATGCCAACGTTTCTTACTCGATCGGGAATCGTGTACTTATAGACCGTCACTGCACCGTAAGCGCCTTGCTCGAGCGCGTTGACGATCGGTGCGTCGACGGTGATTTGGTTTCCGTTGACCTCAGTGACGGTCCGGTCGAATCGTAGGTCCTTAGTGCCTACCAGCCACGGGAATTCAAGATTGTCAGTCCCAATGTCTTCGAACCAGGCTTGGGTGCTACCGCGATTGATGATGATGTCGTCACCAGCCGAAAAAGTGTGTCCACTGGCAACGCTGAACGTGGTAGACCCGACCGGTACATAGTTGTCCGTTACGGCAACGGTCGACCCAGAGACGCGGAGCCAAAAGGGAGTCGAGTCAAAGCCGATAATCTCCAAGGCATTTCTTTGTATGGTCCCGGTCGCGGTGATGACCGTACCGTTGCCGTATTGCCCTTCTCCGCGAAGCACCACACCACCGGTCTGGATCCGTAAGGTTTGAGCGACCTCATATTGGCCTCGGGTCAACAGCACTGCGCCTCGCAATCCGTCCTCTCCTACTGGCATCGCCGCTACCTGATTGATCGCTGCCTGAATTCGAGCGCCGTCGTCGCCGGCTCCTGGATTAACGGTGGCTTGGACCGTGGCCGTGGGAATCCGCTCTAAGCCGCTGCGATATCCACTGGTTGAAAAGTCAGGGATGCGATCGCCTTGGGCATCGGTAGCGTACTGGAGTTTTCCATCAGCACCGGCAAACACCCATTGGCTCGCCGGTCGCATCTGGGCCTGAAGAAGAGGGTGGAATCCCGAATGACCGAAGGTCGTCAAAACAACCAAAAGCAATGCAATAGAAATTTTGACCGACATAGATGCCCCGAACGATGCGATGGTGAGATGCAGATTCAAGCCCCCTCCCGTTTCCGCCCTATTCCACTTTAAGCTATTATTGCTACGAACAGACTACATTGCAATGAAGAGTCGATTCGAGGAAAACGATCGCCACATAGATAGCAAAACTCTCCCAAACAATACAGATGTCGCCCTTCGCGTCTAAATTGGAGAGGTCTAACGCTCTTCCGTTTACTTTAGAGACGTATATAAATGGAGACTAAACAAATGCTAGGTGGTGACAATCTATGAAACGCTTATCGCAAAATACAATTACATTCCTATTCGTTTGCTTCTGGGCCTGCAGCGTGGCAACAAACTCACTCGCGCAGAACACCATTGAGTGGTCGGGAATGACATGGGACATCAAGAGCGGAAATGGCCTAGGACCGGGACCAAACAACTGGTCCGACAGTTCTGACAGCGTTTGGGTTGACGTAGACGGAAACCTTCATCTGACAGTCCGCAAAGACGCAGGCGTCTGGTATTCTGCCGAGATCATCGCCCAAGAGTCGCTCGGATATGGCGACTACGAATTTCGAGCAAGCTCCAACACAGAATCGTTCGATCAAAATGTCGTCGCCGGCTTTTTCACTTACCTTAACGACGACAATGAAATTGATATCGAACTTGCCCGGTTTGGCGACCCGAGCAACAACAACGCACACTTTACAACTCAGCCTTACTTTACTCCGGGCAACTCGGTGGGGTTTGACCTGGGACTTAACGGTACCTTTTCAACTCACAGCTTCAACTGGAATGCTGATCGCATTGAATTCGAAAGCCTCCACGGACATCACTCAACACCTCCAACACCAGCTAATATCATCAACCAGTGGACTTACACTGGATCTGATATACCGCTGCCAAGTTCTGAGAAAGTACGGATCAATTTCTGGCTGTTTCAAGGGCAAGTACCAACAAACGGCTTGGAGCACGAATTGGTCATTAACAGCTTTCAATTCACCCCAGCCGCTGCAGTCTTGCTGGGAGATATCGACTTGAACGGAGTTGTCGATTTTTCTGACATCCCACCATTCATTGCGGTTTTATTGGATAATGGGTTTCAAGAGGAAGCGGATACTAATCTCGATGGAATGGTAACCTTTCTAGATATCCCATCATTTATCAACATCTTGATTGGTCAATAATCCGGTGCAGTTCTTGAACCTCGCCAGGATTTGTTGCGACACTACTTACTATTGGGCGTGGCGGTTGTGCTGCGACGAAGACACAGCTGCACCGTAGTCTAAGCCAATTGGATTGCCGTCTATCGGCTCACCGCGTTGTCAGAACCAGACGATTCGGCCCAGAGATTGATGTTGGAGTCACCTGCAACGCGATCGATTTCCGCAAGTTCTTCGTCGGTAAAGTCAAGATTTTGGGTCGCTCCGACGCAGTCAATGATCTGCGAAGGCTTGGACGCACCGATGACGGCCGTGGTAATCCCCTCGTTCCTCAGCACCCACGCGATAGCCATTTGCGCGAGGCTTTGATTTCGCGCTTCTGCGATCTTGTTCAGCGCTTTGATGGCCGCAAGCGTTTTCTCCGGCAGTTGTCCTTCCCACAGAGTTTTACCTTGGGTCATGCGGCTGCCCTCGGGAATGCCGTTAAGATACTTATCAGTCAGCAGTCCCTGAGCCAGTGGCGTGAAGGCAATCGAGCCCACGCCAAGATCTTTCAATGTGTCTTTGAGTCCATCGACCTCCACCCAGCGGTTGAGCATGTTGTAGCTTGGCTGATGGATCAGGCAGGGCGTGCCAAGA
>CAZDBE010000385.1:0-4884 GCA_964503675.1 uncultured Pirellulaceae bacterium | reverse complement strand
CCAAAGCCGATTGAGAGCATCGTAGTAGTTTGTTGTGGTTCCACCGGTAGGAGCTACGGTCGATGTCAAGTTGCCGACCAAATCGTAGCCATACTCATAGACCGGTTGATCACCAGTTGTGGTTGAGCTGCCATCTGCATCGGGAAGTGTCATGAACTCAATGCGGTCTAGTTCGTCATAGTCATACGTCGTCTCAAACGACAGCGGATCGATCATCTTCGTTCGTCGTCCGGCTGCATCGTATTGATATTCGGTAACAGGACGAACTCCGCTAACCGCAGCCGGATCAGCAAGTGACGCAGGATCAGAAGCCGACTTGCCGTCAGGGTCTTCTCCAATCATGAATGTCAGTCGATCTCGCTCGTCGTACTGATATTCAGTCACGTTGAACATCGAATCGACTGAGAATACCTGGCGACCTCCAGCGTCGTAGACGAAGCGGTTCACCGGACGATCGTCAAACACACCAGAATCAACGACACCAGAATTCACGTAGTTGCTGACCGCATTTACGTCTTTGTTGTCAATGAAACCGTCGGCGTTGACATCGATGTAAGGCTCATCAGCGAAACGAAACGTGGGCACAATATAGCCATTGCCTGGCGTGCTCGAATTTTCAGCAAGCGGTCCAGACTGCCCAAACTGCGAACCGTCGCTCCACGCGATAACTGTGTCTATATCGGCTTGGTTGACCAGCCCAACTGGATCACCTGGCGATTGCACGACGTCAAACGGATTGAGTTCATTCTGCCAGTTGCTCGCTGTTCCTTCGACACGCGGCATGAGCTCTGCTGTGAGACGCCCTGCCTGGTCGTACTGGTAGTCCGTCACTCGCCCCAGCGGGTCGGTCATTGATTGGATACGGCCGACACCGTCGTAAGTGTACTGCGTGACGGCAGTATCTGAGGCTCCTGCCGCGTTAATGACGGCTGCAGACTCTTCTCTCACAAGACGCCCACGAATGTCGTACCCGTAGGTTGTTGTGTTTCCACGAGCATCCGTGGCGGAAAGCAGTTGCCCTGAACTGTCGTAAGCGTAAAGACTGACAGGATGAATGTCGTTTAAATCGCCGCCAATGGGGTTCGAATAAATCGAACCTACAAAAGTCGGTGTGTACCACTCGGTGAAATCAGCACCATCAAAGTCACCGTCGCCATCGACGTCGAGATATAGCACCGTGTCCGTGGTAACGACCGAGCTCGGATTAGCAGGGTCCTGGACCCCACCGTGCAGATCAAGCTGATAGATCGGTAGCTCGTCTTCGGCCAAGGATTGAATCGTGAATTGGCTGAGCCCGGAAAACAGCAGGTTACCATCTTCTAGATTTACCTGCCCATCAGCATTGACGTCATACCGACCAGCAGGATTTTGATGTGGGGCCGTGCGAATCCCATCCGGGTCGGCTTCGATCGTTGCGATACGCCGATTTAAGGCATCGTACTGGTAGGAGGTCATTCGCCCTTCAGGGTCAACCACGCTTTGAAAATTGCCAGCAGCATCGTAGCTGTAGGTTGTCACTGGTGAATCGTATTCGGTACCCGTGACTCCATCCGGGTCGGCTTCTGTTAGCTTTGTCAGACGATTCAAGCCGTCGTAGTCGTACTTCGTCTCTCGCCCTTCGGCATCGACTTTAGACTTCAAATTCCCATTTGCATCGTAGGTATAAAGGGTCTCTGTGGTAGGTGGGTCGCCAACTGGTGCCGATGGATCAGGCTGCAAAACTTGGACAAGTCGATCGAGAGCGTCGTAGTGATACTCCGACTTCCGCAGCAGCTCATCAGTGATGGTAATTTTTGTACCAGGGTCTGTTGTGCTCGAGGTCGTCTTCTCGTACTCGAATATCGTCTCGGCCCGATCGACCTCAAGCTGGCCGTCCAGTTTGGGGTGGATGATCTTGTGTGTTCTTCCAAACGTGAACGTGTTCGTCGCGTCGTCGTAATATTCGTAGTTCGTGGTGTTGCCATTGGGGTCAGTCATGGACAGCATTAACCCCGCCGGAAGAGCCGTTGTTCCGTCGGTGTAGGTGTAGACAGTTTTCAGGTCGTCAGTTTCTGTTGCATTTTGATTTTCGTCGTACTCGTCGCCCATAACGACCGAACGCGATGCAATTAAAGAACTTTCCCGGACAGTATCTACGATCCCGTCGTCGTCAGTGTCGACACTTACATCGAAGTATGTAAGGCGAGTCTCATCGCCCACTTCGTCGATGATGCGCTGTGGCTTCCAGAAGTCTGTGAAGTCCGTGTAGAACTTGCTGACGGTGCCTTGCCCTGATAGCGCCGGATGAACTTCTTCACCCAACACGAATCGATTTGTCTCTGTGCCCCCACCAAATGCTGGCCGTTCGCCTGGAAGAACCGTGGACGTTGCTGCCACTGGATTCAGCTCACCATCAACCGTCACATAATGGGTCGAACCAGTGACGAGATCATTGGCATCACGCTCAACTTCAATTGAATTCCCAAATGCATCGACTTCTTCATAGACATTACCGTAGAGCGTCAATGCGCTTGTTGATGAGTACCCTCTTTCATCAATGCTCACCGACTCCGCATTATTCCCGTTGACTTGAGACAGCGCCGATGCGGCAACAGCCGTCCCGAGACCTTTGGCGAATCCTGGATCGAGCCTAGTGACAGACCCATCAAAGTTGATGGTGGCTTCCAGGCGAGCGTTGGCATCGTAGATATAAGTCTTTACATCCTGATTGGCATTTGTTTCTGTCTCCAGCTTCCCTTCGGTCGTGTAGGTGTACTCAGTTTTGGGTGAAACAGGGCTTCCGTTTTCATCGTTGACGGTCGGCAGGGAGATGCTCTTCAGAAATCCCAACTGGGGACCAGACTCGTAGTATTCGAAAGAGGTTACTCGTCCAGCAAAGTCGGTCATGCTCTCCAAGCGACGTAGGCCGGAGATTGTCTCGTAGGCGTATGTCGTTACTCTTCCTCGAGCGTCAGTCACCGACGTGAGTTCTTCGCCAGTGTACTGGTAAGTGGTAACATTGCCTTCGGCGTCTTGCCGAGTACCCAATAAGTAAATCGGACTGGTTGAATCAAGTCGATCGAACCTCAGTTGGAGCCCGAAACCGTCCTCGTAAACGTACTGCCCGGTGCCTGATTCCAGGGTTAATGTTCCAGGCACTTCTGGTGTGGATGAGCCAGAAGTGCTGCCACTAGAAAAATTCGCAGTTTCATTTTGGCCGCGACTCCAAATTGCATCGGTACCGTCGTCCACGATGAATTGGTAGCTCTCGTTTGACCAGCCTTGCCCAAACAGTGAATTAGTACGATTGACGAGTCGGACCTGGTCGAGATTACCTCCACCCTGCTGCTGCTCGCTGAGCAGGCTGTCTTGGTTGTCGTAGAAGCCGACTTTCAGCTGGAAACCTAGCTCGGTAATTCGGTTTGCAGCATCAGTTGAGATGTCCTGCGGCGGTGCGAGCGCGGAAGCATAGAAAGTGTCTTCATCTGAAAACTGCGTAAGGTCGACGTTATCTTCCTTCAGCGTCCATGTCGTTTCGCCCTCGAGCTTCAGATAGACCTTGGCATACGCCGAGTCTTCGACGTCCGTAAAGAACTGGGTTGCTACCTTGCCAGAGTGCTGAGAGCCCGGAATGGTATCGGCATTGAAAGAAAATGCGGGCGCTGTCATCGAACTTGCGGTCGAAGTGCCTTCTGCCTGCTCGGAGTTACAGCCGCAGGCCCCGTAATCGATATTCAGCATCTCCTTGGCTTCCAGCGGCTCGAACGAAAACTGCTTGCTTTTGCGACGTTTCTTGTTTGACTTCACAGTCTTGCCACGGAAGAAACCCATCAAATCACTCCTCAAAAACAACTTTTTCGACCGCCGAACACAACGAAACGCCGAGCGTCGCGTACAAGCTTGAGGATTTGAGGCGACTTGTCTATGAACAACTGTTCAATCGATTGAACGTTTGTTCAAGCCAATAATATGTCACAGCAAAAACCCCGGTGTGAAAGTAGTTTTATGACTGTTCGTGAGTGGGAAGCTTATTTGTGTTTTCTTGTAAATCGCGAAGGGACGGTAGTGTTTTCCCCACAAGGAGCGGCTTTTCAAGGCACCGCTTCCTATGCTCATGGCGCTTCGATGGAAGATCAAAATCGGCTAAAACAGGCGATCAGAGAGACTGCTGACGAGAATCGCACCGTCACCGACCTCGAATGGTCGGCCAAGTACGGTGAAGAGGTGCGGGAATACTTGATTTCCACCGATCGATTCGGCACGTCTGACATCGAGGAGCTGGTTATGGTCCGTCTTTATCGCCACGAAACCACCAAGATCCAAGTGAGTGCAGCGGAGCTGAAGGTTTTGCAGGGAATTGTGGACGATGCATCGGACTCTCAGATGGCGAAAGAGCTGGATATCTCGAAGACGACGGTTCGGCGTCACGTGATGCGGCTGAAAGAGAAGTTGGGTGTTGAGGGCCGCTCTCGGTTGGCGATCGAGGCTTACCGGCTGGGCCTGATTCACCTGACCTAGTCCACTGCAGCCGTCTGATAAGTGTGGATATGTGCGGTCGCTCAAGAACACGACTTTCGACAATAACTCCTTCGACCCTTGCGTGAGAGAGAAGAGTCTTGGTTAGTTTCTGGCGTTAAGAAAGTGAATCGCCTGCTAAGAATCCCGCCCCGTCGGACGCCCTATTCGCCAGACTCATGAGTTCGGATGTACTTCGCCAGATTTGTCACGAGTCTTCCTCTCCCAGCTTTCCATAGAATGCGATTCAATTCCTGGACATCATCTTCTGGTGTATCTTCGTTGAGTTTTGAGGCAGCTTTTGCGTCCCGAGCACAATCATTGCAGCCGATTTCTTGAGTAATTGTCAAATGTTGTGTTCTGAGTTCATGAATTAGGCAGCGATTTGAT
>CAZDBE010000384.1:0-4917 GCA_964503675.1 uncultured Pirellulaceae bacterium | reverse complement strand
AGTTCAGCCAGCTTGGCCTCCTGCGAAGCCAAATTGCCAAACAACTCGATCTGTGTTTTATCTTTGCCTCGCAGACGCTCATCGTCGCGTACCACGCCAAAGTATTCGTCCGTTCCTTCGCGGACGCGAAACCTGAAAATCTGCAGCCAACCGGGACGCTCGACGGCATACAACTCAACGTCGATGACTTCGAGCGATTTCCCCTCAAACCCGTTGGCGTTCAGCCACGTCCGAATGTCTTTTTCAGTCGTTCGGTTCTTCGCGAAATCTCCCAGCACTCGCTTCCCTCCAGTTGCAGCCAAAACCTGCTTATTACCAAGCCATAAAGCCTTTACGGTGGTTTACCGAACTGGCGCGATTCAAGTAACTTTTTCCGAAAACCAATCCTGTTGATCCTGTATAAAGTACGCGAACACCCAACAACGGTTGCTTACGATCACTTCCTACGGTTCCCATATTATAAGTACGGCTAGCTCAAACATCGATTCCAAGTCACAGATCATGAAGGTCATCCGATGAGCGATTTCTCTCCTCCTCCGTATCGAAAAGCGATCGCGCTGATACGTAACTTTGACACTGGCAACATGCTCAGGTGGCTGGCCGTTTATAATAAGAAGTCGCGGTCGCTGAACTTCGTGAGCGGCGACCGACTGGATGGTGAGTCTTTTCGCGAGGCGATTATGAGAGAGGTCGCTTGGCAGCTAGATGTCAGTCGCAATGATTTCCTTACTTCCCAAATGGCCCAGCTGAATCTGGAGTTCCTAGAGACACTGCCGCACGCGTCGATAGAGATGCATTATCACGTCGCATTTTACAATGTCGAAGCCTACCGGCCGGCAGTCATCAAGATAATTCAGAGTCGCACGGAGCTGGCTTGGGTGACATCGGAAGAAATCTGCAACGGCAGAACAAAACTGGGGGTGCCTTTCGACCCAACGCTAAGTTACCTGATCAATCGGTCGGCTGTGATTCAACATTGGGAGTCTGCCGCATCTCAGCGCGAAATGTAGCAAGCTTCGCAAAATGTATTTTCACAGGTTTACCAAGTAAATCTGGCGGGCGACATCAGCTTAAGAGAATTTCTCCTTCACCCCGCAAATAAGTAGGCTCGCTTTTCAACGGAATGCTACCGACTGGCTTAAGCCACAGCCTCCCCCCATAACCTTGGTTACTGCACAAGAATCGTTCGGTGCTGTTTCGGGCCGGAAACGAAGCCGCTTTTCCGAACAGCTGAACACCTGATCTGACCTCAAAAAACGCCCGTAGACCGGGAAAACTTTGTGAAATTTTTCTCAAAGTCTACTTTCGGCTCATTGCCGCACCGAATATGTCGAGATACATTATCGGCCAAACGAAACAACCTCTTGGCGGCGATTCTTAAACGATAGCGTTGGGAGCGTTGTCAGTTGTTCTGGTTTGCTTTTGGAGTTCCACCCGTGACTGAAACTCGGTCGCCCAAGCCTCCACTAGACACTCGGTCTCCAACTGCCAAAGCATTGGACTTGGTTTCCCAAATCACCAGCATCGGTTTAACTGCGGTTCTACCGGCCCTTGGAGGATACTTCTTGGATGTTTGGTTGGGAACGAAGGTGTTGTTTGTGATTTTGGGGTTGGTTTTCGGACTGATCATGGCTGGACTACAACTAATGAGGCTAGTTAAAAAGCTCGAACGAAACAACGCTTGAAAGTTGTCCTTGAAACGGCGGAGTCGGTGAGATGTCGAAGCTGCTGTTTGAGACAGGAGTACCCGGTTTACTATGCCGGATATTTGCTCTTTGTTTGCTGCTGACTTTGGTTTTGATGTTGTTCTTTGGATTGCGATATGCAGAATGTCTGCCTTCTGTCGTGACACCACAGGACTTGATTTTGGTGTTCGGATTGGTTGCAACTACGACCATTTTGGGACAGATATTCAGCGAGTACCCGACCGGGGATGACTCGCTGATGACGAGACTTAATTTAACGATTGCAACCCGAACAGGATTACTCCTGATCGCGGTTTTAGTGTTGAGGAAAACTCGTGATGAGGGACTTGAAGTGCCCTTCGTCTTAGTTTTAGTCAGCCAATATTTAATAGGTTTGTTTGCTGGGATTTACTTAGATGCCTGCCGCTTAAGCCGGCAAGACTCTGCATGAGGTAACGCGTTTTGTACGTTGACGACGACAATCACGAAGTAAAAGATCCGGATCACAACGGCAGCGATCACGCACACGATGATCACGACCAAAGCGAGGCTGCCGCCAAAACAGACCATGATCACGCTGAAGCCGGTCATGAAGACCACGATCACGGACATGCCGAAGCAGGCCACGACGATCACGGTTCACATGCTGAAGCTGGCGATCTGTCGATGACAGAGCAGCTGCAAGTCAACATGGAGAAACATTTAGACGTCGGCCATTTGATGGGTCACGTTCAAGACGCCTACTATTTCGATTGCCCTAAAGCTCTCGGCTTCAGCTTCACAGATGAAGAAGGCCACGAACATAACGGCATCCCAATCCCTAATATTACCGGATTCACTAAAGAAACACCGATGATCGGAACGGCCCAATCGCCTATCTTCATCGGCCGCCTCAGTAAGTTCATGGTTCTGGAATTGGTAGCCGCCATTCTGCTGACCTTGGTCTTCGTATGGTTGGGCAAAAAAATCAAATCAGGCGATCGCCCCAAGGGTAAAGTTTGGAATCTGCTGGAAACCTTCGTTGTATACATAAGAGACGAAGTGGTTAAACCATCGGTCGGCGAGCATGACTACCTGCGGTTTCTGCCGTTCTTGTTGACGACCTTCTTCTTCATTTTGACTTTGAATTTATTAGGTGCGATTCCTTACTTGGGATCAGCAACTGGATCTTTGGCCGTCACTGCTGTATTAGCGTTGATAACCTTCGCCATTGTCGCGGGATCTGGTATCCAAAAAATGGGATTCGCAGGATTCCTCAAGGCACAGGTGCCGAGCATGGATTTGCCGCCGGCAATGAAGGTGGTCCTGTTGCCCTTGATGTTTGTTATTGAAATTTTCGGACTGTTCGTGAAGCACACGGTGCTTGCGATTCGTCTGTTTGCCAACATGTTTGCTGGGCACTTAGTTCTGGCGATCTTTGTTGGGTTTATTGGTGTGTTGGCTGGAACAATTTTGTTTTACCCATTCACGCCAGTTATTGTGCTAGGAACAATCGCGTTCAGTGCGATGGAACTGTTTGTTGCATTTCTGCAAGCTTATGTGTTCACGTTCTTAGCTGCATTGTTCATTGGTTCAGCTCAACACGCTCACTAGGATTTTCTAGTACGCGTTGGACTGTGTTTAAAATATGAGAGTTGCGGTTTCGAATCGTCGAAGCCGTTCGAAATAAGTTTCCTTTAAAGCGTTTGTCGGAGAGATTTTAATGACTATTCCTAGTTTTGCTGCTATTGGTGCTGGTCTGGCAATTATTGGTGCCGGTTTGGGCATCGGCAAGATTGGCGCCTCGGCATGTGAGAGCATTGCTCGCCAGCCTGACGTAACCAACCGAATTCAGACTGCCATGATTATCTCGGCGGCTCTGATTGAAGGTGCTGCGTTCTTCGCGCTGATTGTTGCTCTTGTCAGTTAGTAAACATCCGGCGACCGGCCTCGTAGTTTGACGAAAGTCATTCGAGCAATCGGTTACCGGACGAATTACTCGCTTGCTGTTCTTTGCAGTAGGTTTGTCGATACGTTTCGGAGATTTTGTCGTGAGTCAATTTGCACTTAACGGGTGTCTGTTGTTAGCCTCCGGTGGTGGTGAAGTCAATCCTTTGGCTGCCCCCGTCGATTTGGCACTGTGGACACTGCTGATCTTCTTGGGCCTAGTGTTTGTGCTGGGCAAGTACGCCTGGAAGCCGATCATCGAGGGTTTAAACGCTCGTGAAAAAGGCATCGCCGATAATATTGAATCGGCAGCCCGAGCTCAAGAAGAAGCTCAGTCCAGCCTCAAAGCGTACGAGGAGAAAATGGCTGGGGCTCATGACGAAGCTGCGGCGTTGATCGCCGAAGCTCGCAGCGATGCCGCAGCGGCGAAAGAAAGACTGATGGCTGAAGCCAACGAAGAGGCCAATCGGACTCGTCAAAAGGGACTCGCCGATGTCGAAGCTGCGAAAAGTGCTGCGGTGCGCGAGCTGGCTGAATCGTCAGTCGATTCTGCTGTTTCACTAGCCAGCAACATTGTAGGCCGTTCCCTGAAAAAGGAAGACCATGCGAAACTGATCGAGGAATCGGTTAAGCGGTTCGCGGGGTCATAAACATGAGCAATAACGGAAAACCAGATTTGTTTACCACCGAACAGCAGCAGCTTGGCTCAGTTTACGCCAAGGCGCTTTTGGGTGTGGGCGAGAAGTCCGGCGACACCACGAAGTTGCTCGAAGAACTGTCTGCGGTCGCTGAAGCGGTCTCAAATCAACCTAGCCTCAGCAATACTCTTCAGTCACCGCAGGTCGGTGCAGAGGAGAAGTTGAAATTGGTTGGGAAGATCTTCGAGAAAAAAGTCAGCGTGCCCATGATGAACTTCCTGAAAGTTCTCGTCGGCAAAGATCGTTTTGATTGCGTCGCAGCAATCAGTGCGGCTGCGAAACAGCTAAACGATGAGAAGAGCGGTGAAATCCAAGCGACAGTGACGACCGCAGAAGAAATTGATGCTAAGTCGCGAGACGAAATCGCAAAACAGCTTTCCACAAAGCTGGGTAAAAAAGTGAAGCTCGATTCGGTTGTTGATGCGTCAGTCGTTGGCGGCGTCGTAGTCCGTGTCGGAGATACAGTTTACGACAATAGCGTCGTGGGCCAGTTGCAGCAGGTTCGTCAGCGAGCCATGGAGAAAGCCGCCGAAGCAATCCGAGAGAAACTCGATCGCTTCGCCACCGAAAGTTAATTCATATCCCGCTGGAAGGATAAACGCTGAGGC
>CAZDBE010000383.1:0-4923 GCA_964503675.1 uncultured Pirellulaceae bacterium | reverse complement strand
TCTCAAATGTTGGGCTGGGTGAGGAGGAAAGGCAACAGCTTTTTGATTTCATAACAGAGCTGTCCAGTTTTGAGGTGCGAAGGTTGCAGCTTTTTGAGGCGATCAAGGCGTCGAAGCTCGATTTACTTTTAGATCCTACGGATCCAACAAAGAAATTCTTCTTTGATGATATTCCTGGAACTGTAAACGAAGTACGACTCGGAGGGCCGGGGGACCCAACTGCGAAGCCCGTAGTCACTTGTGGGACGGGAAGATTTGATTGTGATGACTATGTAGAGGCTGGTGTCAATTTCCTAAATGCAAGCAAAGGTGAATTCGGTGGAGTACTAGAAAACGCGGTGATTACCGCCTATCAGGGATCATTTTTTAAACAACAATCGGTAATAGTAGAGGGGCAAAATCAGTTGCCTATTCTAGAAGTCAAAAATTTCGGTGATCGAAAGCATGCGGTAGTTCTGATTACACTTGGCAGTGGTGAACACTACGCTTGGAACGCCGATGATCTTTATCTTTCTAAAGCGACGTTGACAGCTGAGCAAGCAGTTGAGGATGCTATCTGGGGGGCTGGACGGACGTTACCACGTAACCCCGTGACTGATGTCAAACCTTTTATTCGGCCGCCTGTTGCAAGCGGAAGCCCTGATGCATTTTCTTTTCAAGACGATCTAGGCTTTCGTACATTGTTTACCGAAGCGCAACTTGAGCAGCAACAAACACCCGCAAATATTGAGAAATTCTTTACACGACCTGCACCCAGTGGAGAATAGTATGTATTTTTAATATCGCTCGCTTTTCACTCGTGCAACTTTAGCTAACAGCGTGTTTTATGTTCAAAAATCTAGTTTTTTCGATCTGCTTTGTTGCATTGATCCTTGTGGAGACTCATTCAAAAGGGAGTGATGTCCCGCGGTCGATGGTAATCCGGTTTGATGGAAAAGCCATTTGCAGTTTGATTTTTTGGGCTCCCGCTGAAGTTGATGATCCAGACTTATTGTGGGGGCTGGCCTTAGCGCAAGCTAGTGAGCGTCCAATTACGCTTTCGAAAAAATTTGATTACAAGAAGTTTCTAGATAAAGATTTTGAACAGCGTAAGATTGTTCTTTCCGACAAAGGGCATGCTGGATCTGCAATCACAGGATTACACGTACAGATAGACGAAGTAGGTGCCTTGTTCTGCGATGAAATAGCTATCCAGCACCGAAAAAATCACGGTCGTTTGAGTCGGACCGGCTGGTACTTGAGTCTCACCGACGAATTCTTGCAAAGAAGTAGGAACCGGTTTGTTCCCCAGCATTCGATAGAGCGCATCTCGAAAACTATAGGGGGTGAAGAAAACATGGAGGGTCTCGCAGAAGATGGCATAACATTGCCTACTGTCCATACCAATAGTGACGCTGCCCTAGGCGTTTTGAAAGTCTACGTTTCGCAAGGAAGCCAATTGATTTTAACAGGCGATCTAGCAGTAAATGGCGATCTGAGCAATGACCAGATTTGGACGGAACTAGTCGAGAAGATAAAGCTAAAATCCATTCATTTCCTTCGTGTGGATCCCCTTGAAAGAGATCGAGATTTGGACCAGACGGACTTTTCACAGAAAGCCACTCATGTCTTGCGAGCGACCGGGAAAAGCGCATATGTAAAGAGCGCCTATGACAACAGAATTATCCTTTCTGTTGAGACGGTTGGCTGGGCAGACTTCAAACAGGCGACTCTTACTCGAGCTAAGGACCAAAGTAATCGCTGGCACTTTGATTCCATCGAGATGTCAGAGGCAATACAAAATCGCTGGACTTACCGAATAGGAGTAAGCCAAGAAAAGGGGACGGGGCTCAAAATTGACGATTAAGGCAATTGGCAGTAACCTCTTTGGATGCCTAGACACCCAAGACGCTGTCCAGCAGGAACCAGCTTTCATGTGATCAATCGCGCAGCTGCTCGGTTGACGTTGTTTGAGAAGCAGGAAGACTATGAAGCATTTGAACGCGTGCTAAAACTCGGCAAATAAAGAGGGTTAGGCTACATTACGGCTCTGGTACTCTCGACTCGGAGAGCCGAGCCACAATAGACAGCTAACGGGTCAGGCCGAACTTCTTGATCTTTCGATCAAGTGTCGAACGCTCGATGCCAAGGGCTTTTGCAGCTTGGCTTTTATTCCAGCCAGTTGACTCAAGCGTCGCAGCAATGTGACGCGCTTCGACTTCCTCAAGCGTCTCCAGTTGAAATGAAGCAGAGTTGACCGCTGGTGTGGGTGCGTGCTGCTCTGTCGCCCGCAAACTGCTCAAAATCACATCGTCCAACTCGATCGTTGATCCACTGGCCAACACCACGCCACGCTCAATCACGTTCTTTAACTCTCGAACATTGCCAGGCCATGAGTAACGCTTCAGTTGTTCGATTACCGCAGGAGAAAAACCATCGATTCGTCGACCGGTCTCTTTCTTAAATTTCTCAAGAAAGTACTCAGCCAGATCTAGCACGTCCTCTGGACGATCGCGTAGGGGAGGCACGTCGATTTGAACCACATGCAAGCGAAAGAAAAGGTCTTTGCGAAACGTTCCCTGCCGAACGCTTTCTTCAAGGTCTCTGTTGGTCGCTGCAATCACACGCACGTTGACGCGAATTTCACGAGTACCCCCGACGCGCTCAAATGGATGCCCCTCCAGGACACGCAAAAACTTTGCTTGGATCGAAGGACTCATTTCACCAATTTCGTCCAGCATCAGCGTACCCTTGTCGGCCGCCTCGAACTTGCCCGCTTTGCGCTCGGTCGCGCCGGTAAAAGCGCCTTTCTCATGCCCAAACAGCTCACTTTCTAAAAGTGATTCGGAGAGCGCGGCACAGTTAATACAAATAAACGGCCCAGAACTTCGATCGCTACTCTTGTGCACGGATCTTGCGACCAATTCTTTTCCAACGCCGCTCTCGCCACGCACCAACACAGTAGCGCGGCTGGGAGCCGCCTTGGATATCTGCTGATGGACGCGAAACATCGCCGGGCTGTTCCCAATGATCTCACTCTCCACGCCCAGTTGGTCGCGAAGAAGACTGATCTGGTTTTTGGTTTTGGAAAGGTCTTCAACCAATTTCTGTTCACGGTAGGTCGTCTTAAGTGCAACGCCAATCGTTTCAGCCACAGCGAGCGTAAATTCGAGGTCGTCTGGATCGAGGACTTTTTCGGTAGTTGAATACAGATGCACCAGACCGATACTGCGGTTGCTTAATCGAATCGGCGCACAGATCACACTGGTCGCATAAATCTTACCCTCCGCATCGCGCAGCCCAAGCGCGCTGTCGTTCTGAACATCTCGCGCCAAGACAGCCTCGCCATTTCGCAACGCCGTTTCCGCGAGGAACTTTGACACGCGCTGATACTCGGGGCGTATCTTGCTATACGTGGCCAGTCCTTCGAGCCGTTTGGGATCAACAGTTGTTCTACGAGTGCGAGGCACAAGTAGCACAGCCCCCGAATCAGTCCCCGTTTCAGTGATCAACCTTTCGAGCGCGAGGTCGGCTATTTTCTTCGAGCTGCGAACATTGGCCAGCTCAAACGCCAAACGGCAGATCTTTCCGGCAGCCAATCCCGCCGGTGGTTGATCGGCGTCGCCCAAATCATCATCGGTGATCTCTGTCAGAATTTTCGGGCGCTGACGACGGTGGGTAATCGTCTGCGGCTCACTGACTTTGTAAACTCCCCCATCTGTCTTGGAATCGTCCGCGTCGTTGGCAGCCGATTCATGGGTCGCTTCATTTAGAATCTCCGCATTGTTCTTCGCCCCTCGGGCGTCGTAAGCATTGGATAGGTTGTCTACAAAACGCAATTGCGTCGAGGCAATATGTACGACGTCGCCCGGTTCTAGTCTGCGGTCGCCTTGAAGCGTCTCTTCCCCGACAAGTGTCCCGTTGCGGCTGCCTAAATCTCGTACCATCCAGTTTTCGTCAGTAAAGAAGATCTCTGCGTGCAGCCGGCTGGCCTTATCCTCACGCACGACGATCTTATTGGTGTCAGCCCTGCCAATAGTAACGGTTCTACCGGGCACCAGCCGAAAGACATCAGACCATTTCTGACCGTCTCGAATGACAAGATAGGCACCGTCGGTGGATATTGAGTCTTTGCCCATAGCTCGCTTTGGTCAGTGGTGGCTGGTCCAGTATTCTGCATTACGTACCAAAACTGTCGTGGGGTCTGGCAGAACACTCAATTTTGTCGTTGTTTTGTTGGTTTTTCTTGCCTTTATTTCAACTTGCAGTTAGTCTAACACGAAGCGGAAAAAACGGCGTTACCTTTACATGTTAACGAATCGGTTCCGCTGTATGTCTACTAACCCAAAATTTGGTCAAATCTCGCAGCTTTGCGGCTGATTGGATCGATATACCCACTACTGGTGCGGCCCTTTTTGGGGTCAAAAATCGATCGCGGTCAAAATTACTCAGGAGTAACACCATGGCGTCACGCTATGCCAATTTTCTAACTTCAAAACTAGCTGCTTTGGTGATCTTCGCCGTCGCCGCTTGTTCCGCCAATGCTGTCGTTGGCCAAACAGCACAAACCGTCCTCGCGGTAGGTGTTGTCGGCGGCGTTGCCATCGACGCTGAATCCGTACTCAGTCGAGCCGGTCAGCGGATCGACGCCGCAACGGCCAAAGAAATCTCCAACAGCCTCGAAGGTGCTGACACCAACATCGATCGAGTCTCGAAGCTGAGAATGGTTTCTCTCAAATCTCTCGACCGCGAGATCAAGCACTGCATCGATAACGGAAAACAAATCCCTGTTGAGGTCCAGTTCATGGCTGGTCTTCAACGAGTGGAGTTCTTGATCGTGGATGCGGAGAACAACGATCTGATTTTGGCCGGTCCAGGCGAAGGGCTAACGCCGGATGCTTTCGGTAATGTCGTCGGAGCAAAATCAGGCACCCCCGCTATTCA
>CAZDBE010000382.1:0-4987 GCA_964503675.1 uncultured Pirellulaceae bacterium | reverse complement strand
CCTCTGATCGTGAAGGCGGGGAACCACCGTCTGGCGACGGTAGATACGTTGCTTCCCTCGCAAATGACTCTTGCACCAATCCCCATCTGATCGTCGTCAGCGGCAAATCGGACGAATCGGTGCGGCAACTGGCGGGCGATTACGCGCGTCACATATTCAATAGCCTCGACCAGTCCGTTGCCGATATCGCGTTTACTTCCACGTGCGGACGGAGCCACTACGAACATCGTGGCGCGATCGTTGCCAGCAGTACCGACCAAGCCATCGAACGCTTGCGCCAACTCGAGCGTAGTGCAATGGGCGACAACGTCTTCTCTGGTCATCACCGCCGTACGCCAAAGATAGCTTGGCAGTTCACCGGCCAAGGGTCACAGTATTTGTCGATGGGCAAAGGCCTCTACGATGCGTGGCCGATCTTTAAAGAAGCTATCGACCAGTGCGACGCTTGGCTCATGCCGCTAAGAGAGCGCTCACTCAAAGAGGTCATGTTTGGCGACGCCAAAACGTCGATCCATCAAACCGAGTGGACCCAGCCCGCCATCTTTGCGGTACAAATGGGTTTGGCAAAACTGTTGCAAAGCTGGGGATTCCAACCGGACGCTGTGCTGGGGCATAGCGTTGGCCAATACGCGGCCGCATGCGTTGCAGGCGTCATGTCATGGGAAGACGGCCTCTTCCTGATCAGCCACCGCGGCAGTTTGATTGGCGATCTCCCGGCCGGCGGACAAATGCTGGCCGTGTTTGCCTCAGTCGACGTCGTCAACCAAACCATCGATTTGATCGATGACCTTGCCTTGGCCGCGGACAACATTTCGCACATCGTAGTTAGCGGTTCTACCAACGCAATCGAAGCGGCAGAGGCCCACTTCGCCGATCAATCGGTCCGCACCAAACGACTCAAAACATCTCACGCTTTCCACAGCAATCTGATGGAGCCAGCTTTGGCTCCGTTTGAGGCGATCGCCAATAAGATCGATTTTGCAAAGCCACAACTGCCGTTGATCTGCAATGTCACTGGAAAAGTGTTGTCTCCTGAAACGGTTTTGGACGGTCAATATTGGGCGAACCACATCCGCCACAGTGTTCAATACAGTCAGAGCGTTGCAGCTGCCGAAGAACTAGGATGCAGTGTGATGCTGGAACTTGGTCCGCACGCGGTGCTGACTCAGATGGCCGCCGGCAAATGGAAATCGCCCCAGTCACACTTGATCGCGTGTCTGCAGCGCGACGGCGACGACGGAATATCGATCTTCGGTGCCGTTGGAAAGCTGTACGCTTGCGGAGTGAACGCCGATTACCAGTCGATCCACGCTGGCCAGAATCGAAAGTCAGTTGTGTTGCCAACTTATCCGTTTGAACGACGGCGCTTCTGGGGGCCAGATAAACCACGCGCCGCTCACGCTGCCCACCATACGGCTCATCCTCTTCTGGGCAGCAACATTTCACTCGCCGGAAGCAAGTCCGAACAGCGTTTCGAAACTCACATTGAATCCGACAGTCCCGTTTGGCTGCCCGATCACGAGGTGATGGGCCAAGCCGTGATGCCGGGTGCCGCGTTTATTGAAATGGCCCTTCAAACCGTCAAGTCAGATGCCGGCACCGGATTTCGATCGATCACCGACGTGAAATTCGAACAACCGCTCAGCCCGTCGGCGCGTACGGCGCTACAGACAGTTGTTCGATCCGACGACAACGGCCGAAAAATGGAAACGTATTCTGCGGCCGGTGAATCCGGATCTTGGTCACGGCACTTCACGGCGACAATGACTGCGAGCAGCGAAGCCGTGCCCGAACAACCACCGGCAGCGGACCTCGAACAACTCAAGTCCGAGTTCTCAAGTACAGTCGAAGCCGATTCCTTTTACGCTGGCATGGCCGGGCTGGGGCTGACTTATGGCCCCGCTTTTCAAACCATCGACACGATTGCGACTTCCGACGCCGGCGTCTTGACTCTCCTTTCAGGAAAATCAGATGTCCGCGGTTATACGATCGCTCCGCCGCTGCTTGACGGGTGTATTCACTCGTTAGCCGTTGGGATTCTCGGCGACGATGATGGCGACTTGTTTTTACCCGTCGGAATCAAGCGCGTACAGTTTTACAATTCGGCCGATGATGAAATTTGGTGTCACGCAAAATGGACCAAACCCGATGGGGACGTGCGGACGGCCGATCTGACGCTGTACGATGGCGACGGAAACGTGATCGCCGAACTCGAAGAACTGACCGTTCGCCAAGTGAACAGGGCCGCATTGCGAAAGATGGGCGGCAGCGGCAGTGAGCGACTTCTGTATGAGATGCAGTGGCAGCCTTACCGATTACCAGCCGCCAGCACCAAGAAACGACAGTGGATACTCGTTTGTCAGAACAATGACGGTTCCGGTCAAGCCGCACAGGACTTACTGGCACCCGTAGCAGAAAAACTTAGCACTGCCGGCCATGGCGTGGTGTGTGTCACACTGTGCGATTCGACCGAAGTCCAGATCAATGATCAATCGATTTCGATCGGCGGATCAAACGCCGATTGGCAATCGGTTTTGGACCATCTATCAACGGAAGACACTCCGTACGTACCCGATGGAATTTTGTGGTGCGTGGCTGACGATTGTGAAAGCTATCTGGCGAATTCCAATCCAACGCGCGCTCACGTCGAAGGCGTCTTGAACTTGGTCAGCACTTTGACTGACGCCGGCGTACGTCGCCTTGAGTGCGGATTGCAATGGGCCACCGCCGGTGGGATGACAACGACTCCACTGGAAGGTGATCAAACTCCTGTCAACGTTTCGCAAGCTAAATACGCTGGCCTTGCACGCGTTATCGGCGCAGAACAGCCCGAACTGCGATGCCGGTTGATTGACCTTGAGCGTTTCGATTCGCAAAACGATTCCACCCAACCGCTGTTTGATTTCCTCACCACCGAAACGACGGAAAGTCAATTCGCGGTCCGCAACGGTGAGTTCTATGTGCCTCGTTTAAAACCGGTCAAACTAAAAACCTCGTCGGAAACTTTCGGCGTCGATGCCGGTGGCAGTTACTTGATCACTGGTGGACTTGGAGCCCTCGGACGCCAAGCCGGAAAATGGTTGGCCGATAAAGGCGCCGGACAAATCGTCTTGGTCTCTCGCCGCACTCCCGATGAAGCCACACAAGCGTTCCTAGAAGAGATCAACGAAAGTGGATGTGAAGCGATCGTCGCCAGCGCCGACTTTGGTAACCGCGATGACGTTAATGCACTGCTTGCCCGATTTGGCGATGACTTGATGCCGCTCAAAGGAGTCATCCACGCTGCCGGTGTGCTCGAAGATGGCCTGATCGCCGATCAAACTTGGCAGCGTTTTGAAAAAGTACTCGCTCCCAAAATTATCGGTGCCAGTTTGTTGCACGAGGCAACGCAGTCGCTCGACCTCGACTTCTTTATACTTTATTCGTCGGTGGCATCAGTGCTAGGGTCACGCGGCCAAAGCAATTACGCGATGGCTAATGCTCACCTCGACGGACTCGCGTGGCAGCGCCGCGCGATGGGCTTGCCCGGTTTGGCGATCAACTGGGGGCCGTGGGCGGCAGGCATGGCCGATGATCCACGCATCCTCAAAAGCATGGCGCTGCAGGGCATCACGCCACTTTCCAACGACGAAGCGCATGAGGTGATGGAGAAAATGATTGCCGGCGACCTGACGCAGACCACCGTCATGGACGTTGACTGGCGGCGAATGCAAATGGGACTCGGCGGCGAATCACCTAGCCTGCTTGAAGGGCTGGCTCCGTCTCGCAAAAGATCGGGCCGAGGCGATAGTGAATTTGTGTCGAAGCTCAAGAAACTGAAAGGGCCCGCGCGTCGCGAACAATTGCGATCCACTGTTTCCGGACTGCTAGAAGAAATCCTCTCCACCGATGGGGAGCCTGAAAACGATCGACCGCTGATCGAGATGGGACTCGATTCCCTAATGGCGGTCGAATTTGGAACAGAATTGCAGATGTTGATGGGAGATTCGTTCACCATCGCACCAACAATGTTGTTCGATCACCATACGATCGATGCGATCACCGGCCACGTTTTAGAATTGGTGGAAGAAAGCGGCGAAAGTGAAGAAGCCGACTCATCAAGCAGTACTACGAAGTCCGCCTCCGATGAAATCAGTGGAAACACTCGTACTCACTCCGTCGAAGACATCGCAATCGTGGGACTCAGCTGCCGCTTTCCCGGTGCGGCAAACGTGGACGAGTTTTGGGAGAATTTGCTTGGCGGCGTAGATTCCGTTTGCGATGTTCCATCGGACCGCTGGGACGTTGATCAATTTTACTCCGCAGATCGGCAGCCGGGAAAAATGGTCACGCGCTCCGGTGGCTTCATTGATGACATCGGCGATTTCGATGCTCCGTTTTTCAATGTGTCGCCCGAAGAAGCATGTTGGATCGATCCGCAGCACCGCATGCTGCTGGAGCACAGCTATCGGGCCATCGAGCATGCTGGAATCTGTCCGCATCCGCTGGCCGACAATAAAGTGGGCGTGTTCATGGGCATCATGGGACAGGACTACGCTTTCTTGCCGAAGCTGGACAATCCTGAGATCGTCGCAGCTTTCCAAGGCGCTGGGCTGTCTCACTCCGCCGGTGTCGGAAGGATCAGTTACCACTTTGGTTTCGAGGGGCCCAGCGTCGCGGTCGACACGGCCAGTAGCAGTTCGTTGGTGGCGCTCTATCAGGCGATGCGCAGCCTCCAAGAAGGGGCTTGCAATATGGCGCTCGCAGGAGGAGTCAACGCGATCCTTGCACCTGTCAATTCGTTATTGATGTCCAAGGCCGGTCTGCTTTCGCCGGAGGGGCGCTGTAAATCGTTCTCCGCCGGCGCCGATGGTTTCGGACGCGGCGAAGGCTGCGGCGTGGTGGTCCTAAAACGTTTGAGCGACGCTCGGGCTAACGGCGATCGTGTGCTGGCGGTCGTCAAAGGTGGCGCGGTCAGCCACAACGGTTTCAGTGGTGGCATCACCGC
>CAZDBE010000381.1:0-5037 GCA_964503675.1 uncultured Pirellulaceae bacterium | reverse complement strand
GCAAAGGCTGGCTCACGGCCGAGTACAACATGTTGCCCGGCAGCACGAGTCCGCGCAAGCGACGCGATCGCAACAAGGTCGACGGACGCACGACTGAGATTCAGCGTTTGATCGGACGCAGTTTCCGCGCTGTCGCGGATCTGGAAGCACTGGGGCCACGTCAGATCACGGTCGACTGCGACGTGTTACAGGCCGATGGCGGCACGCGCACGGCCAGCATCACCGGGGGAATGATCGCCTTGATTGATGCCATCGCATCGATCAAAAAGGATCTGCCCAATCCGAAGCAATTTCCACTGCGAGATACCGTAGCAGCCATCAGTGTTGGCATCGTTAACGGCAAAGCAGTTTCGGATTTGGATTATCCAATGGACTTCGCGGCAGCCGTCGACATGAATGTAATCATGACGGGCAAGGGACAGTTCGTCGAAATTCAGGGTACCGGCGAAGAGGCAACGTTCTCCGAGAAAGAACTTAGCGCGCTTTTGAAATTGGCCAAGGGCAGCATCAAAGAATTGGTGGCCAAGCAGAAAACAGCATTGGGAAGGCGATGGCCGGGTTTCTAGAGTGCATTTCGAAACAGTGGTTGGAAGTGCCGCTCAATCGAAATTCAGAATTTTCTTTGTGAGTGCGACAAGGCGCTCATTGGATTGATCATGGATAAGCCAATAGAAAAGTCGATTCGAGACCAATATGCCGCTCAAGGCGTCGAGAATTTTTATCTGGAACATGGCCATGACTACGTCAATCCACACTTGCCTCAGATCGAGCAACTACTTGTTCGGAATCAGCATCGGATCGACTACTCGTCGGCGCTAGATTTCTGTTGCGGCGGAGGCGAAGTCACCACCGTTTTAGCCGGGCTGGGGTTTTCTAACACGATCGGTTGCGATCCGTTCACCCAGCAAGCGTTTAAAAACAACACGCTCAAAGAGGCATTGTCGTTCAATTTCTCTGATGTAATTCAGGGAAAACTGACAGGCGATTTCTCAACTATCATTTGCAGTTTCGCGATGCACCTTTGCCCGCATGACCAGCTGTTCTTGCTGACCTATTACCTCTTCGCAATTGCCCCTCAGATCGTAATCATTACCCCGCACAAACGCCCTGCGTTGGAAGATTTGGACGGTGTGGGTGTGGAGTTCGAGGACTTCGCTCTTACCAAACGCGCAAAAAAAGTGCGGCTAAAGGCTTATCGAAAAGCCATCTAGCCGCACCATGAGCGTCAGTTAATTCGACTAAATCATCTGGTCGAGTTCACGCACCACCGGTCTATTGAGACTGCAGGATCGTGATGAACGCTGGGATGTCGTCAAAGTCAACATCTAGGTCGCAGTCGCAATCTGCTTCCGCTACGAACATGCCGGATTGAAGAATCGCAATGAATGCTGGGATGTCGTCAAAATCGACACCCCCATCCATGTCAGCATCTCCTTTCATTGCAGTGACAGGGGCCATTCCAGAAACTGAGACATTGTCAATCGCCATTGGCTCGCCAGTTCCGTTAGTGTTGTAGTTGAGCGTGAGCGTTAGTTGGGAACCGGTTCCTGTAATTGGAAAAGTAAAGGCCTGAAGTTGGTTGATCACCAATTGACCGTCTACAACGAAAGGATCATTGATAGTCGTATCTGATTGAAACGGGGCAATCGCAAGGGACCCATCGTCCAGTGTATAAGTAAACATATCGCCATCTGGAGTGTCCTCGAAAGTGCTTGTGACAAGCGTCTCGGCTGCACCGCCATCGAATGAAGCGGTGAAGGTAAGAGTGTCACTGGATTCGAAATCACCCATCGCTGCAATTTCAAACGACAAATTGAGGTTAGTAAAACCTGCCGTAGAAACGGTCCAAGTGACGCTGACGTCGCCGGAGGCGTTATCATTATTGTTAGTGTCAGCGAAGCCCAAAAACATATCGGTTTTCGATGGCGGGAAAATTCCAAACGTATCGTCGTTATTCGGATCGGCATCGGAATTGTTTATCACCGAGTCGTCGGAAAAGTCAAAGTTGACAGCGCGATCAACAATTCCAAACACGTCGAATGCACTGCTGGGGAACTGTCCGCCAGACGCGCTATTGTCGGGGACCAGAACGCGTGTCGCTCCGTTTGTCGGGGCAGCGTCAAATGTGTCAGTGAATACGTCTGTCTGTGCGTTTACTTCAATCGCCCCGCCGATCGCGAGGGCTGTTGTCATTACGCTCGCCAATGCGACGCGTTTAATGTCGAATTTCATAACTTGCTCCAATATCTAAAGTTGAGTAGTTCTCTGGTTGAGAAATGGATGGGTTTAATCGGTGGTCAACTAAGCTGTTCACTTGTCTAGGCTATCGAAATTTACGCCGATAGCGAGTGGTGAAACCTTTGAAGAAGCCACTTTCATCAAATCTTGATATTTCATTGGTCAAAACTTGACATATCAGAAACGCATATGACAAAACGTTCGGCGGCGCATTTATCTTGAAAAAGACGCCCCCGTTCACTGCCGATGGTATCGAAACGGTTAACGTTCACACCGACAAGCAAAGGAATCTTGCACCCAAGGAATCGCTTAAGGGTAAATAGACCAACCAACCGTTGAGCCTATCGCTGTTATAGCTGATAGACGGGCTCAAGCTTTTTCTTTAGATGCTTGATTAACCGATCGTGAGAAAGTGATTCGCCGGTGACTTTCTCTCCCAACTCCGTCGAGAACCAGTGTTGGCCGAGGGCGTGAACGTTTGTGTTCAGCCATTGTTTTAACGGACCAAAATCTCCGGCAGCAAACATCACGTCCAAATCACCAAGCTCGGCTTCCGCCGCATCGTAGAATTGGCTGGCGTATAGATTTCCCAGCGAGTAGGTCGGGAAGTAACCAATCAGCCCCGCGCTCCAGTGAACGTCTTGCAAGACTCCATCGGCATCCGTCGGTGGCGCGATCCCTAAGCTGTCTTGGTACTTCGTATTCCAAGCTTCCGGTAGGTCGGCAACCGCCAAGCCGCCATTGATCAGCGCTTGTTCAAGCTGGAAACGGATGATGATGTGTAAGTTATAGGTCGCTTCGTCGGCTTCCACTCGTATCAGCGAAGGCGCGACGTGATTTATCGCCGCATAGAAATCATCCAGAGAAACATCCGATAGCGACGAAAATCGTTGCTGAGCGTCTGGATAAAAGTGCTGCCAAAAACTTCTGCTGCGACCGACCAAATTCTCCCAGAGACGCGACTGCGATTCGTGGATGCCAAGGCTACAGTATTGACCAGGCGGCAGACCATAGTGCTCCGACGCCAAACCCTGTTCGTAAATCCCATGGCCCGCCTCATGTAGCGTTCCAAAAAAAGCCCCGCTGAAGAACTGTTCGTCGTAGCGCGTTGTAATCCGACAATCCTCGGGGCCAATTTCAGTACAAAACGGATGGTGTGTGATGTCCAAACGCCCACGCTCGTAGTCGAATCCAATCTGCGCTGACGCGTGCCGACCAAACGCTTCCTGATCGGCAATCGGAAATGACCGATGAAGAATCTCAATGGGCGGTTTAACAGGGCTGTCCCCAATCGCTTCCACCAACGGAACAAGATCGACTCGCAAACGTTCTAGGACATCGGCGACTTCTTTTGTTTTTGCTCCCGGTTCAAACTCGTCCAACAGCGCATCGTAGGCGCAGTCTTCGTATCCGATTGCATCTGCCTGTTCACGCTTTAGACGCACGATCGTCTCAAGGGCCGGCCTGAATTTGGCAAAATCATTCTCCTTACGGGCCTCGACCCAAACTTGTTGCCCCGTGGAACATGCACGCGTCAGTTCCTCGACCAATCGCACGGGGAGTTTGCTGGTGCGTTCGAATCTTTTCTCAAGGCGTGAAATAGTGCAACCGGTAACCGACGTCGGATCAGCCGCCAGATCGGATTGAGCCAGTTGCCCGATCAAATCCCCAACGTTTGTCGAGGTACGACGCCGATGAATCTCGCCAGCCAGAAAGGTCAGCTGTTCGCTGCGGTAGGCACCACCGGCTGAGGGGAGTTTAGTGTGCTGGTCCCATTCCAATAGGGCTGACGTGGACGTCAGCAATGCCGTCTTGCGGACGTGGTCACAAAGTTGTTCGTAGAGCTCAGTTGTATTTGGCATGGAGTGGCTCTTGGTTTGGTTCCCGATGTAGAACGGACATTCCTGTCCGTTCAATGAACGAGCGGACAGGAATGTCCGCACTGCGGTATTAAGCTACGATCGATCACGTCGGCGATGGGCATCGATCAAATCTTTAACTCGTTCGGGCTGAGGAATCCCCGAGACTTTGATCTCCAAATCAGCTTGTCCGGCACTGGAGATACCAATCGTACCAACGTCAAATATTCTCTGGAAGAAAGTTTGGTCCAATTGAACGTTGCGGATGTCTTGGTGCCAGACCTCGGTGATGGATTTTGACAAAATACCCCGACGGCAAGTTGTTCGGTCGTTGGTGACCGTTAGTGTGGTGCCCTTACATTTCAGGTACCATGATGCAAAAATAAATAGGCCTACAACTACTAGGCAGAGGATGCAGGTGATGACAAACCAAACCGGCTGATTGCGGAACATCGAGGGATGTTCTTCGTATAGAATCGTTACGCCATGGTCGTCCAAGCCCTTAGCTTTGTCGTCAACATCAGAGTAGTCAGTCATGGTTTTTTTCATGCATTTGAGATAGCCGCGGCTGTCAAAATCGGCCCGCATTCGGAGTGCGTGCGTCGATTCAATTTGGCAGGTAACGGGCCATCTTTCAAGCCCTTCGCGATGGACCTCTTTTTTGGACTTTTTTGACGTCATGGATCAGCTTCAACAAGACCGTCCCTTTATGCAACATGCGATTGCAACTGCGTGGCAGGGCGAGGGGAAAGTGGAACCCAACCCAATGGTGGGTTGCTTGTTGGTCAATGGTGACACCATCATTGGCAAGGGGCACCACGAGTCATTTGGTGGCCCTCATGCCGAAGTCAATGCGATCGCTAACGCCATCAAGAGTAACAGGGAATCGATCGAAGGCTCAACGGCTTACGTCACCCTTGAACCCTGTAGTCACGTCGGA
>CAZDBE010000380.1:0-5040 GCA_964503675.1 uncultured Pirellulaceae bacterium | reverse complement strand
TGATCATTGCGGCTCCTTCACGTTGACAGTGAGAATTCAATGATCTGCTCATGGAAGGAGTTCGCTTTTTACGCAATACCAATATCTGATAGCAAACCTCAAACACTGCAACTTCAAAACTCACGCATCGGGTTAGTGCACAAGCGGGATTTGACGAAACGACTTAAGGCAACGGGACGTTATTCAATTCAAAATCCAGATTAACTTTGACGATCGCCGCCGGCGTTTTGTACACCAAGTCGCTCTCTGCCGGATCTTCTTCAAACAGGTACATCACTTTCATGCGTTGCCCGCGCTGCATTACGGTTTCGCTGGCGACTGGCTCAATGCGCTGACCTCCGTCTATCATCTCGACGACGTTGTCGTAGGCCCAACGCAAATGGCTGTCAACGCTGTTGGTATCTTCATCAAAGGAGAGTTCTACCATTACAGCAAACAGATCTTCGTTCTTTTCGTATCCGTGAAATGTGACCGTGGCACCGCTCTTGGTTTGCTCAGCACCATCCTCCAGATCCCCCAAACCTTTAAAAGTAAACGTTTCTACTCGGCCTGGTAAAACGGCTTGGAGCGTGCCTTTGATTTTACCCAACTGTTCGATGTCGCGTGACACCAGCGGTATGTTCAAAGGAAAACTGAGTTCTGGAATTTCAGGCTGAATGACACCTGAAATTTTGCTCGTCTTGTTCAGCGGAACTTTCTCGCCTTGGTCGTCGATGATCTTTAGCGTGGCTGTATGCAGATCAAGCGAAATGGGTGTCACGCGCGGCTCCCAACGTGTCAACAACTCGACCGTCATGAAACTGAGTGCGGGACTACGAGTACTCAGAGTCGAAGTGACGCGGCGAACTTCGACGTGCAGCATACCGGCGGTTGCACTCGGGGGCACGGTACTGGCGGCTTGAGCTGTCGGGGGAACCGTGTCAGCGGCACGCAGCATCATTGTGCCAGCAGAACCACCGTAAGGGTCAACTTCGAGATTCCCGGCGGACAGCACCGCGTCCAAAGTATCCCAGAAACTGCCGTCCTTGATTTCTTTCGCGAGCTTTTCTCGCGCTGTCGTCCGAGCAACATCCTCATGTAACAGAATTCGGTTCCCCGTTTGCTTGAGAATGCTCTTCAGCGCCTTGTCGATCGTTATGTCAGATTCAAGGTTAACGACCGATGGCTCTACCGCCAGCGCAACGGCTTTCTTCTCTAACGATTTTCGCGCTCGCAGCAAGCGTTCGATGTAGTCAGTGGTTGCGTTGTCGTCTGGAACATCGATGAAATCAAGCGCATCGGGCGGCAGCTCTGCGATGGCCGCTTCGGCTTCGTCTCGTAGCCCAATGTCGTCGCCTTTAAGTTGCTCCAGCAGATCATTGACTTGGCTCAGCACCCTCATCTCTTCGGACTGGGCGCAAGTGAAAGCCGGATCGAGCCCTGAAAGCAGCACAATGGCGAGTAAGACACTGGCACGGAAAGTCATTTCTATGCGGCAAAATGCGGCGAATTTGATGATGTTTTTTTGCAACATGAGTCCTGCTGTGTTTCCCTCAATAAACAAAGTCTCGGGCGAGATTCAGCTACCTGCGAGCCAACGGTATCGATTCCAAAATTATACCAATAATCTGACAATTGAGTTGGGAAAACGGTGGTTTGGTGGCCTAGGTTTACCTGCCCAAATTTTTATTGCCCACGACGTCTGTCATTGAGTCTTACTGATGAGCCAACCTACGACACTTCCACGATTCTCTCGCCTGTTTTGGATGTCGGTGGCTTTCTGTTTCGGGTTGTATGCTGTTGGAAATACCTTTGGTCAAAACAGTCGAGCCAAACACGGCACGAACAAGACCGAAAAAGCGGAGGGTGACTACGGAAATCTAACGATCAAGGTCAAGGTTAATCAGCGGACGCTGATCGGCAATCCGCTGATTTGGGATGGAAGTCACATGCAACTTTTGCGGCGGGACGGGCGCATGACACGAGTGCCGGTGGCGTCTCACGATGATTACCAAGTTCTTCCCGATCCCTTCAAGCCTTATTCCAAAACTAGCATTGCCCGTAGTCTGCAAAAGGAATTTGGCCAGAAGTATAAAGTATCGGTGACTCCGAGCTTTGTTGTCGTGCACCCCAAAGGTGACTATCAGACATGGGCGAAACCATTTGAAGACCTGAATGTGCGGTTTGCCAACTACTTCCATTCGCGTGGAGCCCGGCTAAAGCCCTCAAAATTTCCGATGGTTGCGGTCGTGCTGAGAACGCGCCGAGAGTTTGATCGCATGCTTGCCTCCTATCATAAGGGTAGCCTGAGCAAAAATACTCTCGGGTACTACTCACCCAACAGCAACCGCGTGATCACCTATGATCCTTACGAGGGCAAACGGAAAAGCTGGTTGTTGGATACGGATACCATCGTCCACGAGGCCACCCACCAGACCGCATTCAATCGAGGTATTCATTCGCGTTATGGTTTGTCGGCACGTTGGGTTAGCGAAGGTTTGGCCTGCATGTTTGAGTCACCTGGCGTCAACAACAGCTATGTTTACACCAAGCAGTCCGATCGAGTTAACATGGGACGAATGCGGCCGTTGCTGAGACTTATCGCCAACGGTTCGGCGAAAGGAAACTTGGAGAACATCGTACGTGACGATCGCCTGTTCCAATCCAACCCTCAATTGGCCTACGCTTACGGCTGGGGTCTGACGTTCTTTCTGGCTGAGACCCAACCGAAGGAGTACATCAAGTTTTTGACCGACGATGGCAAGCGCAAGAATTTCTCGCAGTACTCGCGCACCGACCGGGTTGAGCAATTTGCCGAAGCCTTCGGCAGCGATTTCGAGAATATCGAAGCCACGATGTTCAACTACCTGAAACGCGTCAAGCTACCACCGGCACCGACGAGCTACGGACGTCGGTAGGAGGCCATGCATCGGAACTGACTAGGAGTTTCGACGCCAAATGGATGGTCGGTGGACTACGCATCTGTAGCATATTAGTATTCTTTAAAAAAATCTACTTCGTCGGTAATAAGTCGGCGACTTAATCGTAGTATCTCTGGAACTTCTTCCATCGCAGGGCGTCTATCTCCCTGTTTCCCAAAGCTTTTACTGCTACAAACGTTTATTGCAGGGACCTTAGCCATGCGTTTTTTGAATTGCCTATTTCTAGTTCTAACCATGGTAGCGGCCATGACAGCTTCGACTTCAGCACAGGAAATCTCGTTTTGGGAAGAGTTCGCGCTCTCCGACAATCGAGCCGAAACTCTCGAGAAACTGGTCCCCGGCAGTGAAGACTATTTCTACTTTCATTGCCTCCACCACCAGAACCTGCAGGAACTGGACAAAGTCGACAGCCTGCTCAAACGCTGGATCAAACGCCACGGCAATACCCAGCTTGTTGAGCAAATCCAGCATCGTCAGGAATTGCTCGTCTACAGCGTAGATCCTAATCGAACGCTCAAGTATTTGACGCGCGAACTGAATCTGCACTTCAACCATCAACGCGCGATTCCGCGCGGCCAAAAAGATCTCCCTGAGACGCTTGATCCAGCGCTGATCGATCCTGCAAAACTGATCGCCGTCCAACTGCGAAGAACCAACGACCGCCTGCAAGGTTTTGATGATCGAGGTCTATGGTGGTTGGCCGAGGAAACGCTTAACGCACGCCAGCGACGAGCGCTGCTCTCCAGAATCAAAGATCCAACATTTCCGGGCCTAGTGGATTTAATCGCCTTAGACCTCAAGGGTAAGGACGCAACCAAGTTTGGTGCGATGGAGATCCACCGGCAACTATCAAAGCAACAATTAGAAGCGCTTGCCGAAAAGATCCCTGCCCTTCGTTCGGATGGGAAATACATCGACGAGATGATGCTGCGTCTTCATCCATCGGCTGATGAGAGTGTTCAAGCCGACGCACAGGTGCGAGCCGATTATCTCAAACGTTTGTGGTCGTACGTTAAAGCCCTTTCCCCTGCCTTCAATAGTTTGAAAGCCAGTGTGCTGTACCGGCGACTGGAGCTGGAGATGGCGCTGGGGAAAATCGATCGGACTCTGTTCATGACCTATCTTGCAATTCCTCGCAACGCGTCCTACATCAATCCTGAATTGGCCCGTAGCGTGCGCAGCGATTCAGTGGCCGCCCTGAATTCAAATTACAAACGTGTCACTCGATTCGAACCTGTCGGCAATGATGAGTCGTTGGTCAAGAGTTATCTGAGATATTTCCTGGAAACGGCGCGAGACACCAAGGCATTTGAGAAGTGTTTTGAGCGCGACTATTTGAAGCGTCAGTTTGCCACCGCAAAAATTCTTGCCGGTAAGGGAGATCGTGAAACGTGGGCTGCGATGCTCTCCCCCGAAGAGTATCAAAGGCTGATGGAACGCGTCGATCTAGACTTTGCGGTTACCAATAAAGAATCTTTCGATGTTGATGAAACGGTTGAATTGGAAATCTTCACCAAGAACGTCGAGAAGTTGATCGTTAAAGTGTTCGAGATCAACACGCGAAACTACTACCTGAAATACGGCAAAGAAATTGACACCGATATCAACCTCGACGGTTTGGTTGCCAATTCTGGGCAGTTGGCCGAGTACTCCGACTCTCCACTGTTGCGGACCAAGCGCTCGTTTACCTTCGACCAGATCGACAAGCGCGGCGTCTACGTGATTGACTTTATCGGCGGCGGCAAAAGCTCGCGCGCGTTGATTCGTAAGGGGCGACTTCAGATGGTGGGGGCGGTAACTGCTGTTGGACAAAACTTCAACGTCGTAGATGAATCTGGCAGCCTCGTCGTCGATGCCTCCCTGCAGATTAGCGGCCGCAATTATGAAGCTGACAAAGACGGTAACATTGCCGTTCCGTTTTCAACAAAACCGGGCAAGCTGAAACGGCAAAATGTCGTCATCACTCAAGGAGATTTCAGTTGCCTGAGCGTGCTGGATCCCGTGGCGGAGAAGTATTCTCTCCGTTGTGCGTTTCATGTTGATCGTGAATCGCTTGCTCGCAACAGCGAGGCAACCATGATCATGCGCCCGTCCCTACGCGTGGCTGGAGGCAATCCGA
>CAZDBE010000379.1:2422-5082 GCA_964503675.1 uncultured Pirellulaceae bacterium | reverse complement strand
CCTTTTCCTCTGTTATAACCATGCTCAGCCCTCTCCGTCGCTTAGACTCCGACTATCCCAGAGGGAGAGTGACGTGATCGCATTGCGTGTTTGGCTTAAAGTAACTGCCATTGGGCTAACACCCTACGGCTGATGGTCACCGGTTGAACATACTGTCTTCCATCCGCTAGTCTTCACGAGAGAATCCTCTGAAGGCAATCGATCTAATACCGTTTCGACAATCAAAAAATCTTCCGCAGACTTACCTGTTATGAACCCGTTTGATCGCACTCTTCAAGAACATCAGGTAGTTCTTACACGAGCCACCCCTAAAATCCTTCAGTTGAATACGGGAAAGCTCTGTAACATCACCTGCACTCACTGCCATGTGAATGCAGGTCCGGGCCGCAAGGAACTTATTTCGAAGGAGCACCTTGATCGGACCCTCGACTGGCTCGAGCAAACCGACATTCCCACAATTGACCTTACCGGTGGCACACCTGAAATGCACCCTGAATTTCGCTCGCTGGTCGAGCGAGTGCGTTCTTTCGAACAACCGCGCGAAGTCTTGACGCGGCTAAATGCTACGATCATTGAAGAACCCGGATACGAATGGATTCCTGAGTTCCACGCAAAGCACAAAGTTGTTTGCATTGCTTCGATGCCATGCTACTCTCCCGAAAATGTTAATGAGCAACGGGGAGATGGCGTGTTCGATCGCTCGATAACGGCATTTCAAAAGCTCAACAAACTAGGTTACGGCATCGATCCCGAACTACCGCTTCATCTGGTCTACAACCCGAACGGAGCTTTTCTACCACCGGACCAGAAGGCACTTGAAGCCGACTACAAACGTGAAATGAAGAAGCACTTCGACATCGACTTTCACAGTCTGTATTGTATCACCAACATGCCGATCGCACGTTACGCTGTTTTCTTAAAACGTAACAAGCAGCTTGCCGAGTATCACAAACTCTTGGTCGAGAGTTTTAACCCGGCTTCAATTAACAACCTGATGTGCCGCGACACGATCAGCGTTGACTGGCAAGGACGGGTTTTTGACTGCGATTTCAATCAGCAGCTCGACATGCAGCTAGAAGATGACAAGCCGCTAGACATCTGGGACATTGACGTCGAGCGTTTCACCGCAATGCCGATCGTTACAGCTTCACACTGCTTTGGATGCACCGCTGGTTCGGGATCGTCGTGTGGCGGCGCATTGGTCGACATCAACTGATCGCCAATCTGCCGTGTTGATTTACTTGTTCCACCACATGGATTGCGAGGCAATCAATTCGCGGGTTCGGTTAACAACCGAACCTACACGACGGGATCTTTAGCAATTTCTTCCAGCTGAGCAATCGCGTCTCGGCAGACGGACGCTACGCCTGCGGAGTCCAGCTTCAAATCGGCCAGCACTTCGGCGCGTTCGGCATGATGAACGAATTCATCTGGAATCCCGATGCGGTGCAAGTTGACCGTATTCAAACGCTGGTTGTTGGCTTCTTCAAGGAATGCACTGCCAAATCCCCCCATCAACATTGCCTCTTCGACGGTAACCACGAAGTCAAACTCCGTCAGACAACGCTTAACCATTTCGGTATCGATCGGTTTGACAAAACGTGCGTTGATCACACTGACGTTGATCCCTTCGGTTGCCAGTTGCGCTGCCGCGTCCATGCAATCCTTCAGTGGCGTGCCTATGCAAACGATGGCTCCGTCTGAACCCTCTCGCAGCGTCTCCGATTTCCCCAACTTAATCGGTTGCAAATCTCTGCTGATCTCTTCCGCATTAAGCTTTGGATAGCGAATCGAGCACGCGACATCATGTCTTAGACTAAAATCCAGCATCGCTCCCAAATCGTTAGCATCTCCGGGAGCCATCACCACCATATTTGGGAAGGCTCGCAGATAACTGTAATCAAAGGTGCCGTGATGCGTTGGACCGTCGGTCGCCGTCAAACCGCCTCGGTCAAGCATAAACGTAACCGGTAACCCCTGAAGGCAAACTTCTTGGAAAATCTGGTCGTAGCTACGCTGTAAAAAAGTACTGTAAATGTCAACGATCGGACGCAGCCCAACCTTCGCTTGCCCGCCGGCAAACGCAACGGCATGCGATTCGCAGATCCCCACGTCGAAGAATCGATCGGGGAACTCTTCGCGTACTGGTTCAAGCTTATTACCCTGACACATGGCCGCGGTGATGACGGTGACTTTGTCATTGTGCCGCATCTGGTCAGCAATCGCGTCCCGTGCGTAATTCGTATAAGCCTTGGACGATGCTCCACCGTTCAAGACCGCGTCACCTTCTTCTGATGTATCAAATGTCGGAGGCGTGTGAAAGAAAACAGGATCTTCGGCAGCCGGTTGGAAGCCATGTCCCTTTTTAGTGATCACGTGCAGTAAGACTGGTCCGTCAACTTCGCGCACCATTTTCAGGTATTTTTTCATCACTCCAATATCATGGCCGTCGATCGGGCCGATATAGGAAAAACCCAGTTCCTCGAAAAGCGTGCCGCCGACCGTCATCGACTTCACCATCTCTTTCGCCCGGCGCGCGCCTTCGCGGAACGGCGGGGGGAGGAGGGAGGCGGCGGTTTTCGCCGCCTGCTTTAGATCCTGGAACGGCTCGCCCGCATAAATCCTTGAAAGATAGGCGGAAAGCGCGCCCACCGGTGGGG
>CAZDBE010000379.1:0-2412 GCA_964503675.1 uncultured Pirellulaceae bacterium | reverse complement strand
CAGACCGGCTTTGACGCCTTCCTTGATCTGGAACAGCATGCGCTCAGTCGGGTCTCCCAGAACGGGAACCTTGTTCAGCATGCTGACGACCTCGTTTTTGACTCCCGAGTAAACGCGGTTGGTGCGGAGTTTGTCTAGGTAGCTGGCAACGCCGCCCACCCGAGGACAAATGGACATCTCATTGTCGTTAAGCACCACCAGCATTTTGCTTTTCAGTTCGCTGGCGTTGTTGATCGCTTCGAAAACGATCCCCGATGGAAACGCACCGTCTCCGATAACGGCTACCGTGTAATTGTCACGCCCCATCAAATCGTCGCCGCTTCGTAATCCCACGGCGGTCGATACGCTGCTGCCGGCATGGCCGGTCATAAACAGGTCGTAGTCCGATTCGGCCGGATTGGGGTATCCCATCAATCCACCGCGCGTTCGGATCGTCTGAAATTCATCATAGCGACCGGTGATAAGTTTCTGGGGGTAGATTTGATGCCCCGTATCCCAGATCAAGCGGTCCTGTAAAAAATCGTAGGTGCTGTGCAGTGCCAGAGTCAGTTCGACAACGCCCAAATTGGATGCGAAGTGTGCAGCCCGAATGCGCAACAGATTGCACAGCGTTTCACGAATTTCGTCCGCGACTTGCTCCAGCTGCTTCAAAGGCATTGGGTGCAGGTCGAGTGCGTTTTTAATGGTCGGCAGAATTTTCGTCATCATCGTTTCCTTAGTTCATTGAGATTTAACTAGACAACAACTTCACTGCGTCCGGTCAATCACAAAGCGTGCGAGGAGTTCCAGCGGTTTTGCACTTTCACCAAATGGCTTGAGTGCATCGATAGCCGCTTGAGCAACCTCGCGAGCCCTAAGTTCACTCATCTCTTCACCTAGGACAGCGGGGTAGGTCAATTTTCCTAATTCGGCATCCTTTCCAGCCCGCTTACCCATTTTGGCTTGGGAACCTCGTAAGTCCAACAGATCATCCACTATTTGAAACGCCAAACCCAAATGTTTACCGTATTGGGTGACGCTTCTGAGCTTTTCAGCGCTTGCGCCGGCAATCCTAGCCCCCATTTCAAGTGAAACGGCGATCAACGCCCCTGTCTTACGGCGGTGGATGCGTTCCAGCGATTCAAGGTCAGCCGGCGAAAATTGGAACCCCAGATCGTCAGCCTGCCCACCAACCAACTGTGACGGTCCAGAGGCCCGCGCCAACGCCGTTACACATTGAGCGGCGATATTGTGAGGGCGAATGTTGCGCCCTAAAATTTCAAACGCCATTGGAATCAAAGCGTCACCGGCAAGAATTGCGGTCGCTTCGTCGAACTGAATATGGCATGTCGCTCGACCGCGGCGGACGTCGTCGTTATCCATCGCCGGCAGATCATCATGGATCAATGAGTAATTGTGGATCATCTCAACCGCACATGCCGCCGGCATCGCGCGTTCCAGCGAGCCACCACACATCTCGTTGGCCGTTAAAAGCAGCAACGGACGAAAACGCTTACCGGGAGCCAACAGACAATAGCGAATGGCTTGGGCTAAGTGATCGGGGCAATCGTCGTCGAACTGGGTATATTCGGCCAGCGCATCGTCAATTTGAGTTCGCCAAGCTTCGATTTCGGCAGGAAACAATGTCGACGTTGCCATGTTGGTTCAGCGTGGTGGTGGACGGGGGGATGCCGACCAAAGAGTGGCCGGACTTACATTGAGTTAAACCGAACACCCAATCGCAACGCAACGTAGTCGCCTGCGTCAATGTGTCATCCGATTCGCGGATATTTTAGAACAACCCATCCGAATCGTCTACGTGGTCTGAGTCTTCCAACTGGCTGCGCAATTCGTCCTCATCCTCTAGATTGCCGTCTTCTTGCGGCCCCACAGCTGCTGATGCGGATTTGGAGGACCTTGACCGCCGAGTGCTGGAGGTGATTTTATCTGAAGCGGTTCCATCGAAGGGCTTGGTAACCACTTGGCCGTTTTCGTCAATCGAAACCAATTGTTCGATTTTTTGCCGAGCCACTTCCAATGCCCCATGGCAGTGCCCCAAATACTTAATCCCAGCTTCGTATTGTGCGAGGGATTCCTCCAACGTCAGTTCTTCAGATTCCAGCGCACCGAGCGCTTCTTTGAGATGCTGCAGCGACGTCTCGAAGTCAGGGTGAGCTTGCTTTTTCTTGGAGGCTTTTTTGGGCATGGGGGAGGGAGTTTACTGGGTACAGTTTTTAGGGTAAGGACGAATGCAGGACCCTCTGGCTTTCAAGTTTCTATTCTATACTAACCCGACTCGTAAGCGAGGCGCGTGGAAGGAACCACGGAGAACACGTGGTTACACAGAGAGCTGCGCCGAATTTGTTGAAACTCTGTGCACCTCAGTGTTCTCTGTGGTTAAAACTGAGTTCCGAGACCTTTCACCCAACCCGC
>CAZDBE010000378.1:0-5082 GCA_964503675.1 uncultured Pirellulaceae bacterium | reverse complement strand
GGGACTCAAAGCCTTCCGGAGGCATACTAAAGCAGAAAACACCAAAAATCTTAACTCAATGTTGATCATCAGTGATCAAATGAAAAGTCTTGTTAAGAAAGAATGGATTGGTGAAAATCACGCGATGTTCACCATGCCACTTAAGTTTAAGCACGTCCAACGCACTCTGCGAAAGATGCTGGGAATCGAAGTCAGCGAAGATAATTAAGAACTCTAACGGTGCCTCTCAACAAAATGGACCGGTCACTCCGAGGCTGTGATTTTTTGTGGCCCCCGTTCGTTGTACCGCCTTTAGGCGGAATCGCCTCAGTCAATTTCCGGCTAAAGCCGGTACAACAAGCATTCTTTCGAAGCTAAAGCGAGCCGCATACGAAAAATTCACGGCCTCTCCGTGGCCGGTCGCGAGCCCTTCCAATTTCATGCGATTCTAGATTTCCCTGATAAATCTCTCGCCGCCATTTGGCTGAGAGATGAACAACGAATCAACCTCGGCGTTAAGGATCACACCGTCGAACGCTTCAATTGCATTGTTTCTGGCCGTTGCCGACAGAAATTCAGCCGTAACAAAAAGATCATCTGCAAACACGCTGTCGAAGATATCATCAGCCGAATCGAGGAAAATCTCTCCACGATCAGCCGCTTCAACGCGGGTAAGACTAATGTCACTTCCCACACCAAGAGTTCGCATAAAGATTCGACTGTTGGCCTGACCGCCGGATCTTACATCCACGGCCTGCAAGTTACCTCCGTTGTTTGTAATACCAATGTTACCGTTGGTCACAAAAGTATTTTCTAGCCGCAACGCGTTCTGATTGAAGATGAACATCGAAGCGTTTGTCTCGCTGGTAATTTGGGCACTGATCAAATTCGTACGCGTTTGAGCAATAATACCGTTGAAGTTATCTTGTAAATTGTTGCCTGCGTTCAAGGTGACTGAACTGGCGATGATGAAACGATCATCTGACGAATCTACATCACGGATGTCATCGTCAGCGTTAATCGCGACGCCGCCGGTCGATAGACGGACGCGCACTTCATTGGTCACCACATCAGATCCGGAACCGTTTGCGGTAAGTGTAATCGCGTTACCTGTGTTGATGCCTTCGGACTGAACAAAGTCAGAGACTAAGTTGCCTCCGGTTGTTACATTGACCGTTCCAAGACGCGTCTTGGCGTAGTCGAGACGAAGTGCATTGAGTTCGTTGATCGTGATCGCACCCGGATTTGGATTTAAATCTGGTCCACGCCCCACTTGGAAATCACCTGAGACAATGTTGGTGTTGAGATCGATCCCACTATTGGCATCGGCAGTTTTGTTGTCGGCGAGGATGAATAGATCGCCAGCGGTGACGAGTTGCGTGCCAGCGGCAGCCAGATGATTCACATCGTCGCCAGCAATCAATCGGATGTCGGCCGCGCCACCTGACGAAAGTCTGCCAATGGAGATATCACTATCATCCCCAACTGCAATCAATGTGATCGTGGTGGTTTCGGTCTGAGTTGTATGTCTTACGTCGCCGGCAATAAGGGTTCCCAAAGCGACAACATCAATTTTACCGTCGCCGGCGACGATGGTATCCAAGTATACGTCATTAAGTTCGCGAAGAATCACATCACCAGAATCAACGCTGTTTACGGTTGCGGTGATCGCAGCGACATCGGTTTGCAATAAAATCCCATTGAACTGCGGATCTTCGTCAACATTGTTACCCGCCACAACGGTCAACGTCGGGGCCACGATCCGATTGCCATCTTGCGCGTCAGTGTCGCGCACATCATCGGCGGCGGTCAGCGTCACATCGCCAGGTGCCGTGATAACTTCAACGACTACGTCGCCTGATTCAGATGTAAGTGCAACCTCGCCAGAGGCATCGACCTCCAACGCCACGAATTGGCGATCGTTGGTAAACGACACTCCATTGGTCGAAGAAACGATCAATCGGCTGATCGAATTGCTTTGATCCAATACGACGTCGCCTGCAGGAATTACTGTTGCTTCTGGATCGATTCCCATGACTGCTTCAATCGTCGGCAGGAACTCTAGGAAACTAGTAACCGTGGAATTTGTTGCTGTAGCAACCGTGCTCCACGCAAACGCGGTGGTAATATCGTTCGGCCCAAACGCCGGAGAGAATTCCGGATCATTGAGTACCGGCAGATCAGCCAAATCGATTGTGCCATTAATGCTGAACTCTTGCGTGCTGCCTTGGATCGCAGTTTGCAATTGGTTGAACTGATCAGCAGCCCAGCCGACGTATGTCGCGTTGATTTGATTCGTTCCATCGTCGGTGTAAAAACCGCCATGCGAGAATCCAACACGGTTGGGACCGTCCAATGTGAACGCGCGGAAATCCGCTTGGCCGGGGATGCCTGTCGTCGTCAGAAAGTCATCGCCGACGCCTTGAATATCTTCATCCAGATAACTGATGATCTGAATATCGCCTAGGGTTGTTCCAGCTGCTGCTTCCAGCTCAAGCCCCGACAGGAGAGTGGCTACTCCATCTTCAAATCTGGACTGTGCGATCCAAGTGACCAAGCCATTGGGGCCAGTAAAGGTGCCACGGCTTTCGACAATGTCGTCCGCAATCAACGTTGCTGGTTGAGTGATGGTCGTTGATGCCAGCGCTGTCGTCGTATTGCCCACTTGGATGAACGTCCGGTAGGCGAAAACCAAATCTCCAGTCGCGAGGTTACCATCAAGTTCTTCATACGTTAGCGAACTAGTAAATACTTCGTTTCCACTACCGATACCAGATCCAAACGAACCCGCGATGTTGGTGGCAACATCGTTGTCAATCGTTGTTCCATTGTCGACTTCAGGACCGGTAGGCAAGAGGCCCGGAGTATCGTCAACTTCTTCCATACCGAAGGTGGTGGCACCGGTAGTGGTAATCGTCAGGAGGTCGCCTCGCAGCACCGTATCGGCATCCTGAGTCAACCTCAATACGTTGAAGTCAAGATCATTGCGGCTGGTGACACCTTGGAGGGTGGTAGCCGGATTGAAATTCAATGTGTCTGAGGTGGGCAACGTTCCGACGTTAATCTGGTTGTCCAACATCGCCACGTTTGTTGTGATCGAAGACAGCAGCTGAAAATCGCCATCCTCTCCGTTGGTTGCAGCCGAGATTGATCCGATTGCATTGTTTACCTGAGAAAGATCGAGTGTTTCACCGGTGAAGTACAGCTGGTCGGTAATAATTGCGGTCGGACCTTCAGGCCGAGGAACAGTAACGTCGCCAACATTGAAGCTGTAGAAAACGACGTCATTTGCGGCAAGCATTCCGTTGTCGGAAAGACCGTTAACATTTACGTTGAAATCGCCAGCTGCGTCACCGCCAAAGACAATGAAACCATCAGCAAAAGATGTGAAAGCTCCTGATACGGCGAGAACATAAGCCCCGTCTGGCAAATCGGAAAGCAGAATCTGGGAGTCTAGCGAATTGGCAGGATCAAAATTGTCGTTCTGACCGACTACGGCACCCGTGTTGTCAAAGAGCGTCAATTCAGTATCAGCCGTCGAACCGACCGTGTCGATTGAAATTGCCGCACCTGAAGCTACACCTCCCAGTGGGATGACATTTTCTAATGAATCGGGAATCACAAAGTCAGCAGAATTATCCACAAATGGATCTACAAACGTCGATCCGTCGACGACAAGTGTTTCTGCCACCTCAACGACTAGTTTATTGGTCGCTACCAACGGTGAATTGATCGTCAACGAATTGGCTTGCAGGCGAATTTCGACTCCGACGGATCCATCGATGAGCATACCACCACGTGACTCGTAGGCACCAACCACTAGATCTTGGTTGGTCGCTAACGCCAAATCAGTGTCCCGATTGAAAAACTGGAATGCCAGTTCCTCAGTATTTGGACTGATCAATGCGATGTTGCCACCACTGTCTCTGGCTTCTGGTCCACCGATCAACAATCGGCGAATGTCTAGTTCTCCAGTAGTCACCACACCAGTGTCGGCTTGGATCAATAGTTCATCTGACGCAAAATCGCCGATGGTCAGCATACCACCTTCGCCGGCGCGTCCAGCGGACAGACGGGCGAAATCATATGGCGTTGTGACATTGGAAACGATGATGGCGTCATCAGCGTCGATGAACTCAACCCCAGACGCCTCGTTGACGGTCAGTTCACGAATGTCATTGAGATCCGTTTCGGCAAGTAGAATGGCTCCACCATTGCGGGCCGACAAAGTGGCGCTGCCGTCAGGTTCACCGTCTTCAATATCGCCATCCTCTTCACCGCCAGTAACAATCAAAGGCGCCGACGGTTGCTGAGTCAGATCGCGACCGGTCTCTGGTGCCACAAAGGCAGCACCGTTAGCGATTGTCACATTGAGTGTACCGGTCTGATTGTTGTTCGTGTTGACCACGAATCCGTCTTCGAATTCAGTCGCGAACGCGGACGCGGCCACGTAGTAGCGGCCAGCAGGAAGGGAACCATTGAACAAGAATGCTGGGTCAACATCGTCGAGGTTCAGCACATCGAATTCGTTGCTTGAATCATCATCGTCGACTGCCAACAGGTCGCCGGCTTCATTGAACAGAGCGAGTTCAACATCAAGCCTCTCGAGCGGTTCGCCGGTAACCGGGTCAAGCGCGACGCGTACGGGCTCCGGATCACGACGCTCAAACGCATCAGACTGAATCGAGAGGTCGCTTACTCCATCGTAGATAAATTCGATGAAGTACGCGGGTCGCACGGCACCGTCATAGTTGTCATCGCGAAAGACAATATCAGTACGCCCTGCCACAGGAGTGAATCGTTCGATTTGACCAGTGGGCCCTATCTGTTCGGCGGTTGGGCCTCCAGTACGTGGAATAGTCACTTCTCCACCATAGCCGGTGACAATGTCCACGGTTCCGTCAATCGAAATTCCATCAATTACCGTAGCGACAAGCGGTGGGTCGAGAACTGTGCCGGAAACAACATTGAAGATGGTCGCAACATCATCGATAGGCTGGTCGTCGAGCGATGCGATCTCCAACGTTCCCACGTCCCGAATAACCAACACGTCTTCATCATTGTTACTGATGCCAGCAGTAAAGAAGTCAGCAAATCCATCTC
>CAZDBE010000377.1:0-5135 GCA_964503675.1 uncultured Pirellulaceae bacterium | reverse complement strand
GTTTGACGGGTGTTTTTTGGGGCAATGCTTCGGACGCGCGCTCGCAGTCCATCAATGACATTCACGTTGCCCTAGCCGGTCCGATTGCCGAAATGATATTTGTGGGCGACTATGATTACCTACGGATCAAGCAAGAGCACGTGGTCGACTGGGAAGTGGTTGCAGTTGCTGTAGAACGTTTGAGTGTTGATGCGGTTGCCGCACAAAAGCTGCTGGCCTCGATTGCATCAGGTCTTTATCAACGTCTGCGCGCGGATCTCGTGTGGTCAGCAGTTGCCGATGTCGCTGAACGCTTGGAACTTGATGGAACCATCGACGGTGATACCGTCAAGGATCTGGCTGGATTCTGGTTACGTCAGATGTGAAATTTGTTGTAGCGAAATCTAACCAGACTCGTGAGCGCAAATGTAGCCCGGTGGTCCCCACCATTTCTTCGTCAGGGACCGCCGAGCTACAAAAGATTTTCCCGATTCACAATCGTTAAACGACGGCCAATCTATCCCAGTACCGGGAGCTGAACCTGAACGGGATTGGCTTTCGCTTTTTCCGTCACGGCTTTGACCAACTCAAGCGCGACCGCGTCCAAGTAGGGCGCGATGTTGGGATCGTCAAAGTTGTCATTCATCTTGCCCGCGTCTCCACGTTCGCGCATTTGAATGTTGATTGGGATCTCGCCAAGAAAAGCGATGTTGTCTTGCGATGCGTATTCTTTGGCGCCGCCTTTGCCAAAAATGTCATAGCTCTTCCCATTGTCCGGACAAACAAAGCTGCTCATGTTTTCGATAACTCCCAGAACTGGAATCTTTACCTTGCGAAACATGCCAACGGCCTTGATCGCATCGATCAGTGCAACTTCCTGAGGCGTACAGACAATCACGGCTCCAGTTAACGGAAGCAATTGCGAGAGGCTCAACGCGATGTCTCCCGTTCCAGGCGGCATATCGATGATCAAATAGTCCAGCTCACCCCAATCGGTGTCACGGACAAATGTCGTCACGGCCGAATGAAGCATTGGGCCACGCCAAATCACTGCCTCGCCCGGCGGAATCATGTAACCAATACTCATCACGGGAATGCCATCAGCATCGAGTGGAATGATTTTGCCGTTGTCGCCTTTGGTCACCTGCCCGCGTGTTCCTGTCAAATGTGGAAGGCTTGGCCCGTAGACATCGGCGTCCAAGAGACCAACCGAGCACCCTGCTCTTTTGAGCCCCATCGCAAGGTTGGTCGCGGCAGTGCTTTTGCCCACACCGCCCTTCCCCGCCGCAACCGCAATGACGGCCTTGGCCTTGAGCGCAACTTGCCCCAGTGGCGTCGCGGGACGGACGTGATCGACAATTTCGACTGCGATCGTAGCGTCAGCGAACTCTTTCTGGAGATGGTCCGTCACTTCTTGGTGAAAACTGTCTTTGATTGGCATCGCAAACGAAGTCAAGCCGACCTTGGCGGTGATGTTGCTGCCATCGACGACCACTTCATGGATCTGTTTTTTCAACCCACGACCTGTTTCAGGATCCTGAATTTTTCCAAGTGACTGTTGAACTTGTTCTTGAGTTGGCGAAGACATTTTTCTGTTGGTAATTTGAGGTTCAGATACTATTTAATTTGAAAATGATGCGGTCACGATCGCCACGGAAGTGTTGATTCGATCTGCTGTTCCAGCGATAGGTTTTGTTTGGGAGCCAACGCATTGTGGCGTCTGATTAATCTATGTAACCGGCCCGATTCGGAAATTGCAACGACGACATCGGCAACCCCCATCGCCCGCAGACGCTCGGCGTGCGCCGACTGTTGGATCCCAGTGACGACGAACAGCCGCCGCCGATGTTCCAGCACCAGCTTCAACCACTTTGTCGCAGTAGCGTCAGTGGTCGGACCGCATTCTACAACGATGGCTGAATCTGGATACCGACCAGCTTCTGTCAGAAGGTCGTTTTCGTCCAGTGCCCAAATCAGCATTGCAGCCGGGAACTCCCTTTCGATAGCGCAGAGCCAAGCTCTGGAGGTCGCCAGTACGATCACTGGAATGGCATTGCCGCTCATTTACCGGACTCCGGAGTTTCTAGGTCGCTAACTTCATCGGTCTCATCAACAGGCTGGAAATCAACTTGCGTTTCACTGGAATGCGGCGGTTGCCCCGTCTTTGCGGCCGTCGCTTCGGCGTCGAGTTTCAGAGATTGAATACGGCGAAGCAATTTGGCACGGTTCATTCCCAATAGCTTGGCCGTTTGTGTCTTATTCCCTTTGGCTACTCTGATGGCTCGGCTGATTAGTTCGGCTTCTATTTTTTCCAGATATTGATCCAAATCGATGTGTACGTCGGTTTGATGTCCCACTCGAAGCGCTTTGACCGCATGGTGGAAATTCTCTGGAAGGTCGGTTTTGCTTACCACAGCACCGGAACAGGTATCTGCAGCTTGCTGGACGACCGAGCGAAGTTGTTGGAGGTTCCCTGGCCAGTGATACTCTGTCAGCATCTCAATCGCTCCGTTATCGAAGCGCCCAATCTGTTGCTGTCGTCCTTCGTTGTGCTGCTCTAGAAAGTACTGGGCCAGCATTGGTATGTCAGAGCTGCGTTCTTTCAATGCGACCGTGTTGATGACCAGCGTATTTATTCGCCACGCCAACCCTTGGTGGAATGTGCCATCGGTGGCGGCCTGAATTAGATCTGCCTCCGCAGTAGCGATGACTCTGACATCAGACCGTGCATCGGTCAGCGACGACCAAAGTTCCGTTTGGGCTTCAGCACTCAGGCGGTCGGCATCCAGCAGTACTAACCATGCCACCGGCAAATGGCGCCCCCCTGCCCTGCCCCGGTTTTCAGATTGATTCTCTTTTGCAAATGAAATGGCTTGGCGAACGGATGACTGAACCAGTTGAGCGTCTGCGATTGTCCCTTGAAGAACGGCGGCCAGTCCCGGCATCATATTTCGGGCGTCCTCAGTTGCTGCTAGAGAGGCCAGACAGCGTCGCTGGTGAATGGTCCGAGCCAGATGTTGCCGCCCGCTTCCGGCTGGGCCAACGATTGTCATCTCTAAACCGTTGCCCGCTGCAGCGACGACCTGTTTGCGCAAACGCACAGAAAAATCGCTGTTGCCAATCAGGCTGTCTAGATGAAAACGTTGCTGCAGCTGGTGTTGAAGCTTACCTAGCGCGGCGTGTAAGTCTTCGGCATCATACGCGTCGGTCTTACCGCTCGAATCGGCTACGTGATTCTCTGCTGCAACGAAACCGATAACAAATTCTGTGCTCGCTGGATCATCCGGCATCGCCAGCGCTACAAAATCGCATAGGCGCTGTTGAAGAAGCCCGTTCGACGTCAATGTGACACGGCAACCGCTAATGATTGTGCTCGGCTTGAGTCTATCAGGCGGGGGCGCGAGTCCATTGAAGCGCTGTTCAGGATCGCCTGATTCGGTTGCGCAGAAAAGGCATTTTGCCCCGATGATTTGTTCCAACTCACAATCGGCCCACTGAAGCATGGCTTCGTTGACGTAGGCGATTCTTCCCGATGAGTCGAGCAAATAGACTGGCGACAGAAGCGCGTCAAACACCTTAGCCAGCGAGTTATTTACGGTGCGTCGAGTCGGATTGGACATGCCCCGATTTTAACCGGTCTGTCCGTTTGACGCATGCCCCGGAATTGTAGATTCGGTTTCCAACCGAGTTGTTTAATGGGGGATTCGGTCAACAACCGAACCTATGTTGCCGCAACCGCGTTATCCACAAACTCGCCCATCTTGCGGAACTTTTCGTACCGCGCGTCCAGCAGTTCTTCAATCGACTGACTGGAAAGAGTCTTCAGATTCTTGATTAGGTAGCTTCGCAAATTGGCGGCCATCGAGTGGTGGTCTCGATGAGCCCCCCCCAGAGGTTCTTTGATCACGTCATCTACGATGCCCATCTTCAGCAGGTTCTCCGAAGTGAATTTGAGAGCCGTGGCAGCTTTTTCGGCATGCTGGGCACCTTTCCAAAGAATGCCTGCGCATCCTTCAGGGCTGATCACGGAATAGTAGGCGTTCTTCAAAACTGCCACACGATCACCGACACCAATGCCCAACGCTCCACCGCTTCCGCCTTCGCCAATAACGCAGCAAATGATTGGCGTTTTCAAACGCGACATCTCGTACATGTTTTCCGCGATCACTTGAGCTTGGCCGCGCTCTTCGGCACCGATACCTGGGTAGGCACCAGGAGTATCAATCAAGCAAATCACTGGCAGCCCGTACTTCGCCGCCATCCGCATTTTCGCCATCGCCTTGCGATAGCCTTCGGGATGAGCACAGCCGAAGTGAGTCTGTTGACGGTCCTTGAACGTGCGTCCTTTCTGATGGCCCAGCACCATGACTTTTGTGTTGTCCAAGCTGGCGAAGCCTACGCGAATGGCAGGGTCGTCCCCAAACAGTTTGTCCCCGTGCAATTCAACGAATTCGTCAAATACCAGCGACAGATAATCGATCGTATGCGGCCGGTTCTTATGACGTGCGACTTGAACGGTCTGCCATGGCGAGAGCCCTTCGTAAATGCTGCGTGTGGTGTCGGTCAGCTCTTTCTTCAGCTTGCGAAGGTACTCGTCGGCTTCCGCGGAGGGCTTGGCCGTTTTTGAGAAAGTTTCGATCTCTGCCGCGATGTCAGCCATCGGCTGTTCGAAGTCTAGGTAATCCATGTTCGTTCTGTCGAGAGTGTTTAGGAGGGAAAGGTACGTCTTGGTTGTTTTTATGTGTTCAGGATGTGACTATAGACGCTTAAAATTCGCGGGCCTCTTATTAGGGCGATAAACATTCACTTTTCTGAAAGTAGCGATGAAATCGTTCATCGTCTGAATTCGGTTCTCGGGTTTCTTGGCCATCATTTTCATGATCAGCTCAGCCATCTCATTGGTAGCACCACTGACCGACTGCACGTTAGGAATCGGAGCGCTTAGATGCTTGCTTAGCAGTTCGTCAGGCGTGTTGGCCGTAAATGGAGTCTTCCCCCCGAGCATCTCATAGAGCATGCAACCAAAGCCGTAGATGTCGGCGCGAATGTCGAGGTGCTGACGACGAATTTGCTCAGGAGAAAGGTAGCTGCGCGTTCCCTGAATGGTCTTGGTCTTGTTGGGAAACAGCCCCAAGATTCCCTTCCCTTTTACTTTG
>CAZDBE010000376.1:0-5163 GCA_964503675.1 uncultured Pirellulaceae bacterium | reverse complement strand
TTGAACGTCCAAGATAAATAATGTCTGCAAAGAACCGAGCTGATTTGATCGTCAAGCTTTACAAGGCTGTCAAAAAAGATTTTCAACCAATCGCTCCGCCATCCAACCGAACCGTGATCGACCACGCGATCTACGCATGCTGCTTGGAAAATTCAACTGCCGAAGAGGCGGATGAGTCCTTGGCGAAGCTTCAAGAAAACTATTTTGACTGGAACGAAGTCCGCGTGACTACCGACCGGGAATTAGCCACAACCGTAAAGAGCCTTACTGATCCTCTTGCAGCAGCCACGCGTGTTAAGAAGATGCTCTACGGTCTCTTTGAGACCTACTATCAGTTCGACCTCGAGTTTCTGAAAAAAGAGAACCTTGGCAAAGCCGTTCAGTCTTTCGACAAAATGGTCGGCGTAACTCCATTCGCCATCTCGTACATCTCGCAACACGGTTTGGGCGGTCACTCGATTCCAACTGACAAAGCGTTGCTAAACTTAATGTATGTTCTGGGAATCATTTCCGAAGACGAAGCCGCCAAAGGAAAGATTCCCGGACTCGAACGAGCCATTCCAAAGGCCAAAGGCAAAGAGTTCTCGTCACTTGTACACCAGTTGGCAGTCGCATTTCACAAGACGCCTTTCAGCACCACCGTCCGCAATCAAATTTTGAAAATTGATAGCAGCGCCAAAGAGCGTTTCCCTAAACGCGGCGGTAAGAAGAAAGAGGAGGCAAAGCCTGCCAAGAAAGCGGCTGCTAAAGCGCCAGCCAAAGCAACCTCTAAACCCGCAGCAGTCAAGAAAGCGGCTGCGAAGAGCACCGCGAAAAAGGCTACCAAGAGTAAGCCTAAGGCGACCAAAAAGGCTGCTCCAAAGAAGAAAACGGCGCCAGCAAAAAAGGCAAAGAAACCGGCTGCAAAAAAGAAGGCTCCCGCCAAAAAGGCAGCGAAGAAGGCTACTAAGAAGAAAGCCCCAGCCAAAAAACAGGCTAAGAAGAAAAAAGGCCGCTAGGAAGCTGGGAAAGAACAACAATTCAGTCGCAAAACGTAGCTACGGTCGCCAGACCGTGGAAATTCGAGTCCACCATCTGGCGACGGTAGCTACATTCGGATGTTGTCTTAAACCTGATCCTTAATCTTCGCGTTCGGTAATTTCGATAAGGTGATAGCCGAATTGAGTTTTCACGGGACCGTGAACTTTGTTCAGCTCTTCTGAAAATACGACTTGGTCGAATTCAGGAACCATTTGGCCTTTACTAAATTTGCCAAGATCGCCGCCTGATTTGCCGGAAGGGCAAGCAGAAAATTCTGCCGCGACAGCGGCGAAGTCAGCACCCGTCTCGATTTGGTCTTTGAGATCTTGGCAGACTTCTTCAAGTTCGACAAGGATATGGCGAGCAGATGCGGATGGCATGATGGGCTTTCAGTCAGGTTTGGTTTTTGGATTGGATGCAAGTAAGCAGTTGCTACCGAACGCTACGTTCCGTTGATTCAGGCAATTCTGTTCATTTGGCTGAAACGTCTTCTTTGATGTTCGCTTCCGCAACGATAGCTTCTTGACGAATTAGTTTTTCGGGTTCGTCTAGCGTCATCATATGACCATGATCGGCCGTGACAATAAGTAAAGTCTCTTCCCAGCTGCTATTTTTTTCAACCCACGATGTAATCGCGTCAAAGGCCGCGTCCCCACTGAAAACAGCCCCGATTGCATCGTCGATATTATTATTGTGGTTGGCCCAGTCAACATCGCCTGCTTCTACCATCAGCCAAAACCCTTTTTCATTCGTACCCAGAACGTCCAAAGCGGCCGTCGCCATGTCTGCCAACACTGGATTTTCGAGGAGATCTTCTGGCTTGTATCGATCTGCGGAACTGACGCCTCTAGTCGGATCGAAATTACCGTCGGCAGTCTGGTAGGGCAAGTGTTCTGCACCAACACCGAAAAAACCTAGCAGGCGCTTGTTTTGTTTGATGGCCTCATCGGCTGCAGCGGCCAGAACTGCCGCGCCGCTTTCCCCTGCGGTACGAGCGCCGACGACGTAGCTACCGCCATTTTTGATATCTACGGTGGCAAGGTCTTCTGCCGTTAGAAATTTGTTGCCCGGCACAAAATTCTTTCCTTGCTTTTCGAAATCGTCTTTCTTATGAGCGCCCCAACCGCAGCCGATAACGACATCCAAGCCCGGCAACGGATCCTCTCGATGGGAAACCGATGGCAGCCCTAGCAAATCACGGGAAATGTCTTGGTAGTCACTTCGATGCACATTGTGAGCGTACGTTGACGCGGGAGAAGCATGCGCGAATGGCACGCTGGTGGCGACACCTACAGAACGACCGGCCTTTTGCAATTCATGGGAAATCGACCTGAGATGATTGCCTTTGTAATCGACGGTTATCCCAGCGTTGTAGGTCTTTTTTCCAGTCGTGATGGAAGTCGCCGAAGCAGCGGAGTCAGTAACAACATGAACCATCCCTTTGTGGCGGGCTATCAAATAGCTAGAACTAGCCGAGCGTGTCCAAGGTTTGGCGCCTCCAAGGTCAGCATTGTAACCACCACTCCGATTGCCACCCTGATTGGTGACAGTCTGAGAATCGACGCTCTGCTTTGACCCGCCGTTGTGGCAACTAGTAACGCAAAAACCAAAGTCTGTTTCAGCTTTTCCATAAGTCTGAAATGACAGTACGTTACCGCGTCCCTTGGTATAGGTTACGGCCTGTCGACGATATATCGCGGCCGCCCAAGTCGTTTGCCAGTCCATCCCATCGAACAGCAGAACAATGATGTTCTTCTTACCAGCCTCAATGGCCGATTGCTGTAGATCGTATAATTGCGTCTGATCGAAATAGGATGCCTTCTTGTTCAGCGTCCCCTCGGGCAGCGTATTGTACAGCGACTTGATTTTCTTTTTGCTGCGATAAACGCTGTTCTTGCCATCGATGGAATCCAACGACATGCCAAACGTATAAACCGGGATTAGGCGGTTGGAGTGGTTTGTCCAGTTACTAAAATCACCCGGCTTGTCGCCCCAGTGAATCCAGTCAGCTTTCTTGGACTCGACGGCCTCCAACTGGAACTGCCTAACAAAATCGTCAATGGCAGGATCTGATTGAGCGACTTGAGCAAACGAGCTGCACGTGGGCATGAAGGCCAGTAAGATTGGGCACAACAGAGTTTTAAGGTAGCCGACAGATGTTTGGTCAGACATTGCGAGGGTGGGTTTCAGGCGGTAATTTCAAGAACTGCTCATTCTACCAGAACGGCATGTTTTGGAAGGTCAAACCTTTCGATGCTGGCGAGGTTAACGGCCAAGTTTCTTTAAAATTTCTTCAACATCATAGACACACCCTCCCCAAGTGCCGCCTCCAGCATTCTGAAGCGCCGCCCACAGCCGAGTGTCATCAGGCAACTCGCAATGTGACTCAATGGAGGCTACAGCTCTGGACTGAAGCTCTCTCGCCCCCCAATCGCTATCTGCGACCGTTTCTCCATGCCCGACGAGGTTGACGTGGCCTGTAATCGCGGTGCGATCGATACGAATCTCAATCCAGTCGTCATCGATAATCTTGCCAATCGGACCTCCCGCCTGTGCCTCAGGGCCAATGTGGCCAATGCATGCGCCAGTCGACACGCCGGAGAACCGCGCGTCCGTCAACAGCGCGACTTCCTTTCCCCACGGCAAATGTTTCAGTGCTGCGGTAAGTTGATACGTTTCCTCCATGCCCGTTCCCGACGGGCCACAACCAGCAAGAACCAATACGTTTCCGGCTTCCACTTGCTTGCCGCCCTGTCCTTTTATCGCGGCGATCGCATCGCTTTCAGATTGAAAGACGCGCGCTTGCCCACGAAAATCAAAAACGTTGTCCTTGAGCATCGAAGGGTCGATCGAGGTTGCTTTGACTACAGAGCCATCTGGCGAAAGATTCCCTTTGGGGAATACCAGCGTTCCAGTCATGCCCGCTTTCGCGGCAGAGGCAGGATCAAAAATCACTGTGTCCGGATCCACACCATCCTCGTCGCGCAGACGCTCCCGCAATCGCCGACGACGCTCGGAGACCTTCCATTGATCTAACATTTCATCCACCGTTGTCCCGCTGGCGGTCAGGGTGTTTGTATCCAGCAACCCAAGGTCACGCAGGTGAAGCATAACTTCAGGGACACCGCCGGCGAGAAAAACACGCACCGTCGGATGGTCGATAGGGCCGTTAGGTAGCGCGCTGACCAACCGCGGAGTAGTTCGATTGACTTCAATCCAGTCTTCCACTGTGGGACGTCGAACACCTGCCGCGTGTGCGATTGCGGGAATGTGCAGCAGCAGGTTGGTCGAACCTCCAATCGCCGCATGCAGCACCATCGCGTTTTTAATCGATGCTTCGGTGACGATATCGCTGACCTTGATTCCTTTTCTTTTTTGGAGGATCAAAGCGTCAGCCGATTTCTTCGCCATGTCTAACCATATCGGTTGCCCCGACGGCGCCAATGCCGAATGAGGCAATGACAATCCGAGGGCTTCTCCCACGACTTGGCTAGTCGCGGCGGTTCCCAAAAACTGACAACCACCTCCGGGCGTCGCGCAAGCGCGGCAACCCATTTCAGCCGCATCCTGCAGCGAGATCATTCCGTGAGCATATCGAACGCCGATCGTCTGGATCTTCCCAGCGTCTTCTCCGCGCGTGGGCGGCAGCGTCACGCCACCGGGAACAACGATGCAGGGCAATTTCTTGATCCCGGCCAACGCCATCATCATCGCGGGGTGGCCTTTGTCGCAAGTCGCAACCCCCATGACACCTTTGTTGGTTGGCAAAGATCGAACGAGACGACGCAATACTATGGCGGCATCGTTGCGATAGGCCAATGAATCGAACATCCCCGTGGTTCCTTGGGACCTGCCGTCGCAGGGGTCACTACAGTATCCGGCGAAAGGAATGCCATCACGTGCTTTGATACGATCGGCCGCTTCTTTGACCAGTAAGCCGATTTCCCAGTGACCGGTGTGGTAACCCAATGCAATCGGTTTTCCGTCGGGAGCACGCATGCCACCCATCGTACTGAGAATCAGATACTCGTCGCGCGCCAGTTGAGCCGGCTCCCAGCCCATAGCCGCATCCTGCGTCCAACCAAACAGGTCGCCGCTGGGACGATGACGGAGCATCTCGTCGGTCAACGGCAACGATCCAGC
>CAZDBE010000375.1:0-5180 GCA_964503675.1 uncultured Pirellulaceae bacterium | reverse complement strand
ACGTCTGTCAGTTGTTGCAGATTGACGTGCCACTCCAATAGTATCTTCCCGCCGAATCGCTCGATGATGGATTTGATACGGTTTCTAGCAGCCAGCAGATCTCAGGTCATTCGTTGTCGGCGTATCTGAAAGCGGCTGACGTTGCACTCGATACGGCTTTTGATCGAGTCCTTGAAAACTCTCCCAAACAGAAAGTAAAGCTCGATTGGACTAAACTACGGCGCCATGAGGGTGGTTGGTATGACCGCGAGCCTGAGGGTAGGCCGAAGCAAAAAGATGTTGTTTCTTGGTCTACGAATATTGTGTTTCATGGGCGTATGCGAAACACAAAGGTCCGGGAAGCCGGGCGCTACAGAATTCGCTTACGTGTCCAATCGGTAAATCCGCCGCCAAAGAGTGGAGGTCGGGTCTGGTGTGGCATTGAATCTGGTTTTGGAAACAGCCAAGAATCAAGGCTTTATTGGATTGGTGGATTTGAGGCGACTGACAAACCAACCGAGTATGAGTTTGTTGCGTGGATTAAAGAGGGGCACAAGTTGATTGTCTCACCCCGCGACAGTGCGCTACGGAAATCGAGGTCCGATGGAGGTCAAATCATTGGTAAGTTTGGCAGCCCCGAACTGCGTGACGTGCCGGGCGTTGCTATCAAATGGATCGAGATGGAGCGGTTGGATAATGTTGTTGGTGCTAAAGGTCGGCAAGCGTTGATCGGCAGTCTTAACGTCAGACGGGTTACGGATCGATCGACAAAGGCCAAAGGCAAGAAGGCGTCAAAGGTTTCTTTGACTAAACGGCGGGAAGTCGTTTCCAAGAAACCTGAAACCGATCTGCGAAAGTTGACGCGTGAATTTGCCGAGCGCGCGTTTCGTCAGCCGATCACCGAAGAAGAGTCAAAGATCTACTCCGATTTCGCGATTGAGAGATACGAAGAAGCCAAATCATTTCAAGTAGGACTTCGTGCCGGGTATCGAGCGATTCTATGTTCGCCGCGTTTTCTCTACTTCGAGGAGACACCGGGTAAGCTCGATGATTACGCATTGGCGAATCGGTTAAGTCATTTTCTCTGGGGCAAGAGTCCTGATGAGGAGTTACTTAAACTGGCGGCTGACGGCTCCATTGGAGATTCTAAAGTTCTGGCAGGTCAGGTTGAACGATTGCTAGATGACGATCAATCGTCGGTGTTTGTCGAAGAGTTTACCGAGCAGTGGCTGAAGCTTTATGAGATCAATGAGACTAACCCGGATGCGAAACTCTATCCGGAATATGACGACGTCTTGCATCATAGCCTGTTGGAAGAGACGCACGCGTTTGTTGCCGAGTTGATTGACCAAGACTTACCGATTACCAACGTGGTCGACTCCAATTTTACTTTCCTCAACAGTCGGCTGGCGCGTCACTACGACATTGATTGGCCCGGCGGCACTGGCATGAAGCGAGTTAAACTAAAAAAAGCTGATCGCCGAGGAGGAATCATTACGCACGGGAGTGTGCTGAAAGTGACCGCCAATGGAACGGCGACGTCGCCCATCCTACGCGGTGTCTGGATGTTGGAGCGTGTGGTGGGGCTGCACGTTCCGCCACCGCCATCGAACGTGCCGGCAGTTGAGCCCGACATTCGAGGAGCAACTTCAATTCGTACTCGATTGGCCAAACACCGAAATCTAGACAGTTGTAAGGCTTGCCACGTAAAAATTGACCCGCCGGGATTTGCGCTCGAGAGTTATGATGTTATCGGTGGATATCGAACTCGGTACAGAACGCTGGAATCAAAGAATGGAAAGACAAGGCGGTCCGAGGGTAAGCGCGTCGATCCCTCGTACACGTTCCCCAGCGGAAAGAAGTTCAGTAACGTTGCCGGGTTGAAAAAGCTAATGCTAAAGAATCCTGAACAACTGGCCAAAGCCTTTGCATCTCACTTGGTTACTTACGCCACCGGCGCTGAACCGACGTTTGCGGATCGCAAAGGGATTGCGAAGATTGCCAAAGCAGCAGAGGCCGATAAATGGGGTGTTCGATCAATCATCAAACACGTCGTTTTAAGTCCCCAATTCAAGTATAAGTAGAAGTTGTTATGAGAAATGAAATGGAGAACGTTCACTTTGCTAAAAACCAAAACCTCTCGCGCCGAACTTTATTGCGTGGCGTTGGAGTTGCAATGGCATTGCCATGGCTGGACTCGATGGCACCTGCGTTTGGTCAAAAGGCCAAAGCAGCGGCCAAGACACCCCGTCGATTTGTCGGCGTCAGCAACGCGCTCGGCTTCCACGCTTCGAATCTCTTTCCAAGCCAAACTGGAGCGAATTATGAGTCGACGCGCTATCTCAAATCCATCAATGACCTGCGGGATCAGTTCACCATCATTTCCGGAGTGTCGCACCCGGATGTTGGAGGAGGCCACAGGTCGGAGCCGTGTATTCTTTCGGCGGCACCCTACAGCGGTTCCAATTTCCGGAACTCAGTTTCACTTGACCAGTTGATGGCCAAGTATTTAGGTAATGAAACACGGCACCCGTCTTTGGTGCTCAGTCCGGGCGGCTCCACGGGAACTTCATACACAGAAAATGGCGCGATGATTCCACCAGAGACCTCGGCGCAGGATCTGTATGCCAAATTGTTTGTCGACGAGAGTCCGGAAGCCAAAAAGGAAATGGGCGTTCGGATCCGCGAAGGACGAAGCATCATGGATATCGTCGGTGCTGAGGCGCGGGCGGTGCAGAAGCGCGTTGGTGCTGGAGATCGTGAAAAGCTGGACGCATACTTTACGAGTGTTCGAGATCTGGAACGTCGGCTGGTCGTAAATCAATCGTGGACCGATCGTCCCAAGCCCAAAGTGGATCAGAAGCCTCCAGAGCGTGTCGCCAACAGCGCCGATACGATTGCGCTGCAGTCGGCAATGTACGATGTGATGTTCCTCGCAATTCAAACCGACAGCACTCGTTTCATCACGATGCATACCTCAGGCACTGGCCAGAAAGTACCGTTGGCAGGAGTCGAAGAAGGCTATCACTCGCTCAGCCACCACGGTCGCGACGAACAGAAACTATCTCAACTGGCCATCGTTGAAGAGGCTCAAGTGGCAGCTTGGGGCCGACTGGTCCGGAAGTTGGAGCAAGCATCTGAAGGAGACAGCAATTTGCTTGATCGCACCATGATGTTGCTAACATCCAACCTAGGCAACGCTTCTGCTCACAGTACCAAGAACATGCCGGTCATTTTTGCTGGTGGCGGATTCAAGCATGGTCAACATCTTGGCTTCGATCAGAACAACAATTACCCGTTGCCCAACCTCTACACTTCCATGCTTCAGCGCGTCGGACTTGAGGTCGATGCCTTCGCTAGTGCAACGGGAACGATGCGTGGCCTCGAGATGAAGTCGTAGTGGTTGCTGGAGGTGAAACGCGGGCAACCTGCCCCAACACCGCTCTAGCCAGCTTGCAAGATAAGGATGAACGCAGGGATATCAGAGAAGTCGACAACTCCGCTGCAATCACAATCTGCTTCGGCTTGGAAAACTCCTGATTGCAAGACTGTGATAAACGCCGGGATGTCAGCGAAGTCGACGACTGAGCTTAGGTCGACGTCACCTTTCAACGGGGCAGGCGTGGCCGCGGTATCGAAGGTGATTGTGACGTTCGAGATATCAATTCCGTTGTCGGGCGTATCAGGAGTAGAGGCACTGCCGAACGCATCACTTGTAGCAGATACTCCTAATAAGCCGAAATCAAACGAAAGCGGATTGGAATCCGTGGTACTGAACGAACCAATCGTAGCACCGTTAGTTATGTCGATGAACTCGGCGAAGTTCTCAAGTTCACCTGCCTCGTTTCGCGTAATTTGATGCTCAATCGAGTACTGCGTATTGGGTGCAAACACGTAACCGAGACTCGGTCCGTTGCTAAGTGAGGAGATGTCGCCGGTTGTCCCTAGCAAACGTCCGCTAGTGGAGGGGTTCGCTCTACGAAAGTTGATGTCCTGAGACGTTGAAGTGGAGGCATCGTCGACGTCCAACTCGACTACATAGCCGGTTTGTCCAATCAAAAGTGGCTCTGGATTGGAAGAGTTATTGGTCAAGTCTTGCGCAAGTGCCGCTCCTCCGTTGAACAGACCAAACCGGAGATCATCAGAGTCGCCGATTGTTGCCGGAGTGGTGAAGGTCACCGTAGATGTAATCGAATCGCCGGCAGTGGCCAAGGTCTGAGTTGGGAAAATGGCGTGGATCTGACGACCTGAAGATCCGGAAACAAGCCCTACCGAACCAACCGCGTCTTCAATACCATTTGTGTTCGAGGTGTGGAAAAAAGCCGCTTCAAGGTCGGTACCTGAATTGCCGGTGATCGCTCGGTCGCCGTCAGAAAAACTATCATCAACGATTGTACCGCTGGCTGGCGGGTCAACAGGATCTACTGGATCTGTAGCTTCCGAATACGGGCCAACGTCGGCGGTAGTCAATGGAAAGAGCGTAATCGTATCTGTGGAGTCCTCGTCGGCGCCGATGTCATAAGCTCCAACCCGCGACTGACCGTCCATATCGATCGTGATTGCTGGTAGCGTTGTGCCGCCATCGATTGCGGGGCTACCGGAGTCTGGACGCCACAGACCGTCGGCAGCAACCGAGATCTGGGGGTTCACCTGTTGCAAACCAGTGCGTGAAGAGATACCGAGGCTGGCGCCAAAAGCGATGTTGTCAGTCCATGTATAACCCGAGCCTTCTTGACCTTCAAAAAGCGTCCTCGAGGAGCGAATCAAATTGTTAACGAATGATATGTTGCTGGGAAGTTGATCTTGAACTCCACCGTTATCGGTGTCGCCGAAGCCCCAGTCGAAAATTACCGCAGCTCCGCCTACGTCTACAATCGTATTGTTGTGGATGTCGACGTTGTCAACTGGTTGATAGCCGTTGGCTGGGCCCCCATCGATACCAGCCACCAGAGAGATCGCCGCATCGGCGCGGTCATCGATATCATCGAAGTAGTTGTTGACGATAATGTGGTCTGAGTCGACCACACGAATACCACCAGAACGATTTTTGCCTTCGCCGAGGAAGAAGTTGCCGGCAACAGTCGCCGCTTTTCCGTGGCGGAGAGTCAACGTGCCCGCGCAACTGCGAAAGGTGTTGTAGCGATAAACGTTGTCGGCCGACTTGTTTGAGATAATTTCAATCTCACCGTCACAGTTTTCGA
>CAZDBE010000374.1:0-5193 GCA_964503675.1 uncultured Pirellulaceae bacterium | reverse complement strand
GTCGACGGCCTCCCCAGATGTAGCGGCGGAAGAGTGGTTCGAATCGAAGCGGGTAAAGAGGGTTAGACATGGTTGTGAGGCCGGCAGTAAGGGTGATGTTAAAGGGACGGTCTGTTTTGGATCATTGTTGGTTCAATAACCCCGTGTTAGTATCAATGAAGCGTCCAAATGCGCGAATGCCACTTTGCGGCTGGTTTTCGCGGCATCAAATAATTTTCTTCTCCTGCCCCACGTTTTGACAACCATCGGATGATCGGCGATTCCAATAAAGACCTCTTTGAAGATACCCGAATGTCATTCGGCGAACATCTGGAGGACCTGCGAAAGGCCCTTTTCAAAGCGGCGATTGGTCTAGCGATTGGATGTGTGATCGGTTTCACGTTTGCCAATCAGGTCGTCGAGTGGCTAAACCGTCCGCTGGTCGAAGCAATCGGCGAGTACCGGGTCAATCGCGCCACCAAGAGAATGGTTGAACGTGAAGGCTACGTCCCGACAGAACTCCAACCTTGGCTGACCGAGGAAGGGTATATTCCTCGTCAAGTGCGCATCGATCCAGCTCATTTACTCAACGCACTTCGAGAGGTAGTTCCAGATCTGGGCGCCACCATTAAGCTCGATCCTTACGGATTTACACCAACTCAACTACCCATCGATTCCGTTTCGTCGATTTGCAAGTCACTTGCCGGCGCGGGCGAAACGCAACCTCAGCAGTCGGCGCTTTTCAAAGCGCTCAATCTTGATCAACAACAAAACATCAAAAACATTGGTGAAAAATCATCAGCGACTGCTGCTGACCAACTGGCCGTGCTAAAGATCTTCAATTCAGCGACGCGGCTGGCGAAATTCAGCGACGATGCCGCGTTCGCCGAAACCTTGACGGCTCCGGTGGCGGACTGGACTACGCTGTACCAGAAACCGCCCGAAAAACCGCTGGCTCGGTTGAAGCAGGCGCTCAATGAAAGCGTAACAGATAAAACTGTGGAACAAACCGATCGAGACAATCTAAACCGGCGCATGAACCGGGCGCTAATTGCGTCAATGTTTCCCAATCAGATGCCGCCATTGAGAATGAATCTGATGCCGATTGAGATTTGGGAGCCCAACACATTTGAGCCGCAGTCGCTGGCGGCGACCGACGGATTTTTCATCTGGCTCAAGGCGGGAGTCGTAACGGGCCTTTGTATTGCTTTCCCGTGGATTTTCTACTGCATCTGGGATTTCGTAGCGGCTGGACTTTATCCGAACGAGAAAAAATACGTTCACTACTTTGCACCGATCAGCACAATTCTGTTTCTCTCCGGCATCGCGCTGGCCTACTTTTTCGTCTTTGCTCCGGTGCTTAGTTTCCTTTTCAGTTTTAATGAGCAATTGGGAATCGCGCCGGAGATGCGCATCAATGATTGGCTGAGTTTTGTGTTGTTCCTACCACTGGGTTTTGGAGTGGCATTTCAATTGCCGTTGGTAATGTTGTTCATGAACCGCATCGGCCTGTTCTCTATCGAAGCTTATCTATCAAAGTGGCGAATTGCCGTGATGATCATTTTTGTACTGGCGATGTTGCTAACGCCTGCCGACCCGATCAGTATGCTTCTGTTGGCCATCCCACTGACTATTTTGTATTTCCTTGGCATCGTGATGTGCCGATTCATGCCGGGCTACAATCCCAATCCGTTCGGAGACGTGCCGCCTGTGGACGTGTAGGACTTGTGAGTGCATCCAACGAATCTGATTTACTCTCCGCTGACGTGGACCACGGTGAAAAGCGACGTTTAAGCATTTTGGATTTGATGTTGGCGATGGCAGCGTTCGCCTTAGCGTTGGGATTGCGTCAAAACCTGACCCAAGTTCCGGGGACCCCCAATCCCCGAGATCCATTTTGGGGCGCTTTGTTTTTCTGGAACACGGTCGGATTCAACACTACCACACTCTTTGGAATCATTCTGTTGGTTCGAAGTAGATGGGGGCCTATTCAATGGCCGGTTTGGCAACCTGGCCACTCAATGTTGATCATGCAGTTAACGAATATCCTTTTCTCAATATTCGCTTCGGTCGTCGCCCAACAAGCAGAAGTATCTAGCCCAATGACTTTAGATGGTTTTTGGCAAGCTGCTTTCATCACGTCCAAGGCGGGAGCTATTCTGGCGTCAGCTATTGTTGCAGCTATCGGAATTTTTGCATTTCGAGGAACTTGGTGGTGGGCCGTTAGCTTCTTCTTGCTCACGCTCTCTTTTCTGTCGTCGCTGATAGTACAGTCAATAATTCTTGCGCCGACCGTATTGGACGTTTCCATGGGCTCTGAATTCCAGCGATCGATTATTCTAGTGAATACCATTTCGGGTTTTACCATGCTGCTCGGCTGCCTGCTTGCTCTCGTTTCGATCATCATTGACCTCGTCAAGAAGATCCCGCGCGATGCGGCACATTGGATTGGGCTGGTATCCTTTATCAGCCAAATGATATTGACCCATCTATTGTTTATGCTGGCGCTTAGATATCTCGGACCTAGCGAACTGTTTGACTTCTAGTTTGTTGGAATGATTGATGCAGATCCTAATCGCCACGCCGAAACAAAAATACAAGACGCAGGGAAACCACGTCACTGCGTTTCGGTGGGCAAGATTGATTGAAGAGGCTGGCCATGATGTAAAGATAAAGGCTGTGCCTACATTTGATGAGGTTGTGCAGGCTGACCCAGACGTGCTGATCGCGCTGCATGCCACTCACAATGCTTCCACGATTGTCCGCGCGGCTAAGCTGTTTCCTCAGCTAGCGACGGTAGTCATCATGACGGGCACCGATTTGAACATCGATCTTGCCAAGGATCCGTCCGATACAAAATTTCGGCAGGCGTTTGATTCATTGGAGAGCGCGACGCGCATTGTGCTGCTTGAACCGGCCTCGCTCGAACTATTGCGCAAGGTCGATCCTCGATTCGCCGACAAAGCTGTCGTGATTCCTCAGTCCGCTTCCGCAGCGTGTCCTTCAAAAGACGAAATCGGTGCACTTCCGGATGTGTTTCTCGATTCGCGCACTTTTAAGGTCGCGGTAGTTGGCCATCTGCGAGCGGTCAAAGATCCGCTAGCGGCTGCAGAGGCAGCACGACTCCTGCCGGACGAATCGCGTGTGCAAGTGATCCAATGGGGAGCAGCGTTGGAGGAGACGTTTGCCGAAGCAGCAAAGCGCGAGATGAAACGCAATCAGCGCTACGACTGGATTGGACCGGTCGGGCACCAACAATCACAGCTGCAACTGCAACAGTGCGACGTGATGGTACTCAGCTCCCTCTTCGAAGGAGGCCCAGCCGTACTTTCGGAAGCGATTGTCCACGACGTGCCGATCATCGCTAACGAAATTACAGCCACGCGCGGTTTGTTAGGCGACGACTACCCCGGCTTTTACCGAAACGCCGATCGGCAACAATTAGCCGATCTGATACTCAAAGCAGAACAAGACCCCAGTTTCTTGAAATTGCTCTCACAACGCTGTAGCGGCCTCAAAAAACGCTTCTCCGAATGTGCGGAGAGCGAAGCGATTGAGAATTTGATCATTACACTACGACGAAGTTCCTGATTCAGGGTCCAGCATGATGTTTAGGATTGTCGTCGGTTTGGCGAGTATTGATCGGCTTAGAGGCCAAAACAAACTGGCCAACGGTATCGCCTTGAACTTCTTTGTTGCCAGCGTGATAGGATAATGGCGGATTTAGCAGATTCCACCGAGATCCAGTAGTATTTTCCCGTGAAAATCGCTATTCTGGATGTTGAGACGACGGTGCTGCGGGTTTGCCTATTCAATTCAAATCTGAGCTTGTCCTACCAAAATGTTCCTCCTCCCCTCAAGAAAGATTCTGATGAAGTTTGACTCATTCGAGTCAGATGATGTTTGCCGACTGTCACGGAAGCCTCTCCAACGGCCAAACTCGAGATCATGATTGTGATCGGGTTAGCTGGTGGGATCGCCTGTGGCAAGAGTTTGGTGGCAGCGTGCTTGAAAGATCTTGGTTGCGTCATCATTGACGCGGACAAGGTCGGACATGAAGTTCTCTGCATGCCCTCGATTGTCGGTCAGATCGCTCAAAAATGGGGAGATCGAGTCGTGGTTGACGGGAAAGTCGATCGCCGTAAATTGGCGAAGATTGTTTTCCCCTCGGACACTGACTCACCAACCGAGGCTTTAAAACACCTTGAACAACTGACTCATCCGGAAATTGGTAAGTCAATCCAACAGCGCCTCGAGCAATTCAGAGCGTCTGGAGATTTCCCGGCAGTTGTTCTCGATGCGCCCGTAATGTTCAAAGCAAATTGGGATCGCTTTTGTGATCAGGTCGTTTTTATCGACGCTGATTTGAAAACGCGAAAGCAACGGGCAAAAAAACGAGGTTGGTCGGAGACGGAATTGGAAAGACGAGAAAGTCACCAAATGCCCTTAGAACAAAAGAGGAAACGTTCGACGGACTTGGTAACGAACTCTGGCTCAGTAGAAGAATTGAAACAGCAGATCATACAGCTTTGGAGACAATGGAACCTTCCTGCTTGACGGCGACGGAATTCCTAAATTAACAAATCCGGCTTTACCTACCTTATTACTGCCCGGTACATTGGAGAACAATCATGGCCTACCCAAGAGATTCTAGGGGGCGCAGCGATCACCGTTCGAAAGATCGGAGACAGACACGACAAGTTGAACTTGATCCGGATGTTAGCCAACGGCTAAAAGAGATCGAGTCAGGAGGTGAACCTCTTTCGCTTGCAGAAAAAATTTCACGTGAGGACAAAGCGCCGAATTCAAATGTGGCGCCAGACGTGGACGCCGAGCAGCAAATCAACGTAACGACATTGCAGAAAATGTCTATCGATGAACTGCAGAAGTATGCCGCAGAGCAAGGCATCGAACCCGGCGACCAAAATAAACACGATCTGATTGCCGAAATCCTCAAAGGCAAGATCAAAACGCAGGGCATTATGTTTGGCGAAGGGACACTGCAGATCCTGCCAGACGGCTTCGGTTTCCTCCGAAGCCCCAGTTACCACTATTTGAGTTGCCCGGATGACATTTATGTCTCCCCCAGCCAAATTCGTAAATTCAGCTTGCGAAATGGCGCCGTGGTGCGTGGGCAAATTCGTCCTCCCAAAGAGAACGAGCGTTACTTCGCACTATTACGCGTCGAAACAATCAACGAGAGTTCTCCGGACG
>CAZDBE010000373.1:0-5214 GCA_964503675.1 uncultured Pirellulaceae bacterium | reverse complement strand
TATTTCGCTAGGATGAGGGGAAGGTTTGGAAAAATCTCCCCAAATTTTAGCACCAAGAACATGTCCACCATCCATCTTCGGCCAGATTCCCGAAGCAACCTTAAAGGAAGCTCCGACCGTCGCATCGGCTTAATTGCTGGTTGGGGCAATTTCCCGATACGCGTCGCTCAAACGCTGAAGGCTGATGGTTACCAAGTCTACTGCATGGCGATCAAAGATCATGCTGACCCGCGACTAGCCGAGATCTGTGATGACTATCGGGAATTCGGTATGGGACGCATGGGGGCTCAGATCCGTTATCTGAAATCTGCAGGTGTGGTTCATGCAACTTTGGCGGGTAAAGTTTTCAAAACGAAACTATTCGAACGATTCAGTGTGATCAGGCATTTCCCAGATCTGACTTTTTGGCGACACTTCTACCCTGTGTTTTTGACGAAGTCTGTTGATCGCAAAGACGACACGCTGCTGCTGACGGTCACGAAACTCTATGCGGCCAGCGGAATCGAATTTCTGCCCGCGACCGATTACGCTCCGGAGTTACTGGTGAAACAGGGAACGCTGACCAATCGCAAACCAACCGACGCTCAATGGAAGGACATCCGTTTCGGCTGGACGGCGGCCAAAGAAATGGGCCGTTTGGATATTGGCCAAAGCGTCATTGTAAAAGATCGAGCCGTGATCGCGGTAGAAGCCATCGAAGGTACCGACGCCTGTATCGCGCGGTCGGGAGAGCTGTGCAAAAGTGGCGGCATGACGCTGGTCAAAGTTGCCAAGCCAAACCAAGACATGCGTTTCGATGTGCCGACCATTGGTGAGGGAACCGTGGAAACGCTGCACAAAGCGGGGGGGAAAGTGATTGCGATCGAGGCAGAGAAAACGATCGTCCTCGATCAGGAAGCCACCATTGCTACGGCGAACAAACTTGGCATCGTAATCGTTGCAACCGATGCCAATGAAATCGCCCAATAGCCGGTTTTCGCGCTTCTGTTAGGTGCCGATTGAAAAGACTTAAAACGTCGGCCCTCTACGGGTATTCAGGGCTTGGTAAAGCGTCGCTCATCACTAATATATATGAACTTTCACCTGCCTACGGTGAAGTTTTGTCACAAACCCTGAACCAAGTTCGAAGACCACGATGCAAATTAAACCTGCTGATAAATGCCAGTTCGATATCCTTTCCCTCGGTGAAGTCATGGTACGGCTTGACCCCAACGAAGGGCGCGTCCGCACGGCGCGGTCGTTTGACGTCTGGGAAGGCGGCGGCGAATACAACGTGGCTCGTGGTTTGCGTCGTTGCTTTGGCATGCGAGGAGCATTGGTATCTGCATTTGCGAAAAACGAAGTCGGTCTTCTGCTTGAGAATTTGATTTTGACCGGTGGCGTCGACATGAGCCACTGCAAGTGGTTTGACTACGACGGTTGCGGACGAAGCGTACGAAATGGAATTAACTTTACCGAACGTGGCCACGGTATTCGTGCCGCATTGGGTACTTCGGATCGCGGCCACACTGCGGCGTCGCAACTAAAACCGGGCGACATCGATTGGGAACATATATTTGGAACACTGGGAGTGCGTTGGTTCCATACTGGCGGCATTTACGCAGCACTTTCAGATACAACGCCCGCTGTGATTCAGGAAGCACTAGAGTGTGCCAAGAAGCACGGAACGATCACCTCTTACGACCTCAACTTTCGTCCTTCGCTGTGGGCGGCCTACGGCGGCAAAGAGAATTGCCAGAAGGTGAATCGTAGCCTCGCTCCTTACGTTGACGTGATGATTGGAAACGAAGAAGACTTTACAGCCTGCCTTGGCTTGCACGTCGAGGGACTTGATGAGGAGAATTTGGACAAGTTACCGATCGAGGGATACAAAAAGATGATTGCTCAGGCGATCAGTGACTTCCCGAATTTCCAAGCGATGGCGACGACTCTTCGAACAGTGAAAACTGCGACCATCAATGATTGGGGCGCTTTGTGCTGGCAGAAGAATGACGATGGCGGCGAGCTATTCCAAGCCACCCATCGCGAGAATTTGGAGATCTTTGATCGTGTTGGCGGCGGCGATAGCTTTGCTTCTGGATTAATCTACGGATTCTTGACCGGCGGCAATGGCCAGAAAGCCGTTGAGTATGGCGCGGCTCATGGAGCGTTGGCGATGATGACAGCTGGCGACACGACAATGGCCAGTTTGGATGAAGTCGAGTCGGTGATTGCTGGGGGAAGTGCTCGCGTCAAGCGATAACTTAGTCGTCGACGGACCAAACAGAAACAAAGAGCACGTCGACATTCTTGGCGTGCTCTTTGTGTGCGCCGATTTAGCAATCAACTACGGGGAGAAAACCGGAACGTAGTTCAGCGGCATTTGTAGGATGATGCAGCCCATGGCGGCGCCGAAGGGCAGTTCGGCTTCGCTGAATGCCCACGATCCATCGGCGGACTGGGACTTGATCAACTCGTCGCGAATCGCCGGATACCAAGTGTTCCAATACTCGCCTCCGGCATGCCACATGGCTTGAACGGCGTAGTAGTTCGAATAAAAATAGTGCGAAGCTCGATTCGTTCCGGTCGGTTTGAACTTCTTCAAGTACTTCAGCCCCTTTTCAACACCCTCGCCGTCGTAGATTCCGGCGCTGTACAGTGACGTAACACCGGCGGCCGTCATTGCAAATGTACTGTGACCGCCGCGTTGGACATAGCGAAAACTGCCGTTCTTGTTCTGACTGAGCTTAACGTAGTCGATACACTTTTTGCGAACCTCATCGGGTACGTCAATCCCAGCATCACGTGCCCCGCGCAACCCCATGATCTGGCAAACGGTGATCGATAAATCAGCGTCACTCTTTTTCGGTTGATACCGCCAACCGCCTAGATCATTCTGGGTGCGGCAAGTCAACTCGACCGCTTTACGAAGCTTCTTCCCGATCTCGGCCTTCTGGGTCATACCGTAGGCCTGCGACAGAAACAGCATGCTGAATCCGTGACCATACATGTTTTCGTTACCGGCATCGGATTTGGAGATATATCCTGACTCCCGCACATGCTTTAAAACGAACTCGACACAGTAGTCGATCGCTTTGCCATACTTGCCCTGTCCTGGTGAATGTCCGGCGCACATCATCGCCAGCCCTGCCAGGGACGCCGAAGCAACTCCGCCGCTGTAGCCTCCGTTTCCGAAAGCGCCACGATTGCGTCCGGATTTCACTTGATTTCGCAATAGGAAGTTCAGCCCCTTATTGATGGAAGCCTGCGCTTTCGGCGTTACCAATTCTGCAGGCGATTTTTCGGTGGGCGAATTCTCACGGTCGCGCGGCCGCGCCGGTTGCCAAAGCGGTTCTGGCACTGGTGTCGCAAATGCGTTTTCAGGATGAAGAAAACTTAAAGTAGTTCCCGCAGTCCCGGCCGCGATTGCACTGGCCATCGACAACCGACCGAATTGCCGGCGCGAGAGAGGGAGGGCTGGGTTGGGCAATCGCTGATCCTGCTTTGGTTGAGGAGCTGTTAGGTTTTGCAAGTTGTTGCGATCGTGATCCATGGGAGCGCCGGAGGTTGAGTTAGCGTTGGGAAAGTTAGTCGGCAAAAGATTGACTGCGAAACGGGCGATTCAGGCGGAGCCCCATAGAAATAGTCCGTTTAATAGTCTATCCTGTCACGCTAAATTCGTCAAAATCAGACTGAATTTGGGAACGCGTCTATCTCGCGGATCTCACCAGCGTTTGAGCCTAGTCTAAGTAGATGACTTTGCGGTCGAACCCTAGCGACTTCTGCGAAATGTTGAAATCCACCGCCCTTGATCATTTCCGAGCAAGAAACACTGAAATAGGAAACATTACTTATGTCAACAACTGTCGACACTAAACAAGCTGCCGTCAACACCATCCGTACGCTCTCTATGGATGCCGTCCAAGCTGCCAACAGCGGCCACCCGGGAACTCCGATGGCTCTGGCTCCACTAACGTACGAGTTGTGGAACCACCACATGAACTACGATCCGGCTCAGCCCAACTGGATGGGGCGCGATCGTTTTATTCTCTCCTGCGGCCACGCGTCGATGTTGTTGTATTCCGTGCTGCACCTTGCTGAAGTTGCCAAAACAGACAAAGCCGGTAATCTGACCGATGGAAAATCGATCACGATCGAAGACATCAAGAACTTCCGCCAGATGCACAGCCCGTGTGCTGGTCATCCGGAGTTTGGTTACGCGGCAGGCATCGAGACCACCACCGGCCCACTGGGACAGGGGCTTGGAAACAGCGTCGGCACCGCGATCGCGGCCAAGTGGCTGGCGGCGAATTATAATCGGCCCGGATACGATCTGTTTGACTTCGACACGTATGTTGTCTGTAGCGATGGCGATGTCATGGAAGGGATCGGCTGCGAAGCGGCCTCACTGGCCGGTCATCTCAAGCTTTCGAACCTTTGTTGGATCTACGACGACAACGAGATCACCATCGAAGGCCGCACGGAACTCGCGTTCAGCGAAGACGTCAAAGGTCGTTTTGAGGCTCTCGGTTGGCAGGTCATCACCGTCACCGACGCCAACGATTTAGGAGCGCTTGCTGACGCGTACAAGAAATTCCAAGCTACTGACGATCGTCCAACCTTAATCATTGTCAAAAGTATCATCGGTTTCGGTGCTCCTAACAAGCAAGATACCTCTGGAGCACACGGATCTCCGCTGGGTGAGGACGAAATCGCACTAGCCAAAGAAAGTTATGGCTGGACTGGAGACAAGTTTCACGTTCCTAGCGATGTCTACGAAGATTTCCGGAGTAACCTTGGCAAGCGTGGCGAATCGGCGTACTCAGCTTGGAACGAGAAATTCGAGGCGTACAAAAAAGAGTTCGCCAAAGAAGCTGCTGAACTCGAAGGCATGCAAACTGATACCTTGCCCGCTGGTTGGCAGGACGCGCTGCCTGTGTTCGATGCCTGCGAAAAAGGTATGGCCACACGCGCCAGTTCTGGAAAAGTTCTACAGGAAGTTTGCAAAGCGATTCCTTGGTTCATCGGCGGGTCGGCGGATCTCGCGGGATCCAACAAGTCCAATAACGACGATCCTGCTGCGGGCCACTTCGGTGCCGATGATTACTCAGGAAACAACTTCCATTTTGGAATTCGCGAACATGTAATGGCCGCGATCTGTAACGGCATGTCTTTATCGGGCATTCGGGCCTATGGTGCGACGTTCTTTGTTTTCACAGATTACCTACGTCCAAG
>CAZDBE010000372.1:0-5216 GCA_964503675.1 uncultured Pirellulaceae bacterium | reverse complement strand
CCCTTGGTCACCATCATGAATACATCTTCGAGGTTTGGCTCCTTGCGACCAAAATTTCGCACCTCGACTTCACTTTCAATCAATTGCTTCAACAACTCCGACGGATTGTAATCGGACGAGTTGAATTCGATCGTGATCTTGGCACCATCTACCTGCACATCTCGCACGTCGGGGTTACTGCGAATGATGGATAGCCCCTTGTCCAATCCGGTTCCGAAATGCGCTTCCACCATCTGATTGCCGCGAATTTTTTGATAGACCTCGTCCATCGGACCGTGCATCAGCAACTGGCCGCGCTCGATAATCCCAATCGAAGTACAACAATCGGCAAGCTCAGTCAGAATGTGGCTGGAAATCAAAATTGTCTTGCCCATCCGTCGTAATTCTTTCAACAACGCCTTCACCTCGACACGCGCACGTGGATCAAGACCACTTGCCGGTTCGTCTAAGATCAGTACCGGCGGATCGTGCACCAGCGTTTTTGCTAGACACAGACGCTGTTTCATGCCTCGCGACAATCCGTTAACAAAATCGTCACGTTTGTAGGTCAGATCTAGCAGTTCCAGCACGTCGGCGATCACGCGTTTGCGTTGCGTCCGACCAATCTGGTACGCAACCGCAAAGAAATCCAGAAACTCCCAGACCTTCATCCCGTCATAAACACCAAACGCGTCAGGCATATAGCCAACGCTGCGGCGGACATCCATAGGTTCTTTGGAAACGCTGAAACCGTTGACCATTCCTTCGCCACGTGTCGCTCGCAACAAAGTCGCAAGGAAGCGGATGCTGGTACTCTTTCCGGCTCCGTTAGGTCCGATGAAACCAAACATCTCACCTTCTTCAATTTTCAAATCCAGCGACTGCACGGCCGTAAAATCGCCGTAGTCTTTCCCGAAACCAGTTAGTTCAATCATAAAATGTTGCCAGCAGAAAGAGGGTGCGCTGTTTGAGTTGTTCTATTGCGGTTCTTCGGCGCTGAAGAAGTCCGCGTCAATCGTGCTTCCGTCATCGATAAGCTTTCGTTTGGAGAGGAAGTCTAGACTCGAGTTCACATCTGGACGTGCGGGCGGGAGTGCTGCCGATTTGAGGTGAGCCAAAACAACGGTCTGTTGACGAGTCTGTGTGGATGCTGGGATGAAATGGCTGCTGCCGATTTGATCGTTGCAATATCCCAACAGTCGCACCTCGCCTTTGCCCAAACTCAAATTCTCAACCACGGCCTCTAAAAGTTTGTGCGCACTGATTTTGGCCAAATTGGGTGATTCCGCTTCCTCGACATTCTCGTTCTCCACTTTTGCATGATCCTTCCACAACGCAAGCATTTCCTCGCGCTGGCATGCGTCTAATTGCACCGTCTTTGGGGATTGGTCGTCCCAATCTCCCAACCAGCTCATGTGGTAGTTTCCCGCTTCATCACGTCCGAGGACGGCACTTGAGGCCAGGGCCAGTTGCGTTCTGTTTGCGATCGTTATTGGTTGAGTAAAATCCAATGCGCTGTCTTGTTCGACGTCCACCGATTGACTGCTCAATTCGAAACTGCCACCGGCCTCAAACAAACTCTCAGCGTGCATCATGCGAGTGGAGTTAGATTGGATCAGAAAATTGGTCAAGCGATTTTGAAGAGACTGATGCAAGGTCACATGTTGGATCGTTTTTTCAGTATTTGAGCCGCCGGAAGGGAAGGGCAGGGCAATTCCCGACGCATTATCCAATTCGACATCGTATTTCGTTGACAGTGACGTGTACAACGCGGAATACTGAGTCAAATGGCCTCGACTGTAGTCCGAATGAAATTCCAGCATTCCGACTTGGCTGTTGCTGCGTGCGAATCCAATGTCCAGCGACGCCATCCTAACCACCGCGAACGCCCCGGCGATTGCGATAAAAGGAATGGCGAACCACGCCCACTCAACTTTGCCAATCACTCTGAATAAAAGCCAGTTCACCGGCACGAGTACCAACAGATAGACGCCCAACATTTTTAGTACTAGACCGGCAGACGGTGGTTTGATGCCGGCGGCGTTTTTCAACGTCGATCGCGCGGCGGTGGCAATGATTGAGTTATCTGACCATCCTGCGACGCCCGATTTTCGATTCTGTCCGAAACCTCCAAAGAGCCGCGTGTTCTCTGGATCCCGTTTGGGCTTTCCCTTGACCGAGGGAAGTTCGACTAGTTCCTCAAAACCAACACTCGGATAGGGGGAACCTTCATCAGTTGTCGTGCCGCCAGCATCAACCGCTCCCAGATCGCGGCTGGTCAACCGCAGCGTTGAACCAACCAGCGTGTCATAAACAGAAGTCCCGTCGTCGGCCCAGCGAAACGCAAGTTCACCATCATTCGGTCGGCCAAATTGTCGTCTAGGTCGTCGCAATAACGCGCCACTGAAAAACGTGTGAAAACTTGGCCAAGATTTCACCCGAGGCTCAGCCAGTGAAAACGCCGTCGCCACGATTCGGCCACGCCCAAGCTCACGTTCGACAACCAACTCCCCCGTCCCGCCGACAAATTGAGAATCAACGTGAGGCAGCAACTCGATACCGATCACCGGATTTCCCTCGGTAATCGTCAGATAACGCTTAACTGACGGATTCTTGGCGCTGGGTATCGACCAGTTTTCGTTCAGTTCCACAAACTGATCTTTCTCGATCTCGGTGCGCTGCGAGGACTGAGCTGGCAGATACTGCGCGAGGAAACTGTTTTCCAACTTGCTCAGACAATCGGGACCACTAAGAATCAACTGCCCTCCAAAATGTAGCCAATCCAGCAGTGCCTGCTGCTGGTCAACATCGAGGCTGTCGGGATCAAGGTCATCCCAGATCAAATAGGCAATCGTCGTCCATTGCAACGCGTTGGCCGGTAACGGAATCGGTTTCTCTGGCTCATTGGTAACAATGAAGTAGAACTCGGGCATCTCGTCGGCCCCGTTCGAATTGGGATCTTTGACTGCAACCGAATCGGTCAGGTTGAGGTACTTCATTTTCTGCTCGCGACTGGTCAGCAACACCATGTGATACTGAAACCCTTTCATCAGTCGATTGATGCACAGCGGAGGAGCGAACATTGGCGTGCCGCCGCCGGCGGGCAGTAGATCAAATTGCACGTTGGTCATATTAGAATTTGCCCGAGGTGCCAGCCACGCCGACGACTGGAGATATTTCCATTGCCCCTTGGTCAGAGCAAACGGCCGCGCGGTGGCAAACGTAAACTTCGTACCGGGAACTTCAGCCGGCCTACCTGAAATCACATTAGCCACATCCAGACGCCCCTGAACATTAAAGTGGTTAGCTCTTACGGGTGTCGATGTAGCCACCCAATGGCCTACCTTCGTTCGATTGCGGCGGAGAAAGCTGCGGGCTTCTATTCGCGCGCGCTCTTCTTTGGACATCTCTTGTAGCTGTTCGAGCGTTGGCGTTTCTAGTTCCGGAAAATTTCCCGGCAAGATCGCGGTGCCGGGAGATTCATAATTGGGCTTGGGCTTTTCTTTCTTCTCTTTATCCTTTTTCTTTTTCTCGGCGGCGATGTCTTCATCCGAGCGGCAACCCCCGCAACCTGTTGTCGTCACGATGGCCAAACTCAGACACAAAATCAATAAACAAACGACTGATTGTTTCATGAATTGCCACGAAAAGAAGAGGGACAACTAATTGTATGTGAGATGCAATAGCCACATCACGCAGACATCAGTTTAGCAGCTTTGAGAGTATTCTCTAAAAGAATTGTCACCGTCAGCGGGCCCACGCCGCCGGGCACTGGCGTAATGGCTCCTGCAATTTCCAATGCCGCGTCAAAATCGACATCCCCAACCAATCCATCATCGGTGCGATTGATCCCAACATCAATCACAGCCGCCCCCGGTTTGATCATATCGGCCGTCACAAATTTTGGCCGACCGATCGCGGCGACCAATACATCAGCTGTCGCTGCGACCTCGGCCAGATTCTTGGTGCGGCTGTGGCAAAGCGTCACCGTCGCGTTGGCCATGTCTGGACCAAGCGCCGAATCTTTCTGAGCCAACATCATCGCCATGGGCTTACCGACAATGTCGCTGCGACCGATCACGCAAACAGATCTCCCAGTGGTCTGAATACCGGATCGGAACAGCATATGTACGATACCAAAAGGCGTGCAGGGGAGAAAACGTGGACGTCCCTGAGACAACAATCCCACGTTCTCTGGATGAAACGCATCGACGTCTTTGGTCGGGCTGATCGCGTCGAGCACTTTTAGCGAATCGATTTGGTCAGGCAACGGTAACTGAACGAGAATCCCGCTAACGGACACATCGTTGTTCAACTCGTCGACCAGTTTCAACAGGTCTTCGGTGGTTGAGCTACCGTCGATGCGCATAAGGTCGCTATCGATACCGACACGTTTGCAGGCTAGTTTTTTGTTTTTCACATAGACTTGACTGGCGGGATCTTCGCCGACTAATACCGCAACCAGTTTCGGCGCCGTATTACCAGCGTCCACAAAGTCAGCGACCTGTTGTTTGATTTCTTGCTGGATGTCACGGGAGATCTGTTTCCCGTCGATAATGGTGGCCGTCAAAGTTGAACTCCCGATGAATTGCAAAGCCATAAAGTACCACGTTTTGCCGATCAATTCAGCCGCCGATGAAATGCGATCATGACTATTTCGAGTTTTTCTGAACTCCGCGCGAACTCACAACACCATCAAGCGTCTATCAGAAACAACAGAGTTACAAAAACACAAACGAAACACGAGATTTAACCTCCGATGAGTTTTATACAGTCAAGCCTCAAGAATGAATCTAAACGATTCAATCAGTATCAAGATTTATTTCTTGAGCGTGGAGAGAATCTGCGCTGACGCTTGGCCTCGACTTTGACTCACCGTGCCCGCGTCATTTGATTGACGGGGGTTTTTTTGTGCCTAGGTTTAAGTAAGGGTTTGCAAAACAGGCTCAAAACACAAGAGAAACACAACACATTTGGTTCGGTAGCTTAGACGGTAGAGCGATCGGTTGAAGCCCGGTAGACGAGGGTTCGAGCACCTCCCGAACCACTTAAATTTGCCTTGCAAGTGTATTGGATGCATGACTGCCTTCGAAGCAGTTGGACGAGGTTCGATTCCTCGGCGAGGTACTGGAAGATACTAACCCAATTCGGCAAAGGAAAAACGATGACAGAACTTCGATTAAAACGCACGGCGATATCCATTTTGGGGTCGTGGTGTCAACGGTAGCACAGTTGCC
>CAZDBE010000371.1:0-5245 GCA_964503675.1 uncultured Pirellulaceae bacterium | reverse complement strand
GGGCGGATTGCCTCTATTGCGGTGTACCGCATCCTAAATTCGCTAGCCAGAAAAGACGTTGTCAGTTCACTATCTAGTGATGGAGTACTAGAGCATCAAACTACTTGATCGTGAATTCAGCTGTCTGCTTAACGTCTTCGTCGCTTGAGGATTCTCCGATCATCACGCTGTATTTTCCGGGCTCCACAATCCACTTGTTATCGCGATCCAACATTTTGAGATCACGTTTAGGATTAATTTTAAAGGTCGCCGTTTTTGACTCGCCAGCCTTCAAATTCACACGCTCAAAACCACGCAGGAACTTTGAATAGGGAGCGACCGAACTAACCTCATCTTTAAGGTACAGCTGAACCACCGAATCGCCATCCATTTTTCCAGTGTTGGTGACCTCGCAGCTGACCGTAATCTCATCGTCAGCGGTGGCCTCAGCAGGAATCACCGACGCTTTGCCGTACTCGAAAGTCGTATAGCTCAAGCCATGTCCAAGAGGATACAGCGGGCCCCGCACGCGCGAGGTGCCCCAACCGTTGGGGTCATGGCCCTTGCTTTGCCCACCCCAAGCACCATTGCGGTGAGGAATGGCGAGCGGAATTTGGCCGGCACTTTTAGGGAAGGTGATCGGAAGTTTTCCGCCTGGGTTGTACTGGCCGAAAAGTGTCTCGGTGATCGCTTGGCCAACTTTCTCACCACCATGCCAAGCACAAAGAATGCCGGGAATGTTTTGATCAATCCAATTGACAGACATCGCGCGTCCAGGCATCAGCACAACAACGACCGGTTTGCCCGTCTTGACCAATTCTTGCACCAGCAACGTTTGGTGACCGGGAAGGTTCAGGCTAAGACGCGTTTTGGATTCCCCCACGGTATCATGCGTGTCGCCAAGGTACGCGATGATCAAGTCGGCCTTTTCAGCAAGTTTTACTGCCTCGTCAATTTCGGCTTGCGCTTCCCCGTCGGGAGTGCTGGGTAAGACATCCGACTGGGGAAAAAGTTTGTCGTAGTAGTGGCAACCTTTGGCATGAAGAATTTCGACCTTGTCACCAAAGTGACTCTTCAATCCGGCCAGCGGGCTGATGACGTCCGAAGCTCCCGGGCCATATCGGCTGATCATAGGAACAACATCATCGGCACAGGGGCCGGTTGCCAAAATCGTTTTGTATTTTGAGGCGTCCAGCGGAAGGATGCCATCGTTCTTAAGCAGAACAATCGCTTTACGGGCCGCCTCAAGGGTAGTGGCTTCGTTCTCAGCAGTGTGGATGATTTCGGCCGTCTTTTCTGGTTCCACGTAAGGCGTATCAAACAGACCAAGTTCAAACTTCACTCGCAAAATATCCTCCACGCGCGAATTGATCGTTTTTTCTGTCACGCGCCCATCGGCAACGACTTTGCGCAGCGGCAGTACGAATTTTTTGGTCTCTTGGAAATTGGTACGAACGTTCAGACCGGCGTTGACCGCTTCTGCGATAGCAGATTCCCAATCGGCGGATGTCATGTGTTGTTTTTCCAATCGGTTAACCGCACCGCTGTCGGAGACGACATACCCCTTGAAACCGTATTGCTCACGCAGGAGTTCAGTCAAGAAGTACGGGCTGCCGGTGACGGGAATGCCGTCGTAGGTGTTATAAGAACTCATCACCCCTTTGGCTTTGGCTTCCTTGATCACTTTTTCAAATGGGTGCATCAAAATCTGATGCATATCGCGGAACGGAATCTGCGGATCCGTACGGCCCTTGCCATCGCGCCCGCCGTTGGGTGTACTGTAAGTAGCAAAGTGTTTCAGAGTAGAAGCCACACCTTGCGACTGAATGCCGAGGCATTGTTGTTTGCCAAGTTCACCGACGAGGAAAGGAGATTCGCCGTAGCACTCGACCGTCCGTCCCCAACGTGGGTCACGCACGACGTCCAAGATCGGAGAGTAAATATTGGTGTAGCCAAGAGACTTCCCTTCCTTGGCCGTGATTTCTCCGATCCGCCGAACAAGGTCTTTATCCCAAGTCGCACCGACTCCGATCTGAGTCGGAAAATTCGAAGCGTTACTGTGACAGACGCCGCGGATGCCTTCGTTAGTAAAATCGACGGGAATCCCGAGACGAGTTTCTTCGATGAACCAGCGTTGAATGAGATTCAGGAGTTCGGCGTGTTCTTTGTGACCAACATGCTCGAGCTCGCCTCGGACGCCGTTGCAATGTTCGTCAATATTTCCGATGCCGTCTTTCCAAACTTGCTGTTTCCATTTCTCTGTCGGAGTAGGGTCCTTGAGCACTCTTTTGTAACCATAGATCGTTCCCATCTGAGCGGTCTTTTCCTCGATGGTCATCTGGCCGATCAAATCGGCAATCCGATCCTCGATGGCCAATTCAGGATCTTCATAAGGGTCCTTTTCGCCGTTCTTGTTTCGGTCGATCCATCCTTGGGAATCACTCGACTCTTTGGCTTTACTCGAATCGTTTTGTGCAAACAGAAGATGGCCACTCGTCAAAAAGAGCAAGACAAGGACAGTACTTAGAATTCTTTGATACATTTAACTGAGCTTCGAGGATTGTGTTGTGGATGCCATTGGTCCGTCATGCCGGATTTGACCAGTCTCTATGGTAACTTTAGACCATGGGGAACCACCATCGATGACAAGGGTTTCATCGAAAGTCTTGGGAAAATTCTTTTCAGCCAAGACTTTGGATGGCCCAAACTTAGTTTCTCTAATCTCTTGCGAGATCGGCTACAAAAAACTCTCCACGGCGTTGCCTACTCCGGCGATATACTCGCGAACCCTGAACGATTACTCGAAAATTGATACGACTTCGCCACCACGAGCGGTCATCAATGCTCGGAAAGGAACGACACCAATGGTGTCGGTCAAGAAGTGGGTACTGCCGTCACAGAGCACGACGTTCGCTCCACCGGGATGAAAAGAGAACGTTTCTTCGTTGGCACCGCAGTTGACTAAACTCCAACCCGTACCGGTACCAGAACCAACACAATCTGAGCCATTGGCGACCGAGTTATTGTTGACAAGCCGATCAACATTAAACGAGTTCTCTGGATCGGCCCATGCCCACGAGCGACGCTGCACTGGTGTGGAATCAAACATCATTTCATTTTTGATAGTCATGAAACCGCCCGTTGCCTCGTCGGAACGACCAGCATCTTCAGCAATCGCGATCGTATTGCTGGTACCATCGGAGATCGAGCTCATCCTACGGCTGCTTAACCCATTAAACGCACAGATGTCGTTGGCTTCGCTTACACCCAAAAAACTCGAACCAGTACCATTCATTGCTTCCGCTGCCGTCAACTCTGCCAGAGTGGCGACAGTTACCGGGCAAGAGTAGTCAGTAAACCCATAGCCGTCTCCATCGACATCACCGGCGCGCCCTGACGTCGATGGGCAAACGTACCCGGGAACGATGGTCTGGGAAGCAAGTTGGTTATTTGGTGCGTCTGCAGGAGCGGCATCATAACGCCATCGTAGATCGAACTGACTAAACGCGTTTCCTTGGTCAAGAAACGGAAGGATGTAAGTCTGAACCGAGTGTGAGGGATTGTTGATGGTTTCCCCCCTATTATCGGATGCGTAAAACAGGTTCGCCCCGGAACCATTGCCGTCTTTGGCTTGCCCAGCGCTAGGAAATTTCATGTGGGCGGATTCATAGTTTAAAGCCGCAAGTCCGATCTGCCGCAGATTGTTTGCACATTGTGTCCGTCGCGCCGCTTCACGAACCTGTTGAACCGCCGGCAGCAACATCCCAACAAGTATTCCGATAATTGCAATAACAACGAGAAGCTCTACGAGCGTAAATCCGTTGATGTTTGATTTTTGTGTTTGATTCTTCTTGTACATATTCATTTGCTGAAAAACTGGTGTGTCACGAAAGATAGAAATTGCCTAATGCAACCATGTAAGAAGGTCCTGCTTGGAGGTTAAGTCGCAGGAGTGTTGCCATGAAACCAAGCGCTTGTTCGCAAGGAGAGCAACAACGGGCACGCCGCCTGAGGTTAAGCCGCTCAGGTGAACCCGAAAAAGAGGAGTCGAGGGATGGTTAGCCGACGTTTAAACATTCCTAGATTATTATCATCGAACCCCAACTCACAATATGTTGCCGGGAGAAACTGAGAATATGTTTGTTATCTAACGCTGTAGAACTACAACTTTTTTGGTACTGACTGTGGAAAACCCGGAGGCAACCGTTATTGACCTAATACGGCGCTGGATTCCGGTTTTAGCCGAACGCTGATTTTGAAGTCGAATTTGGAGACGTTTAGTTTTTGGCGCCTCTGTAATCTGGGACTATCGAATCTTCCTTTGCTTCCTTCCATTTACCGCTGGCCATTTTTTCGTATTCCGCATCATCTTCGACCTCGACAATGTCACCGTTTGACATGATTACCATTCGCATACCGTCAACTCCAACGGTTTCCAGTACTTGGGGTTTCTTGGGAGACATCGGAGGTAGCCTGAGCCCATATCTAACTAGCATGGGTTCATTGTCGCGCTCGCTGATACTAATTTTGTCGAAATCATCGCGTCCAACGCCCATGTAACCGATGTTTTTTTCAATCGAAGGATCGTTTTCAAGGAAGTCTCTAAAAGTCTCTTCGTCCTTTGGTCCTCTGTATCCATTTCGCGCTACGTACAACGAATAAATGTTGGACAGCTTTTGTAGATTTGTTTTGCTTACTGCTGCGACTTGCGACGCAACTCGGTTTCCTGTGCAGCCGGAAGATGCGGCGAGCGCCACACAGATAATCAACAACACATTCGGACTTTGGATTGATTTTATGGAGAACATTTTCATCGTCAAAATCACGGTTACGAATTGCAGATAGAAGCGGATGAAAAAACTCTGCTTTGCGATTCAAAGCAGAGTCAAGAACTTAGTCAATACTCACCTAAGATTTAGAATTCGGTAACGTCGACAACTAAGCCATCCATGCGGTTGCCCAGTTTGAAGAACTCTAGCTTTGGAATTTCCATACTGATGGCATGAGTCGATCCATCGGTAAGCGCTGCATTGATCGTTCCAGGGTGAGCGGAGCCAAAGCTCATTTCGAACTTCTCGCCATCAAACTCCACCAGTCGATCAAGAGAGTCAGGAAGAAGACCATTGCTCCACCCCCGCATGGTTGACCAATCAGCACCGTAGATGATGCCGCGCTGATCCCACCAATGTTCCCAATCAGGATTTACCGAGGGTTGATAAGAAGTTTTGGCTCCTGCGGATTTCTCTGCGTACAGAATTGTGTTCGA
>CAZDBE010000370.1:0-5255 GCA_964503675.1 uncultured Pirellulaceae bacterium | reverse complement strand
GAGTAGACCAAATGCTGATCGAAGCAAGAAACTCTATGGTGACTCGATGACAAACCCAAATGACATTTCAAGCGTGGACGCAAGAAATCTGGACTTAGATGATTGGAGGCAGTGGTCGGACGGGCTCGATGTTGATTCGTTGTTCGTGACGATCAGTGGCGCTCATATCTACGGTTTTGCGTCTCACGACTCCGACGTTGATCTGCGGGGACCTCACCGACTGCCACTTGAATCTATCGTAGGACTTGGGACACCAACAGAGACAGTCGACTTCAGTGCGATGCACAAAGGACTGGAAGTTGATTTGGTCAGCCACGACGTTGGCAAGTATTTCGGCCTATTAGTGAAAAACAATGGCTACATACTTGAGCAGGTGTTTTCGCCACTGGTTGTTTCTGGCCATGAGTTCTTGGATGAACTGCGACCGCTGGCAAAGAAGTGCATCACGAAAAACCACTTTTACCACTACCGTGGATTCTTTGCGAATCAAAAGAAAATGATTCAAAAACAAGAGCCCGTTACAGCAAAGGTAGTATTGTATGCATACCGTGTTTTGTGCACGGGAATCCACCTAATGCAAACTGGTGAAGTCGTTACCGATCTCAATCAATTGGCCGATCAAATGGGACTTATGTTCATCTCTGAACTGGTAGCATCAAAAGTCGCCGAAAAAGTAGCATTCGAGTTTGACATCGACGAACATCTCAGCAGGCTAAACGAATTAGAGTGCAAACTCGAATCGGCGTTTGAAGCTTCAACCTTACCCGAGACCCCTGACAAGAAACCGGTGAACGATCTGCTGGTCAGGACTCGACTTGGCAAACATTAGGGCACTGTCGTCGGCCCGAACCCTATTTGGGCCGGTGCCTTTCCTTACCTCGCAGGATTTTTTGCACAGCCGCCCTCCCTGCGCGGCTGATACGGACGAATGAAATGCTAGGGGGTTGAAAAAATTTTATTTCAAGTAAATTAAATTTTATCGGTGACGTTCGACGCAAAACATCAACCCAATAGAGGACACGCGATTCCGTAGCCCCCAATCCTTTTGCGGTATTGCCGCAAATGCGTACATTATGAAAGCAGTTCACCGGTCGATGCTGAGAAAGGGTATAGATTGTTATGGAAATCAATAGACGATCATTTATCACTTCGACAGCATTGGCTGGAGCGGCAATCGGAACGGGAGCTCTTTGGTCGACTCGCCGAGGGCGATCAAATTCAGATCTTGTTTTGCACGTGGGAAGCATACCTTCAGATTCGTTTTCAGTCATTCCAGTGGTTGGAGACGGAAAGTGGATTTGGCGCGAGCCTCCTAAAGATGGTTCGACTGGGTATCTTGAACCTCGAGAATTCGAAGTCACGACCGGCATTAGTTTTCGCGGCAAAGGTTACGCTTCGGACATTCACGCGAGCACCGTAGCTCCGCTTCAGTTTCCGGAACAGGAAGTCGTTGATTTTAAAATTGAAACCAAAGACTGCGATGCCAAGTTGCATCGCTTGAACGAAACGGCGGCCCAGTTGCGTTTGTATGCTGGCCAAATCGAAGCCGGACAGGTCGTATCTGCGATTGCCAAATATCGCATGAAGGTGAGTAAGGACTATCGCGGTTTTTCCAAAGATAGTTTTCCTTCGGATCAGACTCCGCCTTCCAGAGAGAAGTGGCGGAAAGACGATCCTCCTGTGGCCGATCTGCGCTTTTCCAAACGGACTTTGGGCAGCAGTCCGGGTATCAGCCTCCGCGACAACGAGTTGAAGGCACTTTCGAAAGAACTGGGCACCAAAGGCCATCCATGGGATTTGGCTAAGAAGTATTATGATTGGGTCTGGGAAAACATCGCCGGCGTGCATGGAGAATATACGAGCGTCAAAGATGCGATCATAAATCGCCGTGGAGACTGTGAAGAACGAGCGTCGGTGTTTATCGCGCTGTGTCGCGCGGCTGGAGTTCCGGCACGTCTGGTTTGGGTTCCCAGCCACAACTGGGCCGAAATCGGGCTGTACGATCATGAAGGAAAACCGCACTGGGTTCCCATTCATACCGCAGCCTACTCTTGGTTCGGTTGGACGGGTGCCCATGAGGTGGTGTTGCAAAAAGGTGATCGTGTGTACATCAAGTCTCGTCGCAAATCGATTCGGTTGATTGACGACTGGTATCGATTTCGCGGGAGACGGCCTGAAATGTACTACTCTTTGACCGTGCAACCCTTGGCGACCGATGAGGGAGGCGATCCCGGGCCAGGCCGACGAGAAAAATTGCAGAGCGGGCGATGGATAGTCGGTGGAGGCAATCGAGAGCAAAGCTCAACCCGTTATCGATAACCGCACCGCGCAGTTGCTTTGTGTTTTCTAAGACACCAGTCCATGACCGTTGAAACCTGCTAGGTGTGCGACGTGCCTGTGGAGGAAAAAACAATATCATTAGATTTTGGATCAGGTTAAGATCAACTGCTGAATCGAGCGAATGTGCAAGCAAACAGGGACGTCAATATTTTGTTGAGCGTTTTCCGGGGGCTAGTCCATTGGCCCAACAAAACTCCAAATCTACTCAACAAATGGACCTGAGGTAAATGAGCGTTCAGTATCGCAACTGGCTTTCACGCGTTTTGGTGAAACCGTTTTTTGAGCGGCAGACGCTCGATCCTCAGCAACCTTCTTGGTTGAACAAGCCAGTTGGTTTGTTTGAGAAGTGTTTCATGCGGATCAAGTCCGCAGAAATCCAAGTCGATCGCCCAATTTTCCTGATCGGCAACGCCAGATCTGGAAGCACTATGTTGCAGGACATACTTTGCTCGCACCCGGACATGGCTTACTTCACCAATACGATGAATGAGTTTCCGAGTTGTTTTTGCGCTGCTGAAACGTTGCGTAAGTTCTTGTGCCTCGACGTTGGAGGTGAGCGATTTCAAAAGGATTCGGTCTCTGTTAGCGCCGGATCGGCAAGCGAAGGAACCGATTTGTGGCGCAGCGTATTACGACCCGGTGCGGAAATAACTACAGAAATCAAAGCTTACAGGAAGAGCGAACTCGAAGAATCACAAATCACGGAAATTCACAACCTCATTCGCCGCGCGTTGTGGTGTTTCGGAGCCCGCCCCAACGGCGACGGCAATCAGAAGGGAGAACGGTTCTTCAACAAAAACATGACCTTCCGAATGCTCGCGCCACTCTGGCAGGAACTGTATCCTGATGCACGGTTTATACATTTGATTCGTGATCCTCGGCAAGTTGCCAACTCGATCGTCAAAATGAATCGCCTCGCCAAGGAACATCAGGAGAATCGAAAGTTTGAGGAGGAAAGTTCAGACGATGATGCCCTGCAGAGACATGCGATTCGCGAAGCGTCACATTACTGGAACAGCATGACCACGTTTGTTCAGGAATTTAAAACAGTGGCCAACCACATTCACGAAGTGAAGTACGAAGATATCCTCGACAACCCTATCGATCGTTTGGAGGAAATCAGAACGTTCTGTGAACTCTCTCCTGTAAACGACAAAGAACATGTCTATTGGCAGAAGATCAACCACATCGGCGATTTGCAACACTCCAATACCTATGGCAACTTCCATTTGATTGCGTCGGTCTGTTGGAAACAGATGCGCGAATACGGATACCTGAAGAAACCGGATGAGGAGAGTTCCCTACCGGCTGGCGAATCTTGACCAAAGTTGGGACCAACTACCCCTGACCTTACGCCCTGTATCGTTCCGTTTGAAGATCACAAGCGGATTGACCGCCGGTTAAAAACCGAGACCTATTCCGCGGCCGTAGAAGGTTCTGTAGCCTTCAGGCCCATTATAGAATGGATCGATGACAACGGGATGAACGGTCTGTCCAAATCCGCCGCCCCCTGTCCCAAATCCTCTTCCATACCCGTATCCCCGAAAAGAATTGGACCTAGCTGCGTTGTTGTAGGAGCGTCCAACATTGGGGGATCGGAAGCCATTGCCGAACCCTCTGCCGACGCTAAACGACGCTCCAGAGCGCGCGCGAAACAATTGAGCTTGGGATTCCTGAGCTGTAAAACTGATCGCTGCAATTGCAATCAGACAAGCAAGTATCTTATTCATAGATTTTCCATTTCATTTTCGGTTGCACGCTTCAGACTGAGTCAAAACTGTGGTGTATTTGGCTAATGGTACTGCTGCACCAATAGTACTGCCGCGTCACTTCAGTAAATATAGAGCGGTTGAATCAGATTTCTCTTACCTCGCCTCGTTGAAACGCCAAATGCTTCGCAAACGTTTTGCAAACGCGTGGTATTAGCAATCCTAACAGAGTCTCGTTCCTTTAAAATCAGCAGGACACTTGACCGTCAGCTTCTAGAAGCCACGCGTCACTACGAAGATCGAGCAAGAATCGTATTCGGTTTTGACGACGACCGAACACCGTTGGGACTCAGCTCGAGGACGCATAACTGCTCTCAGTGCTGCGATACCAGCAGTGGAAACGTGCGGGTGGGAAGCATCACGACTGGGAAAAAGTCGCTACAATGCTGGGTAATCAATCAGCTACACACAACATCGATCAGACGTATGCCGCAACCCGACTCAGCAACGCCTCAGCGTGAGAATATTTGGCTCAACATTGGGCTCAACGTGATCATTCCTTCTGTCCTGATGAGCCAAGGGGAACAATGGTTTGGTCTGGAGCCTGCACCTCTACTGGTCGTGGCACTCGCATTTCCGTTGTGCTACGGGATTTACGATTTCGCCACGCGCGGCAAGTACAATTTCTTTTCAATGCTGGGCTTCGTCAGCATTTTGATTTCGGGAGGCGTAGGGCTACTGGAGCTGGATAAAGACTGGATCGCGATCAAGGAAGCTGCGATTCCCGCCCTGTTCGCGATCGTGATATTGTTCTCGCTGAAGACTAGTTTTCCGTTGGTCCGTACATTTCTCTATTCGCCCGAGTTGTTTGACGTCCCCAAAGTAGAAGTGGCTCTGATTGAAAAAAATCATCAGCCCCAGTTCGAAAGACTGATGACCCATTGCACGTTGTATTTGGCCGGTTCGTTTCTGATGAGCGCCGTTTTGAACTATTTTTTGGCGAAGTACTTTATTCGCAGCGAAACGGGATCGCCAGAGTTCGTTCAAGAGATGGGCGCGATGACGTTCTGGAGTTACCCGATCATCATGGTTCCCAGTATGGTAGTGATGATTTTTGCGTTGAACCAACTGATCAACGGGATCCAAAAATACACCGATTTTGATTTGGATGATATTCTGATCGTCGGCCGCAGCAACGACATAAAA
>CAZDBE010000369.1:0-5256 GCA_964503675.1 uncultured Pirellulaceae bacterium | reverse complement strand
GTCATCCCCAATGCAGAAGCGCCTACGGTCTGTAACACTTCGTCCAAACGATCGGCGCGTGCTTGACGCCGCGCCGTCGGTTCTTGACCTACGGTCGCGATTGGCACGTGAGGCCCTGAAACTAAATAACCGGTCGCCTCGCCCTGACCAATTGTGTCGCCAGCAATCTGCTCAAACAGAAACTGATCGTAAGGCTTATCTTCGTTGAAAGCACGCACAACGTAGTCACGGTAGATCCATGCATTCTTGCGATACATGTTACTTTCGGATCCATTGGTCTCTGCCCAACGTATTACGTCCAACCAATGCTGGCCCCAACGTTCGCCAAAATGGGAAGAGTCCAGAAGGCGTTCAACGAGCGAAGCGTAGGCCGCATCGCGGTCTTGGTCGTAGGCAGCAACAAAAGCGGTAATTTCTTCTGGTGATGGAGCCAAGCCTGTTAGCACGATCGAGACGCGTCGAATTAACGCCCGCGGCTCAGCCGGTTCTGAAAAGGCAAGCCCCTTGCTGGAGAGCCTTTTAAGTAGGAAAGCGTCGATCGGCGAAGCCGAATCACTTGTGTCTGTTGCTGGCACTGCTGGACGCACGACGGGCTGAAATGACCAGTGGTCAGATTTTTCTCGCGCGACGATTTCCATCTGCCCGGGCCAGTTGGCACCAGCCGCAATCCACTTTTCGAGCAGATCAATTTCTTCTTGGGGGATCTTGTCCTCATCCGGAGGCATCGCCATGTCTTCATCGACATGGTTCACCACGTCCATTAAGTAGCTTTTCTCTGGCTTGCCAGGAACAATCGTTGCCAACCCAGAGTCGCCACCTCTTAGCATGCTGTTGCGAGAATCTAAACGCAGCCCGGATTCTTGTTCGTCTTCGCCATGGCAATGAATGCAACTCGATTCGAAAATTGGCGCGATGGCATCTTCGAAATCAATTTCTTGCGCAAGAGCTTGTCCCGTGATTGATGACACACAAATCAAAATCGCAGCTGACCACATTCGTGACGCGCGTAAAGATAAGTTTGAGTTCGTTTGGGGTTGTGGCATCTTTGTCAATGTACTTTTTATATCGAGTCTAATCACTGCACTAACTCATCGGTTTGGTAGCTACCATCGCGCTCCGGCGGGGAATTCAGGAGCAGCACTTTCCCAGCCAGCATTGAACTGAGCAAGCAAGCTCTTGACCAGTTCAGGAGATTCTTCAGCAATGTTCTTTGTCTCATTGGGATCAGTTTCGTGATCAAACAGTTCAACAAAGATTGGATCGGCGTCTTGATCTCGATGATCACGCCACACGACTAACCTATGTCGATCGGTACGCATCGTGTATCCCATCAAGTGCTTCTCAAATAGGTCTCGATTCCATTTGTCGCCCTGCTGTTTCTTGATCCGCGATTCAACCTCTTCAATTAACGGACCAAACCATGTTTCCCTCATGCCTTGCGAGAGTGGGTTGGCAGCCCATTCTCTTAGTGCAGGGTTGGGATACTGACTGAAGGCGGCGGTCTTCCATGGAGTTTCGGGATCATTCATCAACGGTGCAAAACTGTGCCCTTCGACGTGATCAGGAATTGAAACGTTCGAAAGCTCGCAAAGTGTCGGGTAAATGTCAACCAATTCGACCAGTGCATCAGTTTTGACTCCACGACGTTTCATATCTGGCGTCCAGATCATCATTGGCACACGCGTCGCGATCTCATAATTGGTCGCCTTGCCCCAAACACCCATGTCACCAAGGTGCCAGCCGTGGTCTCCCCAAACGATAATGATCGTGTTGTCACGCACGCCAGCTTTCTCAAGTTCGTCGATCATCAAACCAATCTGAGCATCGACGTAGCTGACGCAGGCCAAGTACGCATGTTTGAGTGTTCGACTCAACTCCTCGCCAAGTGGTCCCGTCTTTGGAATCCCCGCTCTGGTTCGTAATTCAAACGACGCGTGCAATCCCATTGCTGCACCGCCCGTTGGAGCGTTTGTCTGAGACGACATTGGAATTGCCTCTCGGTCGTACATTTCCCAATACTTTTTCGGACACGTCCAATTTAGATGCGGCTTTTTGAATCCAAGCGCCATGAAGAACGGCTTGTCTTTATTTTTGGCCATCTCTTTCATCGTCTCGATGGCCCGCAACGTTTCGTAGCCATCGCTGTAAGCGTGATCGGGAACGTCTGCACTTTCATAAGCCGGTCCGCTGGACGGACCCTTTTTGGCTGCCTCGCCATACTTGGCCAGCATCAGCTTGAAATTCTCGTTTCTAATTTTTTTATTCTCGGGAAGTGCAAAAGGTCCCATAGGCTTTTTGATTCCTTTGAGCCATTTGACTGGCTTGCGACTCCAAGATTTTTCTTCGTCCGTGTCACCCTTGTGAAAAATCTTGCCACAGTAAGCCGTCTCATATCCATTGGCAATAAAATGCTGGGGTAGCGTTAGAATATCCGGCTGCAGCTCACGCAAGGAAACATAGTTGTGAAACAATCCCGTTGTTTCAGGCCGTGCACCAGTCATCAAACTGGCGCGAGAAGGTCGACAAATTGCCTCTTGGCAGTACGCTCGATTGAATAACAAACCATCTTTGGCCAGCGCATCAAGATTGGGAGAAACCGCGATCGGAGAACCATAGCACCCGAGCTCAGGCCGCAAATCATCGATAGCGATAAAAAGAATGTTTGGTTGCTGCGCGTATCCAATTCCGCCCAACAACAGAGTCCAGCAGAACAGAAAAAATGGAAGGGGACGTTTCATTTGTGTTTTTGTCTTGAAATATTTGGCAGACTACTTTCATAGCCGTTTCCACACGCGTACATAGTCTACCTCCATTGAGGTCGGAAAACCTTCTTCGGTCGCAGATTGGGGTACGGGAAATATCGTTTGCCCCTCCCAACCAATATGAGGATGCCGCAATTCGAGAGTCAGCGCCACGTTCATTGGCAAATGCCAGTATTTGTTAGGCTTACTTCCAACCTCTTGCCCGTCGACATACCAAACGATCTTCTCAGGAGTCACGTCACACGCGTATACATGAAAGTCATCGCGCGGATCCCACGGAGCAACCCACTCGTTTTTGCACAAATCAGGATGTGTGTCCGGTCTCTGCCAACTTAGCTGACCCTTTTCATCGGCCAATCGCAAATGCAAATTCATGTCGATGTGATGCACGGAGTTTCTCTTCTTCGTTTCGAGATTCATCTCGTTCATCTGAAGTTCGACGAAGTCAATTTCACAATAGCGCACTTCGCCATCGTACTTCCGGCCATCGCTGAAAACCCAAAACGCTGGGCAAGCTCCGGGAAACAACTGACAGCCCTTAATACGAGCCTCATAGTAGCCGTAAGTTAACTGCCCGTGAGATCGGAGAATTCCAGATTTGTAGAACAGCTTTTGATTGCTGCGCATGTGCGGCTGATAGGCCAAACTCAAATGTAGGCTTCCGTCTTTGAGCGCCGTGTTGTCGTCGTCCCAAGTCATCGCGCCGTAACGTTTCGGATTGTTGTTCCATTTTGAGGTATCCACGTCGAAGCCGTTGAACTCGTCTGAAAAATCTTCCAGAAGTTTCCAATTCCCGGACTGTCCCGTAGGTGACACATCGGTATCGAGTTCAGTTTTCTCGACCGGCGGCAAACGGCTGACCTTCAAATTGTCGATTGTCATCGAAGGCATTCTTCCCACACCACCACGTTTGACCTGCGACCACACAAAAGCGATATAGTCACCGGACTCACCGGCTTCGCTGATGCCGAAGTTAAGGCTGAACTGGCCATCGGCTGTGATCTCGTTATCCACAAGCACTCTGTCGATCGTTCCACCACGGCCCTTGATGGTCGGCGCATTGGGCGCCATCTTGGGCAGCAACGCTTGGTGAGTGACCTGAAAATCGAGATATCCTTTGTCAGCTTTGGCGCCTTCATAAACGTGCAAGTACAAAGCTGTGTTGTCTCCTTCAGATCGGAAATCCGAAACATCAAACGAGACGTTGTACTGGCCGACTTTCGCCCCGGATGTGTCAACAAAAGTCATATAGGATCGGTTGCGAGATTTATCCATTATCGGAATGTGAGATCCCATCGCAAACTTGCCGCCGGTCATCGCTCCAGCGATTTTTGTGTCCGCTGCGTACTGCCCCGTGCCGCCGAACTGACCAAACTGGAGGCTGGGGACGTCGGTCGCGGCTGATCCCGCACCAAACGAAATCGATGAGATATTGTTGTCGTTGGGGCCTCTGGCGACCACGTAAACAGGCGCCGTTTCAAAGTCCTCTTTATAGAGCACTCCGCCTTCAGACACGGCCTTCTGGGTCGACACAGGAATCGCTGTCACCAAACCTGTAACCGACGCCGGCGCTGAAGCTGTCCAAGCAGCCCCAAAGGTATTTTGAAAGTTGGGCATTCCTTTCTCACCCCATGTGTCACTAACCTTCTTTGAATCAAACCAAAGCGGTTTTTGATGGTGATGCGTCCACGCTTCTGCATCGGCGATCATGTTACTGAGTACGGTTGGGTGTTCGGCGCTAACATCGTTTGTTTCGGCAAGATCCTTGTCAACATCAAACAGTTGCCAGCCACCTTTCTTCGTTCCAAACAACTTCCACTGATCCTGTCGGACTCCAATTTCATTGTCATCGTTGCGGTGTCGTAGCGCAAAGATTGGCTTGTTTGGCCGAGGACTTTTACCCGCCACAAGATCATCCCATATGTCTTTGCCATCTAACTGCTTGTTCGTTGGAATGGTTGCTCCGCCAAGCCTTGCAAATGTTGGATAAAAATCCAGCGCTGACACGGGATGAGAATACGTTTGACCAGCATCAACATGGCCAGGCCAGTGAAAAAACATCGGCACACGAAATCCACCCTCGGTGACATCGCCTTTAGAACCACGCAGCGGTGCATTGTTGCCGCCTTGGTCTGTTCTCCCTCCGTTGTCGCTGAAGAAGACGATCAACGTATTGTCAAGCTGACCAGTTGCTTCCAGCTCTTTGACAATCGTTCCAACACCACGGTCCACCGCCGCAACCATTGCTGCGTAGGTGCGGCGTTTTGTGTCTGCGATCTCTGGCAGCGCTTCGTAGTCTTCTTTCTTTGCTTGCAACGGCGTGTGAGGTGCGTTGTAGGACATGAACAAGAAGAAGGGTTTCTCCGACTCTGACGCTTCACGAACGAACCGCGCTCCCTCACTCGACAGCGCGTCGGTTAGATATTCATCTTCTGTAGCTTCGATTCCATTGTGCTCCTGAGGTAATAATTATATCCAAAAGTTCCCTTTTACG
>CAZDBE010000368.1:0-5276 GCA_964503675.1 uncultured Pirellulaceae bacterium | reverse complement strand
TGCCGTCCATGCCGTGAATGTCGCTACCACAGATACCACATGCTTTGACGCGGATAACCACTTCGTTGGCCGCAGGCGCGGGAATTGCTTTCTCGACCACTTCGAATGTGGAGGGGCCGATAAGTTCAAGAGCTTTCATAGTTGAGTCGAGTGTTGAGAGTGGCATTATTGGAAGCGGCTATTTTACTCTGCCTACGCCTATCTTTAACAGGTGCCAAAAAACACTGACGCCAATTAGCAGGCTGGTTTTTGAAGCGCCCTTCTCCCGATCGGTAAACGTAATAGGAACTTCGATCATCGGAATGCCGGCGCGATGTACCCGCCAAATTAGCTCCTCGAGATAGGCGTAGCCATCGGCTTGGATTTGGTTAATGTTCACCGATTCAAGCGTACTGCGCCGGTAGATGCGAAACGCGCCGCTGTTGTCACGCGTGGGCACACGTAGGAGCAATCGCGCTGCTAGATTGACGGCACGCGATGACAGATGCCGAAACAGCGGCCAACCGACAATGCCTCCACCCTGTACGTAACGACTTCCAATGACTAGACCGCACCCGGCATTCTCACTCAGCTGAATCGTATGCATCATTTCAGCTAGGCTTTCTGGAGCGTGGCTAAAATCAGCATCCATTGTCGCGATGAGATCGTAAGAGTTCTTTAGGCCGTATTCGAAGCCGCAGATCGTGGCGGATCCTAGTCCCAGTTTTCCGCTGCGATGAATTACATGGAGGCGGCTATCGGATTGGGCTCGCTCATCACACCAGCGACCTGTGCCGTCAGGTGAGTTGTCGTCAATCACCAATAGGTTGGCTTCTGGAAGATAGTGCTGGACTTGATCGATTAGGGTCGGAAGATTTTCGATCTCGTTATAAGTGGCGATCACGACGAGTGTTTTTGGATGCACGGTAACGGTGGCTGAGAGAATCGTTTGCGTTGGGTGAGACGCTGAGAGAGCGCCAAAGCCCCGAAGTTTGGTATGGGGAGAACGTAGCCTATTCAGGGCGACTTGGGGAGATGATTGAGGCAGTGAGTGGCGGCATCCGAATTGGTGACGATCGCGGAGATGCAAAAACACCAGAAATTGCAATAAATGATGCCGAGCGGGACAAAACGGCTGGATTATCGAGGGCAGATTAATCAGACTTTTGCTCGAATATGATTGCTAAGAACTGCGCCTGAAGCGGCCAGTTGACATACCCTTTAGGCGGGCGGCACTATGGAGTGCTGGTCGCTCTACAGTTGCCTTCATCGCCAGCCTAGATCTACATCCTGAAAATAGATATGCGAAAAAATTCTGTTGTTTGCCCTGCCATATTCTTCAAAATCATCTTCGGATCCGTTGTTCTGGCTGCGGTCTCGTTGAGTTTGAACCTGTCGCAAAGTTGTCAGGCTGATGGGCCTTTGTCATCAAGTGCCACAGTTGACCTACAGATGTCGGTTGCTCGAATGAACGGATGGCTCCGAGGAAGTAAGCATGAAGCTGGTTGGAGACGTTATCTTTATCTGAATCAGTTGGACGCCCAGTGCGCGTTGGGAGAACACGCTCAGTTGGAGATGCTTCAAAAGGTACACGAACGATTCTCAAGCAGCGTAAAAGGGCTGGATGCGCCTGAGTTCAGCGATGTGCGGATGGCTTTAGTACAACAGATTAATCTTTTGTCAGCCGATGGTTCATTCGATTTGAATCATGCGGTGCAGGACGCGCTTGCGAAGTACCGACGCATCTCGATCAGTGATCTTGAGATGGCGAGGGACACGGCGGCTTATGAGTTGCGATTGTTAAAGCGATATTATCGTAAAACGATGCATAGCCGACCGAGGGCGGAGTTGTTTTATGAGTTAAAGTTGGATGAACAGATTGAGTATTTAGAAGGTCTGAAGTTTGAGCTTCCGCCAGAGGTGTCGGCTGGAAAGACGCGGTCGATGATCCGCGACGTGCAAGAGAAGTTGGATGCGGTCGAAGAGGAAATCGATGCGATGCCAATCGATGAAGACTATGAGGACGAGGATTACGAAGATGAAGATGAGGACGAAGATGAGACGGAAACCAGTGTAGACAAAGCTGACAACGATGCGGAAAGCGGGGCGCTATCTCCGGTACTTGCGCCGCCCGGACCTGATGACGGCAAAGCCACCCTGAAGGAGCTAGAAAAGAGGGCGGCAGTGCTCAAGGAACAGATTCGTGAACTGAAACAGATATATCGCGACTTAAAGACAGATGATGCAGATCGTGTCGCGAAGCGCACCGAAGTTCTAAATCAGCTCGCCGATTTCAATGCTGGATATGACAAAGTCGCGAAGGATCACTTTGACCCATGGTTTGTCTCAACGGCGTTAGCTGCAGAGCACTTCAATTTCCTGTTCTTCTACGCTACTGACGATAATCTCCAAGAAGAGTTCTTGAGGCGAGTCGGAGAATTGTCGGAGTTATTGCAAGAGTCTCCTGATCTATCGGACCGGGCTGCACACGGCGAGGCAGGGAAGTTGCTGCAATGGCTGGAGAGTGCTGGCCAAGTTCCGCAACTTGTAGCACTGATTCGTAAACAGCATTCGCAGCCTAATCTATACGCGTCCGTTTCGTCGGGAATGATCAACTCGTTGGTTGCAGAGAATGCTGCCAGTGTGAGCCGACGGCAGCGCGTCAAAGAGGTGTTTTTCGGGCGGATCATCCGTGGCACGGCCGATATTGATGGCGATGTTTCGGTCGTGTTGAATCCTGATCCCTATCAAATCAATCTTGCGATTCAGCTACTTGGATCGATCACGTCGCGGACCTACAGTCGCGAACGCAAGTGGTGCATTAATGCTTCTGCCGCGGGATCGTTCTGGGGGCGCCGAGAGTTTGTCGCCAGTCTGCGCGGTTTGGAGGCATCGGAGGTTGAGAGCGATGCGCACGTCACCAGTAGCTATGGCGGGATTTCGTCGGAGCTCAATCTGGTAAAGCGTAAAGCGTTGGAGACGTTTACGAAGCAGAAGCCAAGGAACGATGCGGAGTCGACTCGGCGGATCAAGGCTCAGGTAACGGAAGGGTTTGTCGCAAGTACGGACGAAGCTTTGGAAAGCGGTCAGGATGCGATCGCCGCATTGGGCGATCGCCTCGACGAGTTCGCCCGTTTTATACCGCCGTTGTTTGTGCGGACTTTGCAAGACCGGATCGAACTGGTGGCACGGAAGACCAATCAGGGAAGTCTTGGGGCACCATCAGCGCCAGCCGGCTTCGGTCGCCAAGACGAAGTTTCTGTGTCGATTCACGAAACGATGCTAACCAATTATCTGGACCCAGTATTTGCAGGGAAAACGTTCACGAATGAGGAGTTGCGGTCAGAGGCGGAAGACCGGTTCGGTATTGAGATACCTGAGCCAAAGCCGGTCGAGGATACTGGCAAGGATGACGAGAAAGATAAAAAGTTGGAAGAGCCGGTCAACTTTAGTATTACTTTTGATCGGGTGCGGCCAATCCAGCTGGAGTTCAAGGACAATCAACTGGCAGTAATCGTGACTGGCCGTAAGTTCACCCAAGGAGAACGTGCTATCCGAGCCGGCCTTCGATTTCGACTGAGCTTCCGGATTGTTCGCCAAGCAGGAGTCTTGAAACTGGTTCGGGTAGGCGACACTGAGATCGAGTACTCAGATCCGGACAAAAAGAGCGCGAAGCTTGTCGCGTTCCGTTCGTTGTTGGAGAAACGGCTCAATAAGACTACTGAGACAGAGGATGGCGTTGAACTTCCGGAGAACTTGATTCCACATGCTTTGATTGAGGGCCGTCCACTGGTCAAGAGTTTGACGCTTAATACGTTGCGGATGGCAGACGGCTGGCTTTACTTGGGCTGGAACCGTTCGTACGGCTACGCCAGTGATCTGGCCGGAATCTGGGATGAAGGGGCGATGCCTGTTTCCGCGTTGCCGGCAAAGATGGAGGAATCCGAAGACCATCGCAATGATGTGTTGCCAATAACGACAGCCGGTGGTGATTGGAACAGCAGTACGAGAGTATCTACAGCTGGTATCTTAGAACCAGTGCCGGTTGAGGAAGAACCTGTCATTCTCAGTGGTGCAGAGGAGGCGCTCGTGCCCGGGCAGATGATCGAGGGTGAGATAGTCCACGAGGTCTTTATAGACGGCACTGCTTCAGATGTTCCCGTTTCCATCGTTGGGGAGTGAGCTAAGTCGGTGTGACCGTAACACGGTCGCATGAGGCGAATCAAGGTTGTGTCCGCTCATACCGCATGAAAAAAGGCAGCTCAGTCTAATGATGACCGAGCTGCCTTCTTTTTATTTTGAACTTAACACTTGCGTGTTAAGCAATGCTTAGTTGCATCCACAGCTAGAGCATCCGCAGCTAGAAGCTTTGGCTGCACAACCGCATCCGCTGCCACCGAACAAGCCGCGAAGCTTGGCGATGAGTGTTCGCAGAGGACCTTGTCCACCAGCTGAACCGCAGCTTCCGCAGGCAGAACCAGCGTATCCAGCGTCAGCGATAACTTCGCCACCGCAAGAACCACAAGATCCAGCTTCAGAAACGTATCCGCCATCAGAGATGACTTCGCCAGCACCGCAACCACATGGAGAGGCAGCAGGAGCAGCTTCAACAGTTACAGGAACTTGCTCAGTGATTGTGCGTGGAACACATACGTTCACTGTGTAAGGAACCTGAGAGGTAACTTGACGTGCGCGACGCTCACATTTCATCTCAGTTACCTGGCGTGTTACCTGGTAAGGAACCTGACGAGTGCGAGTCTGAGTAGTCATTGTTGTAACCTGGTAAGGTACTTTACGTGACTTTGTCTCACAAACCATCCGTGTAACTTTGCGAGGAACTTGACGTGTGCGAGTCTCGCAAACCATTTTTGTTACTGTGTAAGGTACGTTGCGAGTCTTAGTTTCGCAAACCATCTTAGTTGTAGTAACAGGAACTTGGCGAGTCTTAGTTTCGCAAACCATACGAGTAACAGTTTGTGGAACTTTCTTGCATCGAGTTTCACGAACGTTGCGTGTTACTGTGTAGTTTTCTACGCGAGTCTTAGGCTCACAAACCATCTTAGTAACGCAGTAGTTAACAACCTTTGTAACTGGCTCACAAACGAACTTAGTCTCTGTGTAAGGGACTTCTTTCGTGCGAGTTTCGCAAACGTTGCGAGTTACAGTGTAAGGAACTTGCTTGCAGCGAGTCTCACACTTGTAGCTAGTTACTTGGTAAGGAACTTTCTTGCAAACTTTTTCGCAGCGAGTCTTGTTCACAGTAACTTGCTTTGTTTCGCAAGAAGGAACCCAAACTT
>CAZDBE010000367.1:0-5293 GCA_964503675.1 uncultured Pirellulaceae bacterium | reverse complement strand
TGGTGGAACCGTCAGTGATCTGTTGAAGACGCTAGGCATCAAAACGCGCGCGATCGCTGTCGAGTTAAACCGAAACGTCGTTCCGGCTGATCAGCACCACTCCACCAACGTTTCACCCGGTGATCAATTGGAAGTAGTCACCCTTGTTGGGGGAGGATAAACATGAGTGAGTCATCGCAAACACCGGCGTCGACTGACGAAACTTTGTCAATTCCTCCGCTTCGCATTGGCAGTCACACACTTACCAGCCGCCTAATCCTTGGTACTGGCCGTTACGACTCGTTCGAAACGATGCAGCAGTCATTTGACACTTCCGGCAGTGATTGTGTCACGATCGCCGTCCGTCAAGAAAAACTTCACGACAGCTCCGGTCGCAACATCATTGACTTCATTGATTTAGATCGATTTACGTTACTGCCCAACACCGCCGGTTGCTACGATGCCGACACTGCTGTTCGATGTGCACGAATGGGCCGTGAGATCCTTAAACGATTGGAGAACCCGGGCGCTAACTGGGTGAAGCTGGAAGTTTTGGGAGATAGCCGTTCGCTACTTCCTGATCCGATCGAGTCACTCAAGGCGACTGAGAAACTTACCGCTGACGGGTTTGAAGTCCTTTGCTACACCAGCGACGACCCGATTGTTGCGCGACGGCTCAAGGACTGCGGCGCGGCTGCTGTCATGCCAGCCGGCAGCCCCATTGGTTCGGGGATGGGCATCGCCAACCCCAATCATTTGGCGATCATCCGCGACGATCTGAAACGAGATGATCCCGACTACCCGTTGGTCGTGGATGCCGGGGTCGGTACTGCTAGCGACACTGCTATCGCAATGGAGTTGGGCTATGACGCAGTGCTTCTGAACACTGCTGTCGCACACGCCAAAAATCCGGTTTTGATGGCTGGCGCAATGAGCTTGGCTGTGCGAGCGGGATGGCTGGCTCGGAGAAGCGGCAGAATCGGTAAATCGAGGTATGGATCGGCTAGTAGTCCTGAAATTGGAGTCATCTCTGACCGCCTTAAATAGGCCTTTGAGGCACCCAAGACGCCCTTAAAGTCCGGTTTTTCCGGCAACTGAAGCAAGTGGGCAACTTGGGAGGGTTTTAGCTAATTTGGACTTATAGGTGTAAAATTCTTGACGAAATGTAAGTTGTTATGTATATATAGGGGTTCAGGTTCGTCGAAACTCCGTTAACGCGACAACTGTAGATGATGTCTAGTTTGAGTAACCCAAAGTTCAGCAGCCTTGTTTTAAAGCGATACTTTTATGAAAAATAAATGGAAATCTATTCGTCTGGGAGCCATGCTCTTCGCTCTCCCAGTTGTTGCCACTGCAGCAGCGTCAGCGAATCAATGGATGATCGAGAACGCTCCGATCGCCGTGTCTTCTGACGTCGCAGCAACTTTCGATTCAATCAACGTACAACGTAATCACACAATCTCTCTCAACGATAGCGGCAACGTCGAAGGTCGTCTTGCAACAATCGAGAGCGGCTCAAAGGCCAACGGCCTAGCTGATCTTCAGGTCTTCCTGATCCAAGATGGCAAAGTTCAAAGTGAAGCCAAGACCGACGCTGACGGTCTGTTTTCGCTTGCTGCCGTCAAGTCTGGTGTCTACTCGTTTGTAGCCGCCGGCGAAAACGGATTTGCTGCCTACGGCGTTCGTGTCGTTGAGAACACCGGCGATGCTTCATTGAATTTGATTGAAGCTGCAGCTGTCTCACCGAAGACAGCCGTTGTTAAGCAATTGCTTGACGGCCAATTGCCAGCCAAAGTTGCTTCTGCCGTTCTTGAGAATGCGACTGTTTCTGAAGTTGCTTCCAAGGTTGTTGGATCGAATAAAGTCACCATCAAGAATGGTACTTTGGTAGGTAACGTCATTCCAATGTTGGGTGAAGTCTCGGCAGCAAATGGAACTTCGGTATACATCATTAAGGACAACGAGCAAGTTGCTGAAGCAGTCACAAACGCTGCAGGCAGCTTTAGCGTTAGCGATCTTGAGCCAGGAGTGTACGACTTTGTCGCAGCCGGCCCAACTGGATTCGCAGCAGTTAGTTTCGAAGCCGTTCCTGAAATGCAGACTTCAGCAACTGCCGCTGACACTGACGAGATTCCAGTTGCTCTGGTTTCTTATCAAGACTATGCATACGAAGACGCGGCCGGATCACTGGACGTTTGCACAACCTGTCAAGGTGACGGCGGATTCGTAAGCGATCAAATTTCCTACGGCGATGAGTACTACGGCGGAGACGAGATCGTTTATGGCGATTCATCTCCTATTGAGTACGCGGGCGAGTCCGTTGGTTGCGGATGTGCATCTGGTGGAAGCTGTGGTGCAGCCGAAAACTTCAGCAGCTTCAATTCTTGCAACACATGTAACTCATGCTGTGGCGGAGGACGTCGAGGCTTGTTCGGCGGTGGCGGACTGTTCGGCGGTAGCGGACTTGCTCGCTTGGCATTGCTAGGTGGTATCGCAACAGCGATCGCAGTATCTGGTGACGAGAGTTCACCTGATTCAGTTTCACCGTAAACAAGCAACTGAGAACTTATAACTAGACAGATTGGCTCGTCCAGCATTTGCTGGACGAGCCTTTTTTATGCGCTGCTTTATGAGTGACAATATGTGTATTGCAGGGCAACAGGCAATAACGATATCATACATCTCAGCCCCCACGTATCTGACCTACAGTAGCCAACGGCCCAAGTTTGGCAGTCTTCCTGCATGTGCCTGCAATGCAAGCTCGAAAACTAAAGCAACTTATCCAGCAACGAAAAATTCTAGCGCCTGCGCGAACAGAAAAGCAGAAGGCTGTCTTCCAGTTCGTTCTACAAAACTCACCCAATATCAATGACGGGCACTTCCGCACCATTTCCAATGCGGACCTTGGACTATTGTTTCAAATTACCGACGAGTATTTCTTTGACGGGATGCTTGGCGGCATTTGTGAACAGACTTCGAGTAAGCCATTAGCCTTCCGGCTTTCGACACGCATGACGACAACCGGTGGAATGACAACGATGCAGCAGGGCCGCCACCGTAAGTCGCTGCCTGAGTTCGAGATTGCGATCGCGACGACGCCTTTATTTGACACCTTCCGCTTGGACGGAGACGCTAAGGTAGGCGGATTGATATGCCACAACAGACTTGAGGCGCTTCAAAGGATCATGGAACACGAGATGCTCCATTTAGCTGAGCTGCTGCTGTTTCGAGATTCAAATTGCTCTGCGAATCCATTTAAAAATTCGGCCAGACGACTCTTCGGTCATACCGAATCCAACCACACTCTGCTGACCCCGAAAGACGTTGCACGCAAAAAACTGGGGATCGCCTGCGGCGACGCGGTCACTTTCTCAGTTGATGGCCAGCGATATCGCGGCTTCGTCAATCGCATCACCAAACGAGCCACCGTGTTGGTACTCGACCCGAAAGGAATTCGTTACGACGACGGGCGAAAGTACTCCAAGTTCTATGTGCCGCTAACAATGCTCAAACGGGCAGGCTAGCAGTTCCATTCAAACAGATCCCCGCTTTCCAAGGGAACAAGATCTTTCTTAAATTGAGCTGCCGCCGACTCGTGAACAATCATTTGTTCGGACAAAATTACAGTTCACTGCATCCTCAATGTCAAACTGCGCAGACTAGAAAAAATGCCTGTGACACTCCAGCAAACCTTCCCAAAAAAAATCTGCGCTTAACACTAGAGATCAAATACCTTCAAAGCCATTGGTTCCTACGGAAAACTGTGTTTGCTTCTCCTCTTCGTCGCATTGTGATAGCATCACAGACACAACATTTTGTGTTGACACACCTCCTCAGACCGATATATTGATATTTCTCACGAGCGATCAACGGGATTTGAGGGCGTCCTACTAACAAGGGACGATCTTAAGGGCGGTTAGAGCCAACTTAAGATCCTCAAAATCACCCCTTTACAGTTCGCGAGAAACTGGAGGACGAGTCAACGACGATTGGCTTGTTCGGAGCAGGTAACACAAAAGCCGGTTTGCGAACCGAAACTTATCAGTCCTTGCTCCAAGTCAATCGGGATGAGACGAAGTTTGACTCTTGTTGTCTTTTTTGGATCCGTGGGACCAAAGGTGTCAATGAAGTAGATCAAGCTTCACTAATGGAATGTTTTACGGATAGCAATAGACGGAATTGTTTGGGACGGAACCTGATTTCTTAAGAGGTCGACTTGCTGCAGCAAGCCTTAACGGGCTTGTCAGACCAGTTCGACACGAAATCCTCGATCAGCCACGCCCCCGCATCTCGTTATTTCTGCACCTACCGGCTGAAACATTAGGCGAACATATTGGCGCCCGGGACCTTTTAAGGTCCCAGCGTTATGGAAAATAATTACGGGAGCACAATGGAATGTTAGAGACATCCGATACTTCAAACAACAAAACAGCCACCGAGATGAACGCAAAGAAGCGTGATGGTCGGATGGTGTCGTTTGATACCGCACTGATCATGCGGGCGATCGAAAAGGCGTTTTGCGCAGAACGCGGCTTTGAGAACGTCGACCAGCTAAACGATGAACTACGGGCCGAAATTTCGGTGATGACACAAAGCGTTGTTGAAGAGATTCAGGAACAGGCCAGTAGTACTGAAGGCGTATCTGTTGAAACGATCCAAGACACCGTTGAGAAAGAGTTGATGCGAGGAGAGCATTTCTCGGTTGCTCGTCGCTACATCCTGTATCGAGCCGAGCACAACAAGATTCGCCGATTGCGAGCTGAAGAGAACATGGAAAGCGACGAAGCTTTCCCAAGCATGATGGTCACCCGCGATGGCCAGATGGAAAACTTGGACTTCGGTCGCTTGCGTGCTCAAGTTGATACGGCTTGCGAAGGTCTTAACACTACCTGCTCGTCTGCGGAGCTGATTGAAGAAGTTCAAAAGCAGTTCTTTAACGGGATCACTCCCAAAGAGATCGGACGATCAATGGTACTTGCGGCTCGTGCACGCATTGAGAATGACCCGGAGTACGATACGGTCGCCGGCCGTTTGGTGTTGAATATCATCTACCGCGAGTCTCTGGGAAAATCAGCCGCCAACGATAACTTGAAGCAGCTGTACCGTGACAAGTTTGCCTCCTACGTGCAGGAAGGCATCGATGCCGAACGTCTAGCTGCAAACATGCAATCGTATGACCTTGAGCGACTCGCTGACGTCATCGATCCGGAGCGTGACGGACTGTTCCCGTACCTTGGACTGCAGACCATCTACGACCGATACTTGTTGCATATTGAAGGTCGTCGCTTTGAGGCTCCCCAGTACTTCTGGATGC
>CAZDBE010000366.1:0-5321 GCA_964503675.1 uncultured Pirellulaceae bacterium | reverse complement strand
CAGCTACAAAGCATACGTTCGATCAATTCGATGGCACCCATTTCGAGGCTAACAAAGAGACAAGGTGCACCGGATTTGATCACAACGTTCTCAGCGATGTTCATCGCGAAAGCCGTTTTACCCATCGAAGGTCGAGCTGCCAGAATAATCAACTCCGAGGCATGCAGCCCGCCCGTTTTCTTGTCTAAGTCGGTGAAACCCGATTCGACGGTTCCCTCTTGGGGTTCACCACTGAGCCTAGCCTCCATGCGGTCCATGGCGGCGCTGAGCACTTCGTCCATCTGGTTCAGATTGCTACTTTGTCGTGTTTCGCGAATCGCAAAGATGCGTTGTTCCGCTTGGTTGAGTAGGGCTTCTGATTCGGTGTCAGGTCGGTAGGCGTCGTTAAGCAGTTCGGAGCATGTCACGATCAGGTTTCGCGCAGTAGCCTTCTTTCGAACGATACCAGCATAGTAGTTGACATGTGCAGCGTTGGGCACCGAGGTGAAGATTTCGGCTAGGCCCGCCGAACCGCCGACTAGTTCAAAGTCGTTAGCGGAGATCAACCGTTCGCGCAGCAACAGCATGTCGATCTTTTTTCCGCCGCCGTGCATATCCATGATGTGCTGAAAGAGCTTGGCGTGGGCCTCGTCGTAGAAGTCTTCTGCCTTGAGAACGTTGACGACGTCATCGCATGTGTCGGGCATCAACAGCATGCTGCCGAGTACTCCCTTTTCGGCGGCAAGGTTAAAAGGGACTTCACGATCGATTAATGGATCGTTGTTTTGTTTCTTGTCCCGTCTTCGTTTGCTGTTCTTCTTCCATGGAGGTGTGTCGTCGGGGAAAAAGCTTTGATCGTCCATCGATTGATTCACTCCGTTGCTTATTCTTGCGCTGTACGGGGGCCCATGTTACTACGTTCTGACCGGCAATAATGATACCGGTAAAATTCCCTTTTGGCGAAAGGTTAAATTTGTCTTGGACTGATTATCGCTGAGTTCGGCGGCGGGACCAGACGGAGCGCGGGATTCAAATTTTCGTATCTGAAGGCGCCTAGCAGTAGTTTCTCCGATTGTGGATCAAACGCTAACGACTTTAATAATCTTAGTGCCTGAGACTCCACTCAAGCCGCTGACGACCTTACTTTTTCTTGAGATCTATTTTTTGAACGGGAATGGGTTCGGGCAAGATCTCATCTGCGGCCTTGGCAAACTCCTCCTCCCTTTCGGTGCCAATTGCAGCATAGGTGTCCCAAGCCATTTTACGGTTGCCGTGTTCGTCGAGCAGACCAACTCGCAACCCGCCTTCTCGATCTGGCATGTCTTGGAACCGATGCAGATGAAAGGCTTCTATGGAGGGCAGATCAGCCAGCTTGCGAAACATATAGATCAGCCCTGCCGCCTGTCGCTTTTGATCTTTTTGACTCAAGGTAGGACTGTTGAATCCTTGTTCAGAAAGTAAGATCGCACGGTCTTCTCCAAGGTAGGCCGGCAAGACCTCAATGTTTTTCGGAGTGATGTAAGGAGAGTTGAAGTCGAACGTTACATCTGCATCCTCCCAAGTGTTTGGGTTCCGCAGATCGCGCGGGTAGGGATGATAGGCCACGCCCCAATCAAATTGACCTTCGGCCTCAGCCAACTCATGCCACAGGTCGACCATGCTGCGAACTTGATAAGTACCTTGCCCACTGCTCTTCGTTGCCCAATGGTGTGTCAACGAAATAAACACTCGACTGTGAGGATCGAATAATCGAGAGGTGTGGTAAACGAGACGCGCTGAACGGGCATAGCTATCCATGTATCTGGCCAATGGTTGGTCGCCCATATTTGTCCACGTTCCAGCCTGATCGACTTCGTTGTGGATCACCCAGTTGGAGATTCTCTGTTCCGGTTTGGCGTAACGCTCAGCCAGAAGTTGAAACGCAGCACGATAGTATTGAGCTCCGGTGCCGGTCGACAGATTGGGCATGGCGAACTTGCCACGAGACTCTGCGTCGGGGTGCTTCATCAAAGAGTGTTCGCTATTACTCACCAGCAAGATGCAGGTGACAATGAGATCGTTATTGCAGAGGTTGCGAATCGTTGTGTCACGGTCCGCCAGAAGCTTTTGGTTGATGTAGTAAGTTGTGCCCTCGAAATGGTAGGGCTTCAATCCCGGTTGCTTACGAGCTTTCACAAGTGCGTCCAAGACCATATTGACGGTCGCATGCGCGCATCCGAGTTCAAAGATCTCATGATCGGCATTGCTGATTTTTGGAACTCCACCAATTCCTTTGCGGCTGTCGGCGACTAGCTTTTTCAGTGAACGATTGGAAATGGAATCGCTGTAAGCCGTCGGCCATTTCGCCAGCGATAGGATCTCTCCCGTCGTAGATTCGATGCGCCATCGAGAACTTGCTCGGTCTTGGCCGCCGAAGAACCTTGGAATGGAAATCGTGAACTCCGCAGTATCTTCTGAGTTAGCTAACTTGGTCTTCCATAGACTAGCTTTCGTATTGGAAGGTAAATGGATGGGTATTTCGGAAAGGGATGCTCCTTCAGAGGTGACTCCGGATATGTGAATACGTTCTGCTTGTACCTCAACTTCGTGGATCTTCGATGGGTATTCCTTGCGTAGGTATGACAGAAACTCGGTCGCTTCCCGCTCTCTCGACTGAGCGATCACTGCGCGATTTGATCGGCGGTGCGATTCCTCTAACGTCGGTCGTCTCAGCTTAAGGTTTCTGATCTGGATCTCTGCCCCGGTCTTATCATTCAACGAGAAATGAAACCGCGTTTCATGCCTAGGCAACTCCGACAATTCAATGGCCAACGGCTGCCAAGTCTCGGCCAACGGGACTTGCTCAGAGCCAGCGAAGGTCATTTCCCCGTCTTGGTCTCGAAATCTGACCGAGAATGATTTGATTCCACTGGTCGAGAAATACTCAAACGACAGAACGCAGTGGTCAACTGGGACAGTGACGGGTTGGCTCCAGAAGTGCGGGACCGCGCCATCAAGTACTAGACGTGAGGTCTCCGGACCCGTTTGTGTGATCTCAACATCCCGCTTGGGACCAATTTTGATATCCACTTCAGCGAAGCAAACACTCATCGTGAATAGCGTAGCGCAGAGAAAATATCGAGTCATTGAGAGCATTTTTCGCAATCGATGTTAGGTGACGGGGGCTCGGCGACTAAGACGTACGCCGATCAACTTGTTCCTTAGGCTATGTTTTTACGATATACCTGCGCAATAAAAAAGCCGGTCGCAATGACCGGCCTTCTTCTTGTCCAATTTTGTCGTCGCAGAACTCGACTACGCGTCGGCGTCGACTGGTGGAACGACCCATACTTTCAATTCTGGCTCGATTTCTTGATGCAGGTGAACTTTGACTGTGTAGAGTCCAAGTTCCTTCAGAACACCTTCGAGGCGGATCTGGTCGTTGGTTAGTGTAATGTCGTTTTGCTTCAAAGCAGCAACGATCTCTGCAGCAGCGACGCTTCCGTACAGGTGACCTTCTTCGTTTGCATTGGCTTCGATCGTAATGCTCTGCTTAGCAATGACTTTGGCCAGCTCTTTGAGATCCTTGAGGCGCCCTTGCTCAATCTCTTGAAGCTTGACGCGGTGCTTGTCGACCATGCGTTTGTGGTGGTCACTTGCGATGGTTGCCAAACCCTGTGGCAGCAAGAAGTTGTTTGCGTAGCCAGTTTTCACTTCGACGACTTCGCCCTGTTTACCAAGGTGATCGACGGATTGAATCAACAGCAGCTCAACACCACCGTTGGCTCCGCGTGGAAGACGCTCGAAGCGGCTCTTGTTACGCTTCTGCTTTTTCATTTTTGTACTTGGCATTTGATTCTCTTTGTTCTGGCGTCACTGAGTGACTGACTAATCGATTTTTCGTGTCACAGTGTGACAAACTGGTTAATGATTCGTTGTGTTGGTCGGGGAATCAATTCCTCAACAGGAAGTTCATTAAAATGGAACTTCATCTTCCGGCGGTGGTCCTTGAGCCGGTTGCGTTTGGGCTGTTTGTTGTTCGGCCTGAGGTCGTTGGTGAGGTGCTGGTGATGAAGCGGAATTCCCACTTGAAGAATTGCCCCCCTGCCCTCCACCTTTGGAGCCCAACATCTGCATTTTGTCACAGATGACTTTTACTTTTGACCGCTTTTGCCCGTCCTGCTCCCATTTTTCCTGTCGCAGTCGACCTTCGACCAAAACATTGGAACCTTTGGAAAGGTACTCCGCAGCTACTTCGGCTGTACGCCCCCACATGGTGACGTCGAAGAAATTTGCTTCGTCAATCCACTGGTCATTCTTCTTGATTCGTTCATTGACGGCCAACGTGATGTCGGTGACTGCGGTCCCCGATGGGATATACCGAAGTTCGACGTCGCGCGTCAAATTTCCAACAATAATGACTCGATTGTAACTGGCCATGAGTAATCTCCGAACAGATCAAAAGGGGGATGGAAGCTTAGACAATACAGTGCATGTCAGCTTTTATCATCCTACCACGCGCCATGACACGTTTGGTCGCGACGAGCTTGATCGCTGTAAAATTTCTTAATTGGCTGCGGCAGGTGCTGGTTTCGCATCACCTGCAGCAGCGTCGCCTTCAGCCGGTGCTTCAGCAACAGTTTCGCCTTTGGCAACGGCGACCATCGTATCGACCAAACGCGGGTCAATTTTGATCGCGAGATGGCGTAAAACGCCATCATTCAGCTGACACGTGCGGTTAAGCTTGGCCACGCTGAGCGAATCGATTTCCGCGTAAGTCAACCAATAAGCACCCTTACGTTGGCCATTGATTGGGTAAGCGAGCTTTTGCTCGTTCCAAAGGCGACTGGCAAGAATCTTGCCGTCGACGCCCTTGATCATTTCCTCAACGTTCTTGGCAACACCAGCGGGATTCTTCGCGTAGGTGTTTGCGTTGAAGATAAACATGCACTCGTAAACGTTTTTTGCCACGTTCCGATTTCCTTGTAATTCGACTCTAAAGTTTAATTTGTATCTGGCTTCGTCTCTACGGACGCCGCACTTTGTTCGCTGGTCAGAACGTCGTCCATTCGAACGTTTTCTGCTGCATCTCTCTTCTTGTTGTCTTTGTTTTCCGCTTTTGCCTCCGCCCGTTTTTTGGCTTTGGCCGGGTCTGCATTGAAGCGGTTCATTGCGTTTTGAACCCCTTCGCTGACCCAAGCTTCTACTGCATTGGCCGACGTGGCAATTGCTGCGTCAATCAACGTCCGTTCATCGGAATCAAATTTCCCCAGAACGTAGTCGGCCGTGTCCCACCGAGGTGGAGGTTTTCCGATTCCAACTCGCAAGCGAGCAAAATCGGGTGAACCGAGCCGGTTTATAAT
>CAZDBE010000365.1:0-5353 GCA_964503675.1 uncultured Pirellulaceae bacterium | reverse complement strand
TCGGCAACGGTGCGATCAAGCTGACGGTAAGCGTAGGAGGTGAAGTTTGAAAACGATCGAGATCATTGTTTCGCCAAAAGGTGAGAGCCAAGTCGAAACAAAAGGCTTTGTCGGCGATGCTTGTCAGGAAGCGAGCAAGTTTATCGAGTCCGCATTGGGTTCAGTCGCGTCAGAGAAGCTTAAGCCCGAATTTCACGAGCAAGCTTCAACGAACATGTCGGTTGAGAACTCACATTGATGGCTTGCATTTGCCATTACCAAAACACACAAACGGCTGCGGTTTCCAAACTTGAAATCGTGGTCGTTTTGTTTTTACATCTGAATTGTTACAGGGAGCAATATGCTAAAAGAAAAACTGTGTGAGTTGATTTCAGCTTGCTTCACTGGGATCTGGATCGAAACCCATGAACACAATGAAGCGATCACCGAAATTCAAAGACTGTGTCATGACCAAGACTGGCAATTGGCGACTTGGGATATTGATCGCGGGCTAACCATTAGCAACGAGGAAGTTGTAGATGCGGATGATCCGTTGGCTGCAGTTAAAGCGTTGAATGCGATGTCATCCAACGACGGAACGGCTGTGTTGGTGATGAACAACTTGCACAAGTTCGTATCGTCAACTGAAGTTTTGCAGGCGCTTCAACACCAGCTTATGTCGGGGAAACAGAATCGAACGTTCGTGGTCGGGCTTTCGCCGAAGGCGACGATTCCGATTGAATTGGAAAAGCTGTTTGTTGTTGTCGAACATGCTTTGCCGGATCGTGAACAGCTTGAAGCGATTGCGCGAGAGATTGCGACCGAAGACGAAGAGCTGCCTGATGACACCGATTTGCAAACCATTCTTGACGCTGCGGCTGGACTGACTCGGCTGGAGGCGGAGAACGCTTTCAGTCTGAGTTTGGTTCGCCGTGGCCGCATCGAGCCGGATGCGATCTGGGAATTGAAGGCTGGCATGTTGAAGAAGTCTGGCATGATGCAGTTGTATCATGGCAATGAGGATTTCTGTTCGCTAGGCGGCCTTGAGAATTTGAAAGCGTTTTGCAAACGTTCGTTGCTGCGACCTGATCGAAACAATCCGCTTAAACGACCGCGTGGTGTTTTGCTTCTTGGCGTGAGTGGAACGGGCAAGTCTGCATTCGCCAAAGCGCTCGGGAAAGAATCGGGTCGACCAACATTGGTGCTGGATATCGGTGCGTTGATGGGAAGCCTCGTTGGACAAACGGAAGCCAATATTCGTCGTGCGTTACAGATCGTTGATGCGATGGCTCCCTGCATCTTGTTCATTGATGAATTGGAAAAGGCGCTCAGCGGAGCGATCAGTTCGAGCAATGGTGACAGTGGTGTTTCGTCTCGTATGTTCGGGACGCTGTTGTCTTGGATGAACGATCACACTTCAAACGTCTATCTCGTTGCGACGTGCAATGACATTTCCAAGATGCCGCCTGAACTGACTCGCGCTGAACGCTTTGATGGAGTCGTGTTTCTTGATCTTCCCGGTCGCGATCAGAAGGATCGAATTTGGCAACAGTACATTTCACTGTTTGAATTGGATGCGAAGCAGAAACTTCCAAAGGACGATCAGTGGACTGGCGCAGAAGTGCGATCGTGTTGTCGGCTTGCGTCTCTGTATGATCTGCCGCTGGTTCAAGCCGCGATCAATGTAGTACCTGTTGCCGTCACTGCGAGCGAATCCGTAGACGCCTTGAGAAACTGGGCCAGCGGTCGTTGTCTCGATAGCGAACGCGGTGGCATCTATCAGTTTTCAAAAAAGAAATCGCGGTCACGAAGAAAGGTCACAGTTGATCCGTCTTTGAATTGACATTTCTCGAATCGAAAGGAGGTTTCATGCTGACGGAGAAGCATCTTGCCGTCGTCCGAGCGGCACTTAAATTCTTGGACGAAGAAATGAGCCCAAGCGGATCGGAGGCTCTGTTCCACTATCTTGACGGGCGAGTTGCAGACGTCTCAATCGAAAACGTAAAACACGCCCGCAAGCTCTTTGACGAATTCGATCTGTTTTACGTCCTTGTCGATGCAGCAGCGGTTGTGGTTGAAAGCGAACGACTTATCGCTGCGTCGTCGAATGATGAATTGAATTTTCAGTCTGACCTCTCATTGATCGCGTCGGTGCTCGTCCCTGCGCCTTAATGGTGTCCAGTATTTCCTGCCACACGCTGTGGTTTTTCAAGCACCGTTTCACGCGGTGCTTTTTCTTTTGTCTTTACGTTAGGAGAAGTCCATGTTTGGAATCGGAATCTTTGAGTTCATCGCGATGCCGCTTGGCTTGTGCATTGTCGGTGGGTTGATTCTTTACTTTGCCGTTCGGCGAGTACAGAAAAAGCTGGATCCTGCAAGCAAGCCGACGACTTGGGAGTTCATCAACGAGCTTGGTGGCTACGCTTTGCTCGCTGTGATTCTTATTGCTTACGCCACCATCACGTTTCTATTCGGGATGCTGAACGTTTTGTTCTAGTCACGACGGTTGTTCAACCCAAACACGAAAGGAGGTTTCATGAGCACAATTGTTGAGCCCGAAACAGAGAGCCGTACTGATGGTCAGTCTCTAAGTAATTCCGCGAATCGGGTTAGAGCTGACTTCGCGTCTTGCAGGGTCAAATTCCGCTGGTTTGGAACGACGAAGTCGTTGTCTTCAGCCCAGAAATCGCAGGCGGCTGAGTCGTTTGGTGCCGAAGGTAAAGCAATCAGCGCGGCGAAGCGTTTGATCGACACCAAGGACGAACGGTATCGGGCGCTCACGTCGCTAAAGTCTCAGATTACCAAGTATTGGAAGGACTCGTCGCTTGCGTTTCCCGAAGCTGGCATTCGGCTTATCAAGCAAGATCGTATCGACGATTTCAATCACGCTTTGCGGGGATACGAAGCGGAGCTTGAAGCTGGAGTTCAATTGCTTAACGAACACTTTTCCGAGTTGAAGGACGCGGCGAGGATTCGATTGGGTTCGCTATACGACTTGAGTGACTATCCGATTTCACTGGTGGAAGAATTTGCTGTGGAGTGGGATTTCCCAAGCGTGGATGCGCCGAATTATTTGAAGCGACTTAACCCCGAAGTCTACGCCGAGCAGTCGCGGCTTGTGTCGCAAAGATTTGAAGAGACTGTTGCGATGGCGGAACAGGCGTTCGTTGACGAACTGGGTTCATTGGTAAATCATTTGGCCGAGCGTTTATCCGGTGATGACGATGGCAAACCCAAGATCTTCCGTGATTCTTCGCTGACGAACATGATGGCGTTCTTTGATCGGTTCCGCGAGCTAAATGTGCGCTCGAACGAACAGCTCGATGAACTTGTAAATCGTTGCGAGCAAATGATGAATGGAGTTCAGCCCCAGTCTCTTCGCGACAACGATTCGCTCCGTCGGAGCCTTTCGACAAACTTGGCAAGCGTTCAGTCATCGCTCGACCAACTCATGATCGAAAAACCAAGACGCAACATCATCCGGCCTTCACGGCGGGCGAGATCGGAGGATTGATGGAACTTATCATCCTTCCTTCCGGCGCGACGAAGTGCATTTACGACGAAGCACTTCCGCTTTCTCAATTCGGAAAGCTATCAATCACTCGGGCTTCAAACGTTGAGCCCGATTCGGTTGGCAATTGGATTGCCGACCTGTCACTAGTCGGAGGCCCACACCTCGGCCCGTTCGATTGTCGGACGGCCGCGATTACCGCCGAAATCGACTGGTTGCGGAAAAATTGGCTAGTAAGCCAAGACTAATGGATTAGTCGAGTTTTCTTTATCTGCTACGCAATTTTGCGGAGCGGTTCGTTTTAACAAAACGCGACCGCTCCGACGGGGCGGCCGTTTTCTTTCTGGAGAACACGATGACCCAATTCGAAATTGACCAAGCCGTTTCACGCACACTTGGAGAGGACCTGAACGCCGTACGCGCGTTCGGCTTCAGTATGCTCGACCCGGAGGTTGAGTTTAATGACCCGGAGTGTGACCGCCAACCGCCACAGGTGCTGGATTGGGACGGCGCTGATGGCGACACAGCCATCGAGTCGTTTCACGAAGTTGTCGCCGCGTTCCCTTGCACGATCTTTTGCCGATCGCAGCGGTATTGCTCTGTCCAACAGTAGCTCAGCGGTCACCCACCGTGAACTGAACGGAGAAACGAGGACAACCACGAAAGACGCTGAACCAACGAAATTTGGTACGTTTGACTTCCGTGCACTCAGTGTTTCTGTGGTTTAAGAAGGCGAAAAGAGATCTTTGTGTTGGCGAAAACCGCTGGTGCAAGCAACGTTCAATTGGTCTTTCCTGACTTGAGAGATCGTCAGTACAATTTCGAGATAAGGACAAGGATGTACTATGATCAACACTACTCTCTATAACTCCTACCTGAAGTATTTTGCCTGCGCGAAAGCTCCCGGTTGTCAGCCAATGTCTCCGGAGATTTTTCAGCAACTATCGTTGTCGCTTTCAGCTACGAAGCGTGAACTATGGGCAAAGAAGTTTAGGAAAGGCTTCGAACAAGTGGTTTTGTCAGAAGCCGTTTCTTATCGGAATGCATTTGGTGATCCTGCGCTTCCAGCGAAGGCGGCCTAACCCTAAGTTTTGGAACTCGTGTCTTTAGAGTCAACTTCAAAGTCCACAACGCGTTCGATCAACCAAAACAGTAGTTCATCTGGTGCATCTGCATCTGACTTCCGAGCTATCACCTGCAAGGAATTGGCCTCTTTGGGAATAAGCCTCAGCGCCAGATTTTTGCGACTCAAGATCGCGTTGCAAACCTGCCATAAGAATATTGATGTCGACTGTTCGTTTTCAAACAAATCTACGATCGACGCTAATACAACTGCCGCTGACTGGCAAGCCAACTTGGAATTTGCCTGCGAGTCTACCACTCCTCTTGGTTCAAAGAAATCAAACTCCGCTTTTTCCACTGTCGTTGCAATGACTTGCTCAGCGCCGACATCAAGTCCATTCTTAAGTTGGACGTGAGAACTGGCGATTGCCTTCCGAACATCTTCGTGCAAACTGATTAATTCAGAATCTTCCTGAATCACCTCCGAAGGGTAGTCGGTCAGACCTCCTCCGAGACTGAAGACAGCCTTGGTGTTGTCGTCGATCCAGTCTAACCCGAAGATGTATGCTTTTGCATCATTCCGGTTACTGATTTTGATTGTTGCGGGGGCGTCTGGAAGTTGAAAACCAACGACACTCGGCCCGCCTTCGACAATCGCAGTCGCCCTCCACTCACCAAGGTCGGAAGGGCTTTTTTGATGCTCGCAAGTCAACGTAAAAGAGGCTTCGTAAGGATCCTTGCCATCAATGAACAGTTGGCCGCTAACTTGTTCAACAATTCCCGTTTCGTGCGCCCAAGGTT
>CAZDBE010000364.1:0-5407 GCA_964503675.1 uncultured Pirellulaceae bacterium | reverse complement strand
GCGACTTTGGGACAAAGCCTAGGTGAAATGATAAGAACTCTATTTGACTACAGATCGCCGATCATCGTGCTACTCTGTTTCCTTGCGATGAGTGCAAACTCATTCGCTTGGCAGTATTGGCTAAACCCAATGGGAACGATCATTGTTTTTCCAGTGTTGTTCTTGCTCCCGTATTTTACTTTCTCTCCAGTCTTCAGCCTCTTATGGAAGAAGTACAGGAACAAGAAAACGATAGGGATTATCTGCGCGGTAGTACTAATTTGGACCATTGGTATCACGGCCTCAAAGTTTATTCCCAACGGGGTTGCTGTAAGGTTGAGCCAATACTCCGAACAAGACTTTCAGGAAATATCTGGCTTTATTGATGCCGCCTACGAAAAGTATTGTGATGATTCTGGCGAGCTTTGGCGTGGTGACGAGAACTATCAAAGTTTCCTTGAGGAACTAAAAGAAAGTCACGACATCTTCAACTTAAGTGATTTTCCTATGAGCTTGTACAAGCAAGAAGATCATGTATCGATCGGTTGGTACGGAGGCATGCCAGGTGGGTACGACGTGGTAATCTTTGACAAAGCTAACCCGCCGAAGTGCCTGCGAGAATACAACGTAGCTTACCTGTACGATACAGTCGCTTACTATGAGATAGAAGATTACGCAAACGACTATTAGTCTGTCACGAAACTTCGCAAAGAGAAGTGGCCTACTTATCTAGCGTCACCTCTATCACATAGCCGCGTTCTCCGGTCTCGATTGTAGAAAAGTCCATCTCTAAACCACTTGTGCCTTGTTTCCAAGATTCTAGTTCGGGGCCATTGAGCAGTCTTACGGCCAAAACTTTCCCGCGACTGGTTTGAAATGCTTCGATAGTAACGGTTGCTGGGGCTGGAGTCAGCGACATCGCGTAAACGTGGTTGTCCTTGGCACTGAACCAAAATTCGCCGGCCGCGTTTGCCGCGTTCTTCTCTGGGTTCACGTTCTCGGAAAACTGAATCCAGCGACTGGTACCGTAGATTGCCTCACCATGAGCTTGGACCCACTTTCCAAGTTCGAGGAAGTTTCGTTCGCATGGCTCGGGAACAGTGCCTTTCCCATCAGGGCCAATGTTGAGTAGGTAGTTTGCGCCCTTGGAGATGATATCGACGAATTTACGCAGGAGTTGGGCTGTAGACTTCCACTTGTGGTCATGGGCCTTGTATCCCCAAGAGTGGTTCGCGGTCCCGCAGGTCTCGAAGTACTTTGGGATCAGTTCACCTGCCTTAGGCGTGCGGTTATCGCCCGCATCCATGTAGTCGCCATATTCATAGCCCACGCGTCGATTCACGATGATGTTAGGGTTCAGCTCGTGAACCATTTTGTAGAACCTGAGGGCCTGTCTTTCGGTGACGAGGCCGTCGCCGTCGAACCAGATGAGGCGAAGCTCTGGCATCATCTCGACAAGTTCCCGCACCTGAGCATAGGCCTTCTTCTCTAGGTACTCCTTATAGACATCTGGGCTCGGGTCCCAAAGGTTTTTGCCATTGATGCGGATGGGTACATTGTACTCGTCTCGTCTGGCCTTCTCTTTCACGTAGTTCGCATCGGCTCCGTCCATCCAATCGTGACCGTGAGAATAGTAGACGCCGAAGTCGATGCCCCGTGCACGGCAGGCTTCGTATAGCTCTAGGATCAGGTCGCCTTCATACGGCGTGGCGTCGGCAATGTCCCAATCCGAATGTTTGGAATCAAAAAGAGCAAACCCATCGTGGTGCTTGGAGGTGATCACGACGTACTTCATCCCGGTTCGTTTCGCGAGGACGGCCACCTTTTGGGCAAAGGATTGGTCAGGGTGAAACTGCTTGGCGTACTCTCGGTATTCGTCGCGCGTGATCTTAAAGGTGTACATCAGCCACTCTGCTACGCGCGGGCCCTTGTGCCCGGAATCCTCGATCTTCACCCCCTTCCAGCTTCCTGCGGCTTGGGAATAGACACCCCAGTGGATAAACATCCCAAACTTCGCACCCTTAAACCACTTTTGGGCAGCTTTCTTCTCGGGGCTTTCGTGGATCCGGACCCACTCTTGGTGGTAGTGATACGACCCAACCTTGATGCGGCTGCTCTCGTAGATCGCTGGCACCAGACGAACCCAATTGGGCTTAGAGGAACACTGCACGGTGATCTTCTTTTTCCCCGCGGTCTCTAGCACTACCGGTGATTCAAAGCTCGAGACGATCCCATCCTCGATCCAGTATTTGCGTGCCAGAGCACCAGTGACAGGAGCATCATCGACTTTAACGGACGCCGTAGGTTCAGCAATCTCAGGGGCGTGCACGAGTTGCAGTGAATACGCTCCCGGCTCAGCGAGTTGAAATTCTACAGAGAAAGTGTCTCCACTGAGTTCGGCATCGGCGGTGCGAATGTAGACGCACGCGTCAGGGCCCTGTTGCGGGAGTTCCTTGGCAAAAGCAGCACCAAGACCGAAGAACACAACTGAAATGTATACGAACGATGCAAGAATTTTCATTCCTCAACCATCATCTGGTCATGAGATCTTGGCGAGGCTCAGGGGTCAATCAAAAGAGCTCAGACTATATTGCGGGCAGTAGGTTTGGCCTACAGATCCTTCACGTTGAGAACTTCTCCGTCACTTCGATCGACAAGAAACCAAAGCGAGCTAACAGCCGCTTCGGCTGAGATTCCGTGGGTTGATCCGTCAGCCAGAACCGCGTTGAAGGTACCTGGGTGGGCAGATCCAAGTCGTTGCTGGGCTCTTAAAACAGGTGGGTCGCTGCCGGGGACGACGTGACCGGCTTCATTTGCATCGGCAACTGGACGTGAGATAGAGCGATGGGTTGAAAAGTTTCCTACGCCAAGTTGACCGAAGGATTCACCCAGCCCGTTGGCCAGCCAATCGCCGTCGACGTTGGCCGAGTAATTTTTAATGTAGGCAGATTTTTCGGCGTACATCAAAGTGTTTGATGATCCATCGGAGATTGCTGCAAAACCGATTCGCGGATACTTGGTAAGAAGTCCTGCACTATCAATAGAAAAACCTTTGGTGATAACGCCCACCCAATAGTCGTTTTGCTCACCGGGAATGTCCTCGCCTGTCAGGCTTGGATCAACTGCAATGTTATCAACATAATCGGCTCCGCCGTAGAGAGCAGGGACGGCACCGCCAAGTAGTCCATTGGTGCAGATGTAAAAAGTGGGTGCGGCGACATTCGCGTAGTCGCCGGAGAAAGTATTGAGCTGGCCGCCATTTGGATTAGGGCCTGACCAAACACGCTGGCCGCGCGAGGGGCACGCCATCATCGGGAAGTTGAATGTCATCAGTCCGGGGAGCCCCCCGGCCCCAAAATAGCCAACCGAGTTGCGTTTGTTGTAAGCGGGGTTTTGATCAAAGAACGGCAGGTTTTGAAACACCCATGATCCGCTTTGTACGCCTTCATAGACTTGCGAGTCGCCGAAGGGATCACCTGCATTGGCATCAAAGTTGCCACCGCATGTAGGAAACCTCATTCGGGAAGACTCAAAATTTAGAGACGCCAACCCTAGCTGCCTGAGGTTGTTCAAGCATTCCGTTCGACGAGCCGCCTCGCGTACTTGTTGTACTGCCGGCAACAACATACCGATTAGGATACCAATAATGGCAATCACGACCAAAAGTTCAACTAACGTGAAGCCCCGAGTGTTTCTCTTTGGATACATAGTGCGAGTAGCGAAAAAAGGTTAAGAAGAATACTGTTTGGACAACGCAATTATAGAGTCCAAATCGGCATCGGTTCCAGAAGAATCTACAATTTGGTAAATCTTTGGTACGCGTTGACCAATCGTCGATTGAACCGACCGATTGTTGTAGTAGATGGATGACCAGCTAATTGATCTCAAACCAGCTGAGAAACGTCCATTTACGAGACAGGAACGTTGGGGAGCTCCCGAGATGTCAGAGGCAATGCTGCTAGAGAACTCCTATATGTCGGGCTACACAGTTAAAGCAATGCACAGCAAACACGGTTCCAATGCTTCTTCAAAAAGCCCTCATTTTGCAACACTAAGACGCGTGACTTGCTTTCGAGCCTAGGCTGATCAGGCTATACGTTTTTTACACCTCTTTGCGTCGCTTGTTTGGTGGTACATCCGAAATTTTAAAGAGAGTTATGACGGGAAGTAGTCTCAAGGCTTCTCGCGGACCAATCCTGTTTCCCTTTGCCCGGCATCCGCCTTATCGATCTTGCCTTTGAGCAACCGATCATACTTCGCGTCGTCGGAGACATCCAGAATCGTTCCATTGGTAAGACCAACCTGCCTCACACCATCAGCGCCGCTTTTCTCGAAGACGATGGGAATACCAACACCCTCGAAAGAAGTTACTTTCTGGCCCCACAAAACTGTAAACTCCTCGCCGTCGTTCTCACTTGTCCAAAAATTTTCATACTGTCCTCTGTCAATCCCCATAAACTCAAGATTACGATCGATATTTGGATCGGTTTGTAAGAAGTTGATTAATTCTTCCTTTGATGCTGGTGAGGCCCTTTTGGGGTTCATGCCCACGAATAGCACATAGGTATTAGTAATCTTTTGGATGTTTAGTTGATTTTGTTTACTCATCAACTTTGTCATTGGATGGGTTGAGTCACACCCAATGAAACAAGCCAAAAAAGTCATCGCAAACAAATAAGTGGTTTTTGCAACACCAGACATCATCTCCAGCCTTCCTAAAAAAAAAGCTCTCCGCGAATACGAAGAGCTCGTTGGTCATGCAGCGTAATTACTACTTGTCAGCTTACAGAGCGCTATGGTCAAAAACTTCGCCGTCTGCGATTGAAACCATGCGACGGAAATCTACTATACCTAAATTTTTGTTGACACTGTGAGTAGAGCCATCTCCAAAAACACAACTGAACGTTCCGGGATGTGCAGATCCAAAGGTCGTCACATGAGCACTACCAACATCGACGGCGTTATCACTGACAAAACCTTGGTCACTCCATGTTCTTGAAGTCGTCCAGCCATGCATGAAATAACCCCGGCCCATTGCCCATGCGTGAGCGTATGAGCTGTCGGTGTTATAGTTGCTTGCGTCGGCAGCCGCTTCGCCAAACATCATAACGTTTGACGAACCATCTGAAATATTTCCAAATGTCCTCTTGCTGTATTTTTTAGTCAATTTTGGATTACTGGCTCGATCGAAGTTACCACTCTTAGTGATCAATCCCGGGTACCGATCATTTTCTTCGTTCCAAGCTTCTGGACCTGTCCATCCAAAATTTGGATCTGGTGGGCTGAAGGGAACGGTTATCATGTGCGTGTTCGCCAACTCATCAACCATTCCTTGCGACATGTGGAACGAAACGTAGTCGCCTAGGCCCACGAAAAAAGTTGGGTTAATGGCATGGAACCGTTCGCCTCGCGACGGACAGATAAAAGG